>CAZAIF010000008.1:0-28431 GCA_964485125.1 uncultured Oscillospiraceae bacterium | reverse complement strand
GGACCGGATCATTGTATCCGGTCCCTTTTCTATTGTCTGCCTCCGGAAATTATGGTATCATTTGAAAAAAGGAGCTGCCGCCGTCACTACAGGCGGTCGGACAGATTTGGATGGAAAGGGGGGGTTCTATGAGCCCTATCTTTCAAAAACGCAGACGAAAACAGCCAAAGCGGCCGTTGATCTGTTCCGCTGTTATTGTGGCGGCGGGCTCGGCCAGCCGGATGCAGGGGGTGGACAAGATTATGGCCCCGGTGGGCGGCCAGCCGGTGATCGCCCGCACCCTGTCCGCCGTTCAGCGCTGTGAGCTGGTGCAAGATATTGTGGTGGTCACCCGTCCCGATCTGATCGTGCCCATCGGTCAGGTCTGCCAGGAGTATGGCATTACTAAGGTGACCAAAGTGGTCGCCGGGGGAGAGGACCGCAGCCGCTCCGTTCTGATCGGGCTGGAGGAGACGGCCCGGGACGCCCAGCTGATCGCCATCCACGACGGGGCCCGCCCCTTTGTCTCCCAGCAGATCTTGGAGGAGACCATCCGGGCGGCGGAGAAAACCGGCGCTGCCGCCCCGGCCATTCCGATGAACGACACCATCAAGACCGCAGAAAACGGCGTGGTGACCGGGACGCCGGACCGGGCCAAATTATTTGCGGTGCAGACCCCTCAGATCTTTGACGGGGATCTGATCCGGGGGGCGCTGTATGACTGTGTGGCCCAGAAGCGCTCTCTGACCGATGATTGCGCCGCTGTGGAGCGGATCGGAAAAACCGTCACCCTGACCCAGGGGGAGCGGTTCAACTTGAAGATCACCACACAATTTGATTTGATTTTGGGGGAGGCGATCGCAGCATGGCAGGATGGGACATGAGGATCGGTCAGGGTTATGACGTCCATCGGCTGGTACCCGGGCGGAAACTCATCCTGGGGGGCGTGGACATCCCCTGGGAAAAGGGCTTGCTGGGCCACTCCGACGCGGATGTCATCGTCCACGCGGTGATGGACGCTCTGCTGGGGGCGGCGGGACTCTGGGACATCGGCCACGCCTTCCCGGATGACGACCCGGAGACAGAGGGGATTTCCAGCCTGGAGCTGCTGCGCCGGGTGCGGGAGATGCTGGCGCAAAAGGGGTTTGCCGTGGTCAATATCGACGGCACCATCATCGCCCAGAGCCCCAAGCTCTCTCCCCACATTCCGGCCATGCGGAACAATCTCGCCGGAATTCTGGGGATCTCTGCGGATCGGGTCAATCTCAAGGCGACCACCGAGGAGGGCTTGGGATTTACCGGCGTAGGGGAGGGGATCGCCGCCCAGGCGGTCGCCCTGATGGAGCGGATCGGATAGACGGAATCGGCGTGCGTGGTCGATGGGGTCGCGCACGCCTTTTTGCGCGGCGCGGAGGACGGCGTCCGGAACGCCCGGAAATCGACAAAATCTCCCGCCCCAGGGACCGGCTTCGCGCACACCGCCCCGGATTTTTCATAAACTGGGGCAGGAGGCGCATTTTTATGGTCTATTATCTGATTGTCTGCCGCTCTTTGACTTATGCCCAGAGAACGGCGGCTGCCCTGGAGCGGGCCGGCATCACCGCCCACATGCTCCGCTCGCCCCGCTCCATCTCGGGGGACGGGTGCAGCCATTCCGTCAAGGTATCCCAGCGCAGCCTGAGTGACGCGCTGATCGTATTAAATAAAGTGGGGCTGAACCCGGAAAAAGTGTATATTACCACCGGGGACGGGAGCTATCGCGAGGTGAGCCTGTGATCTATTTTGACAGTGCGGCCACCACGCTGCAAAAGCCGCCGGCGGTGCCGGCAGCCGTCGCCCGGGCGATTCGCGGCTGTGCCGGCCCGGGCCGGGGCGACCACCCGGCCGCCCGGAGGGCGGAGGAGGTCCTTTTTGCCTGCCGTACAGAGCTGGCGGAGCTGTTTGATGTCCCTGGGCCGGAACAGGTGGTTTTCACCCTGAACGCCACCCACGCCCTCAATCTGGCCATCCGCTCTCTGGTCCACCCCGGGGACACGGTGGTCACCTCAGCCTGGGAGCACAACGCGGTTACCCGCACCCTGGCCTCCATCCCCGACGTCACCGTGAGGGCAGCTCAGGCACCCCTCTTCGAGGACGGGGAGACGCTGGCCGCCTTTGAGCGGGAGCTGGAGCGCCGCCCCCGGGTGGTGGTGTGCACCTGTGTCTCCAATGTATTCGGCTATGTGCTGCCGGTGGCAGAGATCGCCGCAGCCTGCCGCCGTGCCGGCGTTCCCCTGATCCTGGACGCCTCCCAGGCAGCGGGCTGTGTGGAGCTCTCCCTGCGGAAACTAGGCGCCGGCTATATCGCTTTTCCGGGCCACAAGGGCCTGTACGGCCCCCAGGGCACCGGGGTCCTGCTCTGCGGAGATCAGACCGGGGATGCCCTGTTCCCGCTGCTGACCGGAGGTACCGGCAGCGAATCCATCCGCCAGGAGATGCCCGCCTTTCTGCCGGACCGGGGGGAGGCGGGGACGGAGAACGTGGCCGGCGTGGCGGGGCTGCTGGAGGGGGTCCGCTTTGTCCGATCCACCGGGGTGGAGCGGATCGCCCGGCACGAGCGGCATCTGCTGGAGCACCTGGCCCAGGGGCTGGACAGGATGGACGGGGGCAGGGTGTTTTATTCCCGCCGGCAAAATCAGACCGGCGTGCTTTCCTTCCAATATGAGGATGCCGACAGCCAGCTGTTGGCCCAGGCCCTGGGCCGGCGGGGGATCGCCGTCCGGGGCGGCCTGCACTGTGCCCCTCAGGCCCACCGCTCTGCGGGTACGCTGGACACCGGCACGGTCCGGGTCAGTTTTTCCGCATTCAACACCCTGCGGGAGACAGAGACATTTCTAATGATTTTACAACAGATTGTTCATCACAAATTAACATAAATATCCCCGTCTCAACTTGCCATGCTTCTTTCAATGCGATATAATAAATAAAATAGAAGTATCCTTGGCTTCCGGCTTCCTGCTGGATGGCCTGTTGTTTTGTGTCGATGGCATAGGAGGCATTATGAGTTTAATTGCGCACTACGCGAATATCTGCCTCAGATATATCCAGATGATCAAAGTGACGGACATCATTGATATGGCGATCATCGCCTATATCATCTACCGTCTGTTGTTATTGACCCGGAAATCCCGGGGGGGCCAGGTGCTGAAGGGCATAGTGCTGGTTCTTCTGGCGCTTGCCGCAGCTTACTATTTCCGGCTGTATGTGCTCTATTACATTTTGCGGGCCGCGGTCAACATCGGTTTTCTGGCCCTCATCGTTTTGTTCCAGCCGGAGATCCGCCGCTTCTTGGAACAGGTTGGCAACAAGGGGTTCGGCAAGATTCTGGCTCCCCAGATCAAGACCAGCCAGACCGAGCGGGCGATCATGCAGACGGTGGACGCCTTCGGCTCCATGTCCAGGGATCGGATCGGTGCGCTGGTGGTGTTTGAGCGGATGACCATACTGGATGACTGCGTCAAATCCGGCACCATTGTGGACGCCGAGATGTCCAGCGAGCTGTTGAAAAATATATTCTGGCCAAAGGCCCCGCTCCATGACGGTGCCGTCATCATCCGGGACGGGCGGGTGCTGTGCGCTGGCTGTGTGCTGCCGCTGACCGACAATTTGAATGTCAGCCGGGATCTGGGCACCCGGCACCGGGCGGGGATCGGCGTCAGCGAGCATTCCGACGCTGTGGTCGCCATTGTCTCCGAGGAAACCGGCGCCATCTCTGTGGCGGTGGGCGGCATGCTGAAGCGGCACCTCTCGCTGGAGACGCTGGAGCGGCTGCTGCGCAATGAGCTGATCCCCGCAGAGGCCAAGTCCGATGGCAAGCGCTCCCTGCGGAATCTCCTGCGGCGGAAGAAGAGAGGCGAAGATCATGTGGAATAAGTTGAGCAACAGCAAGGTATTTTACATGATCCTGGCCGTTATCTGCTCCATCGCCCTCTGGCTGTATATCGACATCATCGAGGCGCCCCGGAGCACCACGACGGTATACAATATTCCCGTCACCTTTATCGGTGAGGACACCCTGGCGGAAAATGGTCTCATGATCATTTCCGGCAAAGACACCACGGTCAACATCCAGCTGGAGGGCTCCAGAACTGCCATCTCCCAGGTAGACCGGACCAATATTATCATCACCGTCCGGGCAGACACTCAGATCGACGCGGAGGGCCACTATTCCCTGGACTATGACGTGAGCTATCCCAGCGGTCTGTCCTCCCAGCTGCGGGCGCTGAACTACAGCGTCGACAGCATTGACGTGGATGTGGTGCAGATGATGTCCAAGACCGTTGAGATTGAGGGACAATTTGTGGGCACCACAGTGGAGGGCGCCCGGATCAGCGACACAGACTTTGAATTTGAACAGAGCGAGGTCACCGTCAGCGGTGAGCGCAGCCTGGTGGAGCAGGTGGATCACGCCCTGGTCACCCTGGATGTGGATGACCTGAGCTCCACCTGGTCCGGCGAGCTGCCCATCGTCCTGGTGGACGCGGAGGGCAACGAGGTGGATATGACCAACCTCACCTGCGACATCACCGAGGTCTATACCATCTTCCCGGTCCAGATCGTCAAAGAGGTCCCGCTGACGGTCAGCTTCTCCTCCGGCGCCGGCGCCACCAGCGAGAACGCCACAGCGGTCATTGATCCCGACACGGTAACCATCTCCGGCACCCCGGACCGGCTGGAGGAAATTGATTCCATCTCCCTGGGCACCATCGACCTGTCCCAGATCGTGACCTCGGAAGTGGTCAACATGGAGATCCCGGTCCCTGACGGCGTGTCCATTATCAGCGGCATCACCACAGCCAAGGTCACCGTGTCCATGACCGGCCTGACCACCCGGATAGTGCAGACTTCGGACATCGAGCTGATCAACCAGCCCGAGGGCATCGGGACGGTGACTCTGGTCACTGAGGCCCTGGAGGTCCGTATCCGGGGCGCGGCCAGCACCATGGAGCTGGTGCTGGATGAGGACGTCTATGTGATCGTGGATCTGGGCAATCTGGACGCCGACGTCCAGGGCACCCGCACACTGTCCGCCACCGTTGGGGTGCGCGGCTTTGCGGATGTGGGCGCCGTGGGCGAGTACCAGGTTGTGGTCAATATCTCCTCCTGAGCGATCCATGTTTGGCTATGTACTCCCGGTGCGGGAGAAGCTGACGCAGGAGCAGTGGAGTGATTACCGAGGCGTCTACTGCGGGCTCTGCCATACGCTGAAACGGCGCTATGGGTTCCTGGCCCAGTTTTTGCTCAATTACGATTGCACCTTTCTGGCGCTGCTGCTGCGGCAGGAGGAATCGCCTCCGTGCCGCACCTGCCGCCGCTGTCTCTCCGCCCCGCTGGGGGGGAGGAAGATATGTGAGCCGGACGCCTCCCTGGATGCGGCGGCCGATGTTTCGGTGCTTCTGGTCTACTGGAAGCTCAAGGACCAGTTCGTTGACGAGCGGGGCCTGCGCCGTCTGCCCGCCCTTGGACTGCTGGCCCTGTTTCACGGGGTGTTCCGCCGGGGCAGGGACGCCTGCCCGGAGCTCAATCGCGAGATCGCCGGCCACCTGGCCGAGCTGCAGCGGCTGGAAGGGGAGGGCTGCTCCTCCATCGACCGCATGGCGGATCAATTCGCCCGAATCCTGACCGCCGTCGTCCCCCGAGACGGCGGACAAGCCTCTGCCCGCATCTTGGAACAGCTGCTCTACCATCTGGGGCGCTGGATCTATCTGATCGACGCCTGGGACGATCTGGAGGAGGACCTGTCCCGGGGGCGCTATAACCCGGTGGCCCGCCGCTTTCAGTTCTCCAAGCCGGCGGGGAAGGCGTGGGCCGGCGCGAAACAGAGTATGGAGCGCACCATCTGCCACTCGGAGAACCTGGCGATCTCCGCTTTCCATCTGGGCGAGTTTGGATACTACAGCCCGGTGGTGGAAAACATCCTATGTGCGGGGCTGCAGAGCGTGAGGCAAATGGTCTTTTCCGGCGTGTGGAAAAGCCGCCGCAAACAAAAGAAACAGGAGTTAAACAGAATATGAACGATCCCTACAGTGTACTTGGCATTACCCCTGAGGCGACAGATGACGAGGTAAAGCAGGCCTATCGCACCCTGGCCCGTAAATATCACCCGGACAACTATCAGAACAACCCTCTGGCCGATCTGGCGGAGGAGAAAATGAAGGAGATCAATGAGGCCTACGAGGCCATCACCAAGATGCGTGCCGGCGGCGGAGGGGGGTACCAATCCGGGACGTCCTCTTCCGGTTATCAGAGCCGGCCCTCCGGCGGCGGCAGCAGCTACAACGGCTACCAGCAGCAGCGGGGCCACGCGGACCCCATCTACGCCCAGGTACGCAGCGCCATCAACGCCGGCGACATCTATCAGGCGGAGACGCTGCTCTCCCGGGCCACCCGCCAGGACGCGGAGTGGTATTTCCTCCAGGGCAGCATCGCCTACCGCAAGGGCTGGCTGGACGAAGCCATGAGCAACTATCAGCGGGCCGTCTCCATGGATCCGGGCAATGTGGAGTACCGCAGGGCCTATAATATGATGCAGCAGAGCGGACAGGCCTACCGCTCCGACGGCTATTCCTCCGGTATGGACGCCATGGACTGCTGCACCGCACTGATGTGCATGAACTGCCTGTGCGGGGGAGGGCGCTGCTGATGAAGCGGGGCAAGAGCTCTCCCCGGGTCATCGCCCTGTCCGGCATGCTGGCCGCTGTTTCCCTGGTGATCCAGCTGCTGGCCGGTGTGATCCCCAGCGGCTGGACGGCCCTCTCCGCCGTCGCCGGCCTGGCGGTGGCGGTGGCGGTGTCCGCGGCGGGGTATCTGGCCGGCATCCTATGCTATGCCGTATCCGGCGTGCTCTCCCTGATCCTGCTGCCGGCCAAGCATGTGGCTCTGCTGTTCGTCTGCCTGTTCGGTCTCTATCCCCTGGTCAAAAGCGTGCTGGAGCGGCTGAAGGTGCGGGCGGCGGAGTATGTGCTCAAGCTGGTATTTTTTAATGTTGTACTGGCGCTGCTCTATTTTCTGGCCTACCGGCTCTTTTTTCAGCCCACCGTCCAGGCCTGGAGTTACCCTGTGCCCTTCCTTCCGGTGCTCTTTGTGGGGGGCAGCGTGATCTTCCTGATCTATGATTACGCCTTCTCCAAGGTGATGGCGCTGGTCCAGGCCCGGCTGATTCCCCAGCTTCGGCGGAGATTTGTCAGCCGCTGACTTTACACGGGGCAAAAGAATTGTTATAATTACTAGATACGATATGATGCCGAATGAGGTGTGCATATGATCAAAAGCATGACGGGCTACGGACGGGGCGAGGCGGAGCTGAACGGACGCTCCATCGTGATTGAGGTGAAGAGCGTCAACAACCGCTATCTGGATTGCAGCGTGCGGCTGCCCCGGTCCTGTGTCTTTGCGGAGGAGGGGATCAAGTCCCGGGTCAAGGCATCCGCCTCCCGGGGCAAGGTGGATGTCTTTGTCACGGTGGACGCCACCCAGTCCGACGCGGTTGCGGTGACCCTGAACCGCCCCTTGACGGAGAGCTATCTGAAGGCGATGGCGGAGATGTCCGTCGCTTTTGGCATTGAAAACGATGTCACAGTGTCTCAGCTCTCCCGCTTTCCCGACGTACTCACCGTGGAAAAACTTCCCCAGGACCAGGAGGCCCTGGCCGCAGATCTCTACTCGGTGCTGGACGCCGCCCTGGCGGATTTTGACCAAATGCGCCGGGCCGAGGGCGCCAAGCTGGAGGCGAACCTGCTGAGCAAGCTGGAGCATCTGGAGCGCTTTGTGGCTCTGGTGGAGGAGCGCTCTCCCGAGACGGTAAAAGAATACCGGGAGAAATTGCTCTCCAAGCTTCAGGAGGTGTTGAGCAACACCCAGATCGACGAGGGCCGCATCCTCACCGAGGCCGCCATCTTTGCCGACAAGGTGGCCGTGGACGAGGAGACCGTCCGGCTGCGCAGCCATATTGCCCAGTTCCGCTCCCTTCTGGCGGAGGGGGGCATCGTGGGCCGCAAGATCGATTTCCTGATCCAGGAGATGAACCGGGAGACCAACACCATCGGCTCCAAGTGCTCCGACCTGGCCATCTCCCACATCGTGGTGGATATGAAGTCGGAGATCGAAAAGCTGCGGGAACAGGTGCAGAACATTGAGTGAGACGGAGGAACTGAGATGAAATTGCTGAACATCGGCTTTGGCAACATGGTTTCCGCGGACCGCCTCATCGCCATCGTCAGCCCGGATTCCGCGCCCATCAAGCGCATGATCCAGGAGAGCCGGGAGAAGGGGCTGCTCATCGACGGCACCTACGGCCGGCGCACCCGGGCGGTCATCCTGATGGACAGCGACCATGTGGTGCTCTCCGCCATTCAGCCGGAGACCATCGCCAACCGGCTCAACAGCCGGGAGACGACAGCGGAGGGGGAGACTGAGGATGAATAAGGCCCAAAAAGGGAGCCTGACAATTATTTCCGGCCCTTCCGGGGTCGGCAAAAGCACGGTGATCGCGGAAGTGCTGCGCCGCCGGCCCGATCTCTATTTTTCCGTCTCCTATACCACCCGCCAGCCCAGGCCGGGGGAAGAGGACGGCGTCAATTACTTTTTTGTGGATACGCCCGAGTTTGAGCGGATGATCCGGGACGGGGAGCTGCTGGAATACGCCAACTACTCCGGCCACTACTACGGCACCTCGGCCAAGCGTATCGACGAGAAGCTGGAGGCGGGCATCGACGTGCTGCTGGACATCGAGGTGGTGGGCAGCAAGATCGTCCACGACAAGCGGCCGGACACCCCGCTGATCTTTGTCATCCCCCCCTCCTTCGAGGCCCTCTCCCGGCGGCTCCACAGTCGCAACACCGATTCTGAGGAGGTCATCCAGCGCCGGCTGGACCGGGCGAGGGAGGAGCTCAAAGAGGTCAAGCGCTATGATTATCTGGTCGTCAATGACGATGTGGCGGCGGCGGCGGCGGAGGTCCTGGCCATTCTCCTCGCCGAGCGCTGCCGTACATCCAAACGGATCTATTTGATCAAGGAGGAACAATAACTATGGTTTTATATCCGATGAATGAACTGCTGGCCCATATCGAAAGCCGCTATCTGCTGGTCAATATGGTGGCCCACCGGGCCCGGGAGATCTCCGAAGAGGCGGAGAAGGAGACCATCTCCCTGGAGGATAAGCCGGTGACCATGGCCCTGGAGGAGGTCCGCAGCGGCAACCTCCGCCAGGAGGAGCCCATCGTTTTCTGAGGTCTTGGGGACAGCGTACGGTTGCTGAAACCGGACGCTGTTCCCTGTGTTTTTGTTGAGGAAGCCAAAAGGAGGGCGGGCATTCGTGCTGGAGGATACCCTGTGCCATGTGGCGGTCTCCTCCGCCACCTTTGCCATTGACAAGCCCTATAGCTATCTCATGCCCGCCTCTTTTCTGGGGCGCGCCCGGCCCGGCATGCGGGTCATCGTCCCCTTCGGAACCGGCAACCGGCGGGTGGAGGGGCTGATTCTGGACCTGTACTCCGGGGAGCGGGGCCGGGGCGTCAAGCCCGTCCTGGCGCTGCTGGACGAGGCACCGGTGCTGGACCAGGATGGGATACAGCTCTCCCTCTGGATGCACGAGCGGTATTACTGCACCGTCTATCAGGCGGTGAAGGCCATGCTGCCCGCGGGGGCCTATTTTTCCCTCCAGGACCGCTACCACATCGCCCCCGGCGTCAGCCGGGAGCGGGCCTATGCCGCCGCGGACACCCCCGCCGCCCAAAAGGTGCTGGACCTGGTCTGTGCCCATCCCGACGGCATGGAAAAGGGGAAACTGCGGGAGGCCTTTGGACAGGCCGACCCGGGTCAGGCCCTGAAAGCGCTCCAGGCCGCCGGCATTCTGACACTGGAGACCTCCGCAGAACGGCATGTGGGAGATAAAATGGAGCAGATCGCCGTGCTGGATCTGGACCCGGAGGAGGCCGGGGCCCGGCTGTCCAGCCGCGCCCCGGCCCAGCGGGCGGTGCTGGGGCTGCTGGCGGATCTCAAGGAGGTCTCGCTGAAGGACATCCGCTACTTCACCGGGGCGGGCACCCCGACGGTGAAGGCCATGGAGAAAAAGGGCATACTGCACCTGGAGCAACGGGAGGTGTTCCGACGGCCCCAGCAGCGCTGGGTGGAGCGGGCGGATCCCCCTGAGCTGAACGGAGAGCAGCAGCGGAGCCTGGAGGGGCTGGAGGCGCTGCTGGCCCAGGACAAGCCCGACTGCGCCCTGCTCTATGGGGTCACCGGCAGCGGCAAGACCCAGGTGTATATCCACCTGGTCCACGCCGCCCTGGCCGCCGGTAAGACCGCGCTGATCCTGGTGCCGGAGATCGCCCTGACCCCCCAGCTGCTGGCGCGCTTTTCCGCCCAGTTCGGGGACGAGATCGCCCTGCTGCACAGCATGCTGCCCGCCGGGGAGCGCTATGACGAGTGGAAGCGGGTGCGCTCCGGCCTGGCCAAGGTGGTGGTGGGCACCCGCTCTGCGGTCTTTGCCCCGATGGAACACCTGGGGCTGATCATACTGGATGAGGAGCAGGAGGGGAGCTATAAGTCGGAAAACACCCCCCGCTATCACGCCCGGGATGTGGCAAAATACCGGATTGCCCGCTCCGGTGGGCTGCTGGTGCTGGGTTCGGCCACGCCGCTGGTGGAATCCATGTTCCAGGCCAAAGAGGGGCGCTATCACCTGTTTTCCCTGCGCCAGCGCTACAACCAGAAGGAGCTGCCCCAGGTGATTATCTCGGATATGAAGGAGGCGCTGCGCTCCGGCTCGGACGCCGTTCTGGGGCGGGAGCTGGTCCGGGAGCTGGAGCGCAACATCGCCGCAGGGGAGCAGTCCATCCTGTTCATCAACCGCCGGGGCACCAGCCGGATGGTGGTGTGCACCGAGTGCGGCGAATCCCCCCATTGCCCCCGCTGCTCCGTGCGGCTCACCTATCACAAGGCCAATGGTCGGCTGATGTGCCACTACTGCGGCCACTCCGAGC
The DNA here is from genome assembly GCA_964485125.1 of uncultured Oscillospiraceae bacterium. GTDB lineage: Bacteria > Bacillota > Clostridia > Oscillospirales > Oscillospiraceae > UMGS1766. The sequence continues at coordinate 17,431 of CAZAIF010000008.1, read as the reverse complement.
CGCTGCCCGCCCACTGCCCCTCCTGCGGCGGCGCGCTGGCCTTTTCCGGTGCGGGTACCCAGAAGGTGCAGGAGGAGGTGAACCGGCTTTTTCCCCGGGTGGAGGTGATGCGGATGGACGCCGATACCATCTCCGCCACCCACACCCATGAAAAAATGCTGGACAAGTTCCGCCGCCAGAACATCCCGGTGCTGGTGGGCACCCAGATGGTGGCCAAGGGACTGGACTTTGAGAACGTCACCCTGGTGGGGGTGGTCTCCGCCGATCAGTCCCTCTATGTGGACGACTTCCGGGCCGCGGAGCGCACCTTTTCCCTGCTGACCCAGGTGGTGGGCCGCGCCGGACGGGGGGAGCGGATGGGGCGGGCGGTCATACAGACCTATACTCCGAAAAATGACGTGATCCTCTGTGCCGCCCGGCAGGACTACGGCCGCTTTTACGAGACGGAAATCCAGCTTCGCAGGGCCCGTGGGCTCCCGCCCATGCGGGAGATGTATGTGTTCACCCTGTCCGGCCTCAACGAGGGGGCCGTCCTGCGCAGCTGTATGCGGCTGGCCGACGGCCTGCGGGCCTGGCAGCGGGACGAGTCCTGCCGCGGGCTGGAGCTCCAGGTCCTGGGCCCTGCGGCCGCGCCGGTGCTGATGGTCAATCAACGCTACCGCTACCGGATCACTGTGCTGGGCCGCCAGGGGGCGGCGCTGCGGAACATGGTGGGCTATCTGCTCAGGACGGCCCAGACAGACAAACGAAACCGGGGCGTGTCCATTTCAGCGGACTTGAATCCCATGGAATAAATAATGGAGGAACGAAAATGCTGCGTGAGATCGTAAAAAAGGGCGATGAAGTGCTCAACAAGAAATGCCATCCCGTCACTCGCTTTGACGAGAAGCTCCACACCCTGCTGGACGACATGAGCGAGACCCTCCGCCAGGCGGACGGGGTCGGCCTGGCCGCACCCCAGGTGGGCATTCTCCGCCAGGTGGTGGTGGTCATCAATGAAAACGACGAGATCATCGAGCTGGTCAACCCGGAGATCATCGAGAGCTCCGGGGAACAGTTCGGCCTGGAGGGGTGCCTCTCCGTCCCGGGCCGCTACGGCTTTGTCAAGCGCCCCATGGTGGTGCGGGTCCGGGCCCAGGACCGGAACGGGAATCCCTTTGAGGTGGAGGACCAGGGCCTCACCGCCCGCTGCTTCTGCCATGAGATCGACCACCTGAGCGGCCACCTCTTCGATGAGCTGGTGGACCGCACCTACACGGTGGAGGAGCTGGAGGCCATGGAAGCCGAGGGCCAAGAGGTGGAAGAGTAAGATGCGGATCGTATTTATGGGCACGCCGGAGTTTGCCGTGCCCTCCCTGAAGCGGCTGGTGGAGGACGGCCATGAGATCGCCGGTGTGCTGACCCAGCCGGACAAGCCCAAAAACCGGGGAATGAAGCTGACCGCCAGCCCGGTCAAGGCGGCGGCCCTGACCCATGGCCTGCCGGTCTACCAGCCGGCGACGCTGAAGGACGACGGGGTCTATGACACCCTCTCCGGCCTGGCCCCCGACCTGATCGTGGTTGCCGCCTATGGCAAGATCCTGCCCAAGCGCATTTTGGACTTGCCCCGGCTGGGCTGCATCAACGTCCACTCCTCGCTGCTGCCCAAGTACCGGGGGGCGGCCCCGATCAATTGGGCGGTTCTGAACGGCGAGCCGGAGACCGGCGTCACCATCATGTATATGGCCGAGGGGCTGGACACCGGAGACATCATCTCCCAGCGGGCCACCCCCATCGACCCCGATGAGACGGTGGAGACCCTCCATGACCGGCTGGCTGTGCTGGGGGCGGAGCTGCTGGGGGAGACGGTGGCCGCCATCGGAGCGGGTACCGCCCATCGTACGCCCCAGGACGACGGGGAAAGCAGTTACGCCCCCATGCTGAGCCGGGAGCTGTCTCCCATCGACTTTTCCCGCTCCGCCCGGGAGATCCACAACCAGGTGCGGGGCCTGATCCCCTGGCCCGCCACCACCATGGAGATCCAGGGGCAGATGTTTAAGATTTTCGCGGTGGAGGAGACCGGTATCCGCTCGGACCGGCCTGCGGGCGCCCTGCTGGGAGCGGACAAGCGGGGGATCAATGTGGCATGCGGGGATGGCCGGGTGCTTCGGATCCTGGAGCTCCAGGCCCCCGGAAAGAAGCGGATGAAAGCGGTGGACTACCTGCGGGGACACTCGCTGTTTTGATGGGATCTGAGAGGGGAGGGGCCAACATGAGCTCAAGCCGGGTGTCCTGTGCCCGGGAGGCGGCCTTTGCCGCCCTGACGGCCTGTGAGACCCGGGGGGCCTGGTGCGATCAGGCCATCCGCAGCGCCTCACAGAAATGGAAGCTGTCCTCCAGAGACGCCGCCCTGGCCGCCAGGCTGTGCTACGGGGTGGTGCAGAACAGGCTGCTGTTGGATTTCTGGATCGATGCTTTTTCCAGTACGCCCGCCTGCAAGCTGGACCCGCCGGTGCGGGTGAGCCTCCGGCTGGGCCTCTACCAGCTCCATTTTCTCGACCGGGTGCCCGACCGGGCGGCGGTCAACGAGTCGGTGGAACTGGTGCGTGAGCACCAGCGCAACCGGGGAGCGGCCTCCCTGACCAACGCGGTGCTGCGGGCCTTTCAGCGGGCCGGGAAGCCACCGCTCCCGGCGGGCGGGGACCCGCTGGAGCGGCTGTCGGTCCAGTACAGCCACCCCTATCCCCTGGTGCGGCTGTTGTCTGAGGAGCTGGGCGGGGATGTGGAGCCCCTGCTGAAGCTGAACAACATGCCGGCGGATACCGTGATCCAGATCAATCCTCTGAAAACCACCCGCCAGGCGCTGCTGGAGGAGCTGACCCAGGCCGGCGCAGAGGTGCGGGAGCACCCCTGGCTGAAGGACTGTCTGCTGATGCGGGGCAGCGGCGACCTGGAGCGGCTGGACGCCTTCCAGGCCGGACGGTTTTATGTCCAGGACGCGGCGGCCAAGCTCTGCGCCCTGGCGGCGGCCCCGTCTCCGGGGGAGCGGGTGCTGGATCTCTGCGCCGCGCCGGGGGGGAAATCCTTTGCGCTGGCCCTGGCCATGGGGGATCGGGGCGACATTCTCGCCCGGGACCTCCATGCCAACAAGCTCAGGCATATTGAGGCCGGGGCCAGGCGGCTCGGAGTGACGTGCATTCACACCGCCGCGGCGGATGCCAGGGCCTTTCAGCCTGAGCTGGAGGCCGCCTTCGACCTGGTGGTGGCCGACGTGCCCTGCTCCGGGCTTGGGATCATCCGCAAAAAGCCCGACATTCGCTATAAGGATTTGAGGGAGACGGAGGGGCTTCCCGCCATCCAGGCGGACATCCTGGAGACGGCGGGGCGCTGTGTCCGCCCCGGCGGCACGCTGCTCTACTCCACCTGCACCCTGCTGCGCCGGGAAAACCAGGCGGTGACCAGCGCGTTCCTGGAGCGGCATCCCCAGTTTTACCTGGAGCCCTTCCGGCTGCCTGGGCCGGCGGGGGAGACCCCGGGGGAAATCACCCTGTGGCCCCAGATCCACGGGACTGACGGATTTTACATCGCAAAGCTGAGGCGAGGAAATGGCTGAGCAGAACATCGAAAAAGTGGATTTGAAGTCCATGACCATCCCGGAGCTGGAGGCATTCCTGTCCACTCTGGGGGAGCCCAAGTTCCGGGCCAAACAGATTTTTGTCTGGATGCACCGGGGGGCGGAGTCCTTCGAGGAGATGACCAATCTCTCCAAATCCCTCCGGGCCAAGCTGGCGGAGCGGTGTACGCTGACCGCCCTCCAGGTGGAGCGCAAGCAGGTCTCCCGGCTGGACGGCACCATCAAGTACCTCTGGCGGATGGAGGACGGCAACTGCGTGGAGACGGTGCTGATGCGCTATCAGCACGGCAACACCGTCTGCATCTCCACGGAGATCGGCTGCGCCATGGGCTGCGCCTTCTGCGCCTCCACCATCGGCGGCCTGGTGCGCCGCCTGACCGCCGGGGAGATCGTCAGTCAGGTCATCTTCACCCAGAAGGAGTCCGGCCTGCCCATCTCCAATATCGTCCTGATGGGCATCGGCGAGCCCTTGGACAACTTCGACAACGTGATGCGCTTCCTGGATCTGGTCAACCACCCCGACGGGATGAACATCGGTATGCGCCACATCAGCCTTTCCACCTGTGGATTGACAGAAAAAATTGACAAACTGGCAGACCTTCAGTTACAATTAACTTTGTCGGTCTCTCTGCACGCTCCCGATGACGAGACCCGCTCCGCCATCATGCCGGTCAACCGGGCGGTGGGGGTGGAGCGGCTGTTCGAGAGCTGCCGCCGGTATTTCCAAAAGACCGGACGGCGGATCTCCTATGAGTACGCCATGATCGACGGGGTCAACGACAGCGATGCCCAGGCCGACCTGCTCGCCGAGTACCTCCGGGGCATGCCGGGGCACGTCAACCTGATCCCCCTCAACGACGTGCGGGAGAGCAAGCTGAAACCCAGCCGCCGGGTCGCCGCTTTTCAAAAGCGGCTGGAGCGCCATGGCGTCACCGTGACGGTGCGCCGGAAGCTGGGCGGCGACATTGACGCGTCCTGCGGCCAGCTGCGCCGCAAGACCCTGCACCTCAAAGACGAATAAGGAAGGTGTTTCTTTGAACGTTTACGGGATTACCGACCGGGGGCTGGTCCGCAGACAAAATCAGGACTGCTATGACAGCTGCACCCTGGATGACGCAGTATTTGCTGTGGTCTGTGACGGAATGGGCGGCGCCCGGGGCGGCAATGTGGCCAGCCGGATGGCGGTGGACTGCGTGATTGCCGTCGTGGAGCGGGATCGCCGGGAGGAGCCCGGGGCCGTGATGAACCAGGCCCTGGCTGAGGCCAACGAGGCGGTGCTGGAGCGCTCCCTCTCCGACCCGGACTGCTCCGGCATGGGCACCACCCTGGTGGCCGCCTGGCTCCAGGCCGACCGCCACGGCTTCGTGCTCAACGTGGGGGACAGCCGGGCCTATCAGATCAGCGCCGACGGCATCACCCAGATCACCCGGGACCACTCCCTGGTGGCGGATCTGGTGGCCCGGGGAAAGATCACCCCGGATGAGGCCCGCAATCATCCCAACAAGAATATTATCACCCGGGCCTTGGGCACGGAGCGCCATACCGAGGGCGATCTGTTCGAGGTGGATCTGGCTCCGGGAGATCATATCCTGCTGTGCAGCGACGGCCTGAGCAATGTGGTTACGGAGCAGGAGATCCTCTATGAGGTGCTGTACGGCGGCGAGGAGGTCACCTGCTGCAGCCGCCTGCTGGAGATCGCCATGCACCGGGGGGCGCCGGACAACGTGACCGCTGTGCTCATCTGCGCCGGCGAAGAAGAAGTTTGCTAATTAGGAGGGTTTGCTATGGATCCATATATCGGCAAATTACTCGATGACCGCTATGAAATCCTGGACGTGCTGGGCACCGGCGGGATGGCCGTCGTCTACCGCGCCTATTGCCACCGCCTCAACCGCCATGTGGCGGTCAAGATCCTGAAGAGCGAGCTGGCGGCAGACCAGGATCTGCGCCGCCGCTTTCACGACGAGTCCCAGGCCGTCGCCATGCTCTCCCACCCCAACATCGTGGCGGTCTACGACGTCAGCCAGGTGGACGGTCGGGAATTTATCGTCATGGAGCTCATCGACGGCATCACCTTGAAGCAGTACATGCACAAGCGGGGGGGCTGCCTCAACTGGCGGGAGGCGCTGCACTTCATCACTCAGATTCTTCAGGGCCTGAAGCATGCCCACAGCCGGGGCATCATCCACCGGGACATCAAGCCCCAGAACGTGATGGTGCTCCGGGACGGCAGCGTGAAGGTGATGGACTTCGGCATCGCCCGCTCCACCACCTCCCAGGTCACCATGACCCAGGAGACCATCGGCTCCGTCCACTATATCTCCCCGGAGCAGGCCCGGGGCAGCCACATTGACGCCCGGTCCGACCTCTATTCCGCCGGTGTGGTGCTCTATGAGATGCTGACAGGCCGGCTCCCCTTTGAGGGGGACAATCCGGTCTCCGTGGCCATCCAGCACATCAAATCCATCCCCGTCGCCCCCCGGGAGCTGAATCCGGAGGTCCCGCTGGGCATGGAGCAGATCACCCTGAAGGCCATGGCCCCCGTGCCCGACCGGCGCTACTCCAGCGCTGAGGAGATGCTTCAGGATTTGGAGGCCTTCCGGAAGAACCCTGAGATCGACTTCGGCTACACCGCCCCCGGCGTTCTGGACCCCGAGGCGGATGAGCCCACCATGGTGCGCAGAGGGGGCTCCTTCCTGGACGAGGAGGCGGACCCGGACGCCACCGTGCGCAGCACCCCGGCGCGGCGCGCCACCGCCCGGTTCGAGCGGGAGGAGGACACCTCCCGGCGGTCCAGCCGGTCCGGCGGCAGGACCTACGATGACGGCTATGACGGCGACGGCTACGATGATGATTACGACGACTACGCCGACGAGAAGCGGCGCAACAAGCGCTTCATCGCCATCACCGGCGGCATTGCCGGCGGACTGATTATCCTGTTTATCATCCTGTACTTCACCGTGTTCCGCAGCCTGTTCGCCACCACAGCTGCCTACCACGTTCCCGACCTGCGGGGCTATACTGTGGAACAGGCCGAGGAGTTGATCGCGGCGGACCCCGACCTTCAGGGACATTTCACTGTCACGGTGGGAGAGACCGTGGCCAGTGAGGAAGAGGTTGGCACCATTATCGACCAGTCCCCCGACAGCACCCAGACAGTGCGGACTGAGACCACCGAGATTGTGGTCACCCTGAGTGGCGGCCCGGCAGAGGAGGAACCCACAGAATTTACGCTGGAGAACTACGGCACCGGCACCCGGGACTACCGGGAGGTAGTCAACGAATTAACCGAGCTGGGCTTGGTGGTCACATCCGAGGGGGAGTATAGCGATGACATCTCCGAATATATGGTGATCCGCACCTCCCCCGCCGCAGGGACCACGGTGAAGGAGGGCGACTCCATCGTCGTCTATTACAGCCTGGGAGAGGAGATCACTGAGCATAATATGACTCAGCTCATCGGCCTGACTGAGGCGGACGCGAGGAACGCCATCTCCAGCCTGGGCCTGCTGCTGGATCCCAATATCGGCTATGAATACAGTGATGACCAGCCCGAAGGCCGGGTGTGCTACCAAAGCATCCCCTATAACACCCCGGTCCAGGAGGGGCAGACGGTCACCATTACGGTCAGCTTGGGACCGGAGCCCGAGGAGGAGGACCCGGAGACATCCACCGGCGGCGAGACAACCACTGAGGCCCAGTTCAGGATTACCGTCACTCTGCCGGAGGGGCGTACGGAAGATACGATTCTGGAGCTTACGATCAACGGGGAGACCAGTGAAGAGACCATCTCCCCTGAAGATGGGAACACCTTTACCACCATCTACACGGGGACCATATACTCCTATACCGCAATGCTCACCTATCCATCGACCTCTGAGACAGTGGAGTGTGATGTCAGGCTCGAAGGGCCGTTGTCCTGACGGGGCGCATCTGATTATGACCGGAACCATCGTCAAAGCCCTGAGCGGCTTCTACTATGTGGACTGCGGCGGCGAGGTGTACACCTGCCGGGCCCGGGGAAAATTCCGCCATGCGGGCACCAGCCCGCTGGTGGGGGACCGGGTGGAGATCACCCCGCTGGACGGGGAGACCGGCAGTGTGGAGCGCATCCTGGAGCGGAAGAACGCCTTCACCCGTCCGGCGGTGGCCAACATGGACTGCCTGGTCATGATCGCCGCCGGGGTCAACCCGGTGACTGACCCCTTCCTGATCGACCGGGTGGCCGCCATCGCCGAGCGCAAGGACTGTGAGCCCATCATCTGCCTGAACAAATGCGATTTGGAGCCCTGTGAGGAGCTCTACCGCATCTATCATGGCGCCGGCTTTACCACCCTCCGGGTCAGCGCTGTGACCGGCGAGGGCATCCAGTCGCTCTCCGACGCCATCGCGGGCAAGACCGTGGTGTTTACCGGCAACTCCGGCGTCGGAAAATCAAGCATCCTGAACGCCCTGGACCCCAGGCTCTCCATCGCCACCGGAGAAGTCAGCGAAAAGCTGGGCCGGGGCCGCCACACCACCCGGCACGTGGAGTTGTTCCGCATGCCCAACGACGCCCTGGCGGCGGACACCCCCGGCTTTGCCAGCTTTGACACCGAGGTGCCCGAGCTGCTCAACAAGGAGGAGCTGGCCCTGGCCTTCCGGGAGTTCCGCCCCTATCTTGGCCAGTGCCGGTTTGTGGGCTGTTCCCACACCAAGGAGCGGGGCTGCGCGGTGCTGGAGGCACTGGACCGGGGGGAGATCTCCCAGTCCCGCCACCGCAGCTATGTCCGGCTCTATGAGGCGGCCAAGGCCTATAAGCAATGGGAGCACAAATGAGCCGGGCGGTCATCTTCGGCTCCGCCCCGGTGGAGGACTGGAGCTTTTTGCGCCCCTACCTGCGCCCGGATGATCTCGTCATCTGCGCCGACGGCGGGCGTCAGTCCGCCCGGGCGCTGGGGCTGGAGCCGGACTGGTATGTGGGGGATGGCGACTCCGGCGGCCACGCCGGGGGCTGCCCCAGCGATGTGCTGCCCTCGGAAAAAGACGTCACCGATCTGGACATGGCGGTCTCCCGGGCCATGTGGGAGGGCTGCGGTGAGCTGTTGCTCTGCGCCTGTACCGGCGGCAGGCAGGACCACCATTTTTCCGCCGTGGGCCAGCTGGAGCGGATCTGGCGCTCCGGCGCCCGGGGGCTGATCCTGGACCCATGGAATGAGATCCGGCTGCTCACTCCGGGCCGGACTGAGGTGCCAGAGTTTCCCGCCTATCGGTACTTTGGCCTCATCCCCCTGGACAGGATGCTGAGGCATGTCACCATCTCCGGCGCCAAATATGAGATCAACCGGACGGATCTGTTCCGCTGGACGTCCCTAGGGGTCAGCAACGAGCAATTGCCCGGCAGACGATGCACTGTTGAAGTGGAGGAGGGCGTCGGCCTTTTAATCCGAAGCAACTGAATTTTTGACACGAGACAGGCACCCCCTGCGTAAACTGTGACAGCAGTATTGCGCAGGGGGTGTTTATTTTGCGTCATTGCAGGCCAGGCGGACTCTGCGCGGTGGCCCTGGGCATTGGCATATTGCTGAGCATGGTTCTGCCCACGGGCGTCATCATCTTTGTCGGCGCGGTCTCGCTGGTCGTGCTTGGCATCACCTGGATGCGTAAGCCATAAGCGGTGTGAGCTGCCATGCTTGCCCCAGATCGTCGGCGTTCGGAAGGAGGTGCCGGTATGAAGATCGTGATTTGGAAATCTCCCAAGTTTTTCTCTGGTATTCTGAAACTGTTATTCCGAATCCATTGAGGGTCCGCCGCCCGGGGCGGGCGTCCTGCGGGCGGGCGGCATATCCGGAGGTACAGGGACATATCTTTCTCTTGAACACGTCCTGAGGCGAATGAGCGGAAGAGATTGTAACGGGCAATCTCTTTGTAAGGACGAAAGGAGAGATTGCTGGATGGATCTTGACCTGCAATATGAGCGTTTGAGCTGCTATTCCTGTGTGCTGGACACGACCGTGCGCCGGGAGGAATCCCAGGAGACCATTGTGTCCGACTCGATGCCGGACATCGGGACGGTGGTGACAGTCTCCGCCACGCCGTTTCTGCGCTCCTGCCGCACCGGAGCGGGCAGCATCACCTGTGAGGGGGATGTGGCCGCCACGGTGCTGTATACGGCGGAGGGCGGGGGGCTCTATGCCCTTTCCGTGCGGATTCCGTTCCGCTGCGGCGCGGAGTCCGGCTCCGTCACGGAAGATTGCCGGCTGAATGTGGTGCCCCGGCTGCTGGGGGTGGAGATCAAAGTGATGAACCCCCGGAAGATCCTGGTGCAGGCGGAGCTGGCGGTACACTTCCTCGCCTTTGCCGCCGATGAACTGCGCTACAGCGTGGGGGTGGCCGACGCCGGAGAACCGATTCAGATGAAGCTGGAGCATACCTCGTTTCAATATATCTCCCAGGTGACAGAGAAGACCTTCCCCTTTGAGGAGAGCGTCAGTCTGTCCGGCGGGCACCGGCGGATGACCCAGCTGCTGAGCTGTGACATCACCCCCTATTGCCACGAGAGCAAAATCGTCGGCACCAAGGTGGTGTTCAAGGGCGGAGTCAAGGTCCGGGTCCGGGCTCTTGTGGAGGGAGACGAGCTGATGGGCGAGGAGTACGACCTGCCGGTCTCCCAGGTGCTGGACGCCGGGAATTCCGGCGAGGGCGCCCTGGCCGCCGTTTCCCTCTCCGCCACCGATTTGCAGGCAGAGGTCCAGGGCGAAGAGGGGCTTTCCCTTCGGATGGAGCTCTACGCCTGCGCCGTGATCGTGGATCAGAAGGAGGTTCAGGTGCTCTGCGACGCCTACAGCACCGCGCACCCCTGCCGGTGCGGGGAGGAGCGCCGGGACTGGTTCCAGCTTGCGGAACAAAATGTCATGATCCACCCCTTCCGGCAGGCCATGGATTTGGACCTTCCTTCCGCCGAGGTGGTGGATCAGGCGGTCACCCTGGGCGAGGTGGCCAGCGGGGGCGACGGCTGCAACGGCAGATGCCGGCTGAACGTCTCCGTCTGCCTGCGGGAGCGGGACGGCCAGCTCTCCAGGGTAGACCAGAGCTGCTATGTGGACCTGCCCCTGCCTGAGCGACAGGGCGGCCGGCTGATGCTGGAGGTCAAGCTGTTGGACGCGGCCTGTGTGCCGGCCGCGGGCGGGTTGGAGCTGCGGGGCAGCCTGCTGGTCCAATATGCGCTGATCCTGCCCGCGACGCTGTGTTATGTCTGCGCTCTGACTCTGGAGGAAGACCCGGAGGAGGACGGCGTAAAGCCCTCTGCCGTGCTGCGCATGCTCCGGGCCGGGGAGACCCTCTGGGATCTGGGTAAGGAGTACTACGCCACGGTAGAGGACATTCTGGCAGTCAATCAGATCAGCGACGCCTCGGAGGCCGGGGGCAGATTTCTGCTCATTCCGCGCAATCGCTGAGAGGGGAGGGTAAAACAGGATGGAACAGCACGAGATCTATACGGATATGGCCACCCGGACCGGAGGCAATATCTACATCGGGGTGGTGGGGCCGGTGCGGACCGGCAAGTCCACCTTCATCAAGCGGTTTATGGAGACCATGGTGATCCCCAAGATCGAGAACGTCTATCAGCGGGAGCGGGCTAAGGATGAGCTGCCCCAGAGCGGCTCCGGCCGCACCATCATGACGGCGGAGCCCAAGTTCGTGCCGGAGGAGGCGGTGGAGATCGAGACGGAGGACGGCATCCGCTTCTCCGTCCGGCTGATTGACTGCGTGGGCTATCTGGTCAGCAGCGCCATGGGGCAGACTGAGGACGACGCCCCCAGAATGGTGACCACCCCCTGGTTTGACTATGAGATCCCCATGGCGGAGGCGGCGGAGATCGGCACCCGCAAGGTGATCAGCGAGCACGCCACCATCGGCATCGTCGTCACCACCGACGGGACCATCACCGACATCCCCCGGGAGGACTATCTGGAGGCGGAGGAGCGCACAATCCAGGAGCTGAAGGAGCTGGGAAAGCCCTTCCTGATCCTGCTCAACTCGGCCCAGCCGGAATCGCCCCGGACCCAGGCCATCCGGGACGACCTGGAGAGCCGGTACGGTGTGGGCTGCCTGACGGCGGACTGCCAGACCCTGTCGGAGCAGGACATCACCGACATCCTCAGCCATGTCCTCTATGAGTTTCCCCTCCAGGAGATCGACCTGTTTCTGCCCAGCTGGGTGGAGGCCCTCCCCGCAAAGCATCCGATGAAACAGGAGCTGTTCACCCAGATCTGCAACAGCGCCCAGCAGGTGTCCCGGATCTCGGAGGTCAAGGCCTTTGCCGCCGGCATCGCGGCGTGCGAAAATTTGGGCTCTACCTCGCTCACCTCGGTGGACCTGGGCAGCGGCATCGCCTCCCTCCAGATCGAGCTGCCCAGAGCGCTCTTTTTCCAGACCCTCTCCGACGAGACCGGCATCCAGGTGCGGGATGATGGGGACCTGTTCCAGCAGCTGACCGTGTTGGCCTCCGTCAAGCGGGAGTACGACAAGGTGGCCGACGCCCTGGAGGCCGTCAAACAGACGGGCTACGGTATCGTGGTGCCCACCATCGAGGAGCTCCGCCTGGAGGAGCCGGAGATCATGAAGCACGGGGGCCGCTATGGCGTCCGGCTCAAGGCCAGCGCCCCGTCCATCCACATGCTGCGGGCGGACATCGAGACGGTGATCTCTCCCATCGTCGGCAACGAAAAGCAGAGCGAGGAGATGATCAACTATCTGCTCCAGGAGTTTGAGGGCGACCCGAAGCAGATCTGGGAGTCCAACATCTTCGGCAAGTCCTTCCATGAGCTGGTCAACGAGGACCTCCAGGGCAAGCTGATGCGTATGCCCGAGGATGCCAGAGTCAAGCTGAGGGAGACGCTCCAACGGATCATCAACGAGGGGAGCGGCGGACTGATCTGCATCATTCTATGACCTTTGACAGGGACAGGAGCCGCACGGCAGGCCGTGCGGCTCCTCACGCCTCCAGCATCTCCCGCAGCGCCTCGGGGCGGAGCAGCGTTATGCTGCCGTATCCGGTGCGCAGGGCCCCAGAGCGGGCCATGCGGCTTAAGATCCGGCTCACCGTGACCCGGTTGGCGCTCACGGCGGAGGCGATCTCGTCCTGAGTGCAGGCCACCTCGCCCGTCTCGGTCCGGGGCAGGGAGAGCAGAAAGCGGGCGATCCGCTGGTCCGTCCGAAAAAAGGCCATGTCGTCCACGTGGCCGGAAAGCAGCCGCACTGTGCGGGAGAGATATTTCAGCAGGGCCATGGCCAGCTCCGGGTTTTGAGAGATCTCCCGGGTCGCCATTTCCCGGTTGATGCGGACGATTTCACATTCTGTCTCGGCGACCGCGGAGGACACCCGGGGCAGGCCGTCGAAAAAGGCTGCCTCGCCAAAGATGGACCCGCTGTGATAGATGGTCAGCATCTTTTCCGTGCCGTCCTCGGAGGAGCGGAAGGACTTCACCCGGCCCGACTTCAGATAGTAAAAGCATTCGGCCTCGCTGTCCTGGAAATAGATCATCTGTCCCGGTGCGTAGCGGACCGGGGCGTAGTGTTGGGCAAATGGGGCCCAGATCTCCTGGGGCAAGCCCAGTTCCTGAATGCTGAAATATTCCATCCGACCGCCTCCTATGACACAGATTGTAACATAAGCTACATTCTTTTGCCAGAAAAATTGCAATAATAGAGAAAAACAAAAAGGAGGACGCATTCCATGGGGATGACAATGACGCAGAAAATTCTCGCCGCCCATGCTGGCCTGCCCGGCGTGGAAGTGGGACAGCTCATTGAGGCGAAGCTGGACTTTGTCCACGGCAACGATGTGACCACGCCGGTGGCCGTCGGCGTGCTGGAGCAGTACGGCATCACTCAGATTTTTGACAAGGATAAGATCGGCATCATACTGGATCACTATACCCCCTGCAAGGACATCAAGGCGGCCCAGCTCTGTAAGACCGCCCGGGATTTTGCCTGCAAGCACCAGATCACACACTTTTACGATGTGGGTGTGGTGGGCGTGGAGCACGCCTTTATCCCCGAGCAGGGGCTGGTGATCCCGGGAGACCTGACCATCGGCGCCGACTCCCACACCTGCACCTACGGCGCCCTGGGAGCTTTTTCCACCGGCGTCGGCTCCACCGATATGGCCGCCGGCATGGCCACCGGCCTGAACTGGTTCAAGGTGCCCCCCGCCATCCGGGTCAATATCCACGGGAAGCTGCACCCCTATGTCTCCGGCAAGGACGTGATCCTCCACCTGATCGGCCGGATCGGGGTGGACGGCGCCCTCTATAAGAGCCTGGAGTTCAGCGGAGAGGGCATCCGGGAGCTCACCATGGATGACCGCTTTACCATCGCCAACATGGCCATCGAGGCCGGCGCGAAGAACGGCATCTTCCCGGTGGACGAGCAGACCCTGGAGTATATCAAGGGCCGCACCGACCGGCAGCCGGTGATCTATGAGGCGGACCCGGACGCGGAATATGAGCAGGTGGTGGACATCGACCTGAGCCAGCTGGAACCCACCGTCGCCATGCCCTATCTGCCGGGCAACGCCAAGCTGGTCCGGGAGGTCAAGGGGATTCCCATCGATCAGGTGGTCATCGGCTCCTGCACCAACGGACGCATCAGCGACATGCGGGCCGCGGCGGAGATCCTGAAGGGCCGCAAAGTGCACGACGGTGTGCGCTGCATCGTCCTGCCCGCCACCCAGGAGATCATCCGGGAAATGATCGAGGAGGGGATCTATCAGGATATGCTGGCGGCCGGGTGCGCCATCTCCACCCCCACCTGCGGGCCCTGTCTGGGCGGGCATATGGGGTGCATGTGCGAGGGGGAGACCTGCGTCTCCACCACCAACCGCAACTTTGTGGGCCGTATGGGCCATGTGGATTCCAAGGTGATTTTGGCCAGCCCCGCCGTGGCGGCCGCCTCCGCTGTGGCCGGCTGTCTGGCCGGGCCTGCGGACCTGTGAGAAGGGAGGAGCAGAACGATGTCTAAGATCTATGTCTACGGCGACAATGTGGATACCGATGTGATCATTGCCGCCCGCTATCTGAACGACCCGGACGAGCGGAATCTGGCCGCCCACTGCATGGAGGATCTGGACCCCAGCTTCTCTTCCACGGTGGAGGCCGGGGATATCATCGTCGGCGGCGCCAACTTTGGCTGCGGGTCCTCCCGGGAGCACGCCCCGCTGGCCATCAAGGCCAGCGGCGTCAAGTGCGTGATCGCCGCCTCCTTCGCCCGGATCTTTTACCGCAACGCCATCAACATCGGCTTTCCTATTATGGAGTGCCCGGAGGCCGCGGCCAATATCAAGTCCGGGGATCAGGTGAGCGTGGACTTCAAAACCGGAAAGATCACCGACGAGACCACCGGCCAGGTGTTCCAGGCCGCCCCGTTCCCGGAGTTTATTGAGGGAATCATCGAGAACGGCGGACTGATGAATTCACTGAAGGCCCGGGGACTGGCGAAATAAAAGGGGAGAGACGCATGGAATTCAGAATTGCGCTGATCCGGGGCGACGGCATCGGCCCGGAAGTGGTGGATGGGGCGGTCGCCGTCATCGACCGGGTGGCGGAGAAATTCGGCCACAAGATCGCCTATGAGGATGTGGAGATGGGCGGCTGCGCCACGGACAAGTATGGCGTCAGCTATCCAGAGGGGACCGCAGAGAAATGCAAGGCCTGCGACGCGGTGCTGTTGGGCGCCGTGGGCGGCCCCAAGTGGGGGCCGGACAAGCCGGCGGAACAGCGGCCGGAGACGGCGCTGCTGGCCATCCGCAAGGATCTGGGGCTGTTCGCCAATCTGCGCCATGCCACCCTCCGACCGGCCCTGATCGGCGCCTGCCCCTTGAAGGACGAGATCGCCCGGAAGGGGATTGACATTATGATGGTGCGGGAACTCATTGGCGGCGTCTATTTCGGCAAGCGGGAGCGCTACGACACCCCGGACCGGGGCGTGGAGTGCACCGATCGGATGGCCTACTCGGAGATGGAAATCGAGCGGGTGGGCCGCCAGGCCTTTGAGCTGGCCATGAAGCGCAGGAAAAAGCTGACCAGCGTGGACAAGGCCAACGTCCTGGAGACCTCCCGGCTGTGGCGCAGCGTCATGCACCGCCTGGCCCAGGAGTATCCTGAGGTGGAATATGAGGACTATCTGGTGGACAACGCCGCCATGCAGCTGGTGCGGGACCCTTCCCAGTTCGATGTGATCGTGACGGAGAATATGTTCGGAGACATCCTTTCAGACGAGGCCTCCATGATCACGGGCTCTCTGGGGATGCTGCCCTCCGCCTCCATCGGCGCCCAGGCCCCCGGGCTCTATGAGCCCATCCACGGCAGCGCACCGGACATCGCCGGCCAGGATAAGGCCAACCCCATCGCCACCGTCCTCTCGGTCGCCATGATGTTCAAGTATTCCTTCAACCTGCCCGAAGAGGCTGCGGCCATTGAGGGGGCAGTGGACGCTGTCCTGGCGGAGGGCTGGCACACGCCGGACATCGCCGGGAGTGGGGAACAGGTCGGCACCCAGCGCATGAGCCAGCTGATCTGCGCCCATATTTGATTTTTAAACTGTTCTGAAATTCAATTTTTTAAAAAAACGGAATGCATAGAAAGATGCATTCCGTTTTTTTGCAGTTTGTGTGATTTGTCATTGCATTTTTGCGGGACTGGTAATATAATATTGTAGAATCAATGCTTATTATGGAGGACTGAGCGGCATGAAACCTATTTCCAGCATCGCGCGGGGGATCTCTCCTTCCGCTACCATGGCCATTGACGCGATGGCCAAGCAGATGAAGGCCAGCGGCATCGATGTGATCTCCTTCGGCGCCGGTGAGCCCGATTTCAATACTCCCGAGCACATCAAGGAGGCGGGCATTGCCGCGATCCAGGACAATCAGACCCGGTATACGCCCTCTGCCGGCACGCTGGCCCTGCGGGAGGCCATCTGCGACCGCATTCTGCAGGATACCGGCGTCCATTATGCGCCCAGCCAGATTGTGGTGACCAGCGGCGCAAAGCACAATGTCTACATTGCGCTGCAGACCATCATCAATTCCGGCGAGGAGGTCATCCTGCCCGCGCCCTACTGGGTGACCTATGCCGAGGCCATCCGCATGTCCGGCGGCGTGCCCATCATCGTGGAGACGGATGAGTCCACCGGCTTCAAGATGACCGCCGATATGCTCAGCGCGGCGCTTACCCCCCGCACCAAGGCGGTCATTCTGACCAATCCCTCCAACCCAACCGGCATGGTGTACAGCCGGGAGGAGCTTCAGGCCCTGGCCAATGTGATTGAGCGCTATGACCTCTATGTGATCAGCGACGAGATCTATTATATGCTCTGCTACGACAAGCCCTTTGTCAGCATCGCCTCCCTGAACGAGGATCTGCAGGAGCGCACCATTATGATCAACGGCGCCTCCAAGTCCTATGCCATGACCGGCTGGCGCATCGGATATGCCGCGGCCAATGCGGAGATTGCAAAGACCATGAGCAACTATCTCAGCCATTCCACCGGCTCCCCCTGCAGCATCTCCCAGCAGGCCGCTCTGGCCGCCTTTGGGGAGAGCCAGGAGCCCAGCCTTGAGATGAAGAAGGCCTTTGACGAGCGCCGCAAGTACTTTGTGGAGCGGGTCAAGAACATTCCCGGCGTCAGCTGCCTGGAGCCGGACGGCGCGTTCTATATCTTCATGAACATCAAGGAGCTGCTGGGCAAGACCATCAAGGGGGTCAAGATCAACAACTCCACTGAGTTTGCCACCGCCTTCCTGGAGAAGGGACTGGTGGCCGTGGTGCCGGGCGT
>CAZAIF010000007.1:0-29292 GCA_964485125.1 uncultured Oscillospiraceae bacterium | reverse complement strand
AGCAGGGTGGCCACCTGGTTGGCGGTGGTGTCGTGGGTGTGCAGGTGGATGGGCAGGCCCACCTCCTGCTTCAGGGTGGAGACCAGCTTCTTGGCCGCATAGGGCTTCAGCAGGCCGGACATGTCCTTGATGGCCAGGATGTGGGCGCCCCGCTTCTCCAGCTCCTTGGCCATGTTGACATAGTACTCCAGCGTGTAGCGGTCCCGGGCGGGGTCCAGGATGTCGCCGGTGTAGCACATGGTGGCCTCGCAGATCTTGCCCTGTTTCAGCACCTCGTCCATGGCGATTTCCATGCCGGGGATCCAGTTCAGGGAGTCGAAGACCCGGAACACGTCGATGCCGCTGATGGCGGCCTCCTTGACAAAGGCCCGGATCAGGTTGTCCGGGTAGTTGGAGTAGCCCACCGCGTTGGCTCCCCGGAGCAGCATCTGGAAGGGGATGTTGGGGATCTTCTTGCGCAGCAGCTCCAGCCGCTCCCAGGGGTCCTCGTGGAGGAAGCGGTAGGCCACGTCAAAGGTGGCGCCCCCCCACATCTCCAGGGAGAAGCAGTCGGAGAGGATGTCGGCGGTGCCGTCGGCCCCCTTGAGCATATCCCGGGTGCGCATCCGGGTGGAGAGCAGGCTCTGGTGGGCGTCCCGCATGGTGGTGTCGGTGATGAGCAGCTTCTTCTGGTCCAGCACCCACTGCTTGACCGCCTCGGGGCCCTTCTGGTCCAGCATCTGCTTCAGGCCGTCCCGGGGCACTTCCCGGGTGGGCTGGGGGAAGCGGGGGGTGTCGTACTGCTTGCGCTCGGCGTTGGGGGCGGCGACCTGGATGTTGGCGATGTACTTCAGAACCCGGGTGGCCCGGTCCCGGCTGTTCTCGATCTCAAAGAGCTCGGGGGTGTCGTCGATGAACTTGGTGTGGCACTGGCCCGCCTGGAATTTCGGATGGTGCAGGATGTTGGTGACAAAGGGGATATTGGTCTTGACGCCCCGGATATGGACCTCGTTGATGGCCCGCATGGCCTTGCGGCACACCCCCAGGAAGGTGTTGTCCCAGCTGGTCACCTTGACCAGCAGCGAGTCGTAATAGGGGGAGATGGAGGTGCCGGTGCCGGCGTTGCCCCCGTCCAGCCGGACGCCGAAGCCGCCGCCGGAGCGGTAGGCGGTGATCTTGCCGGTGTCCGGGGCGAAGCCGTTCAGGGGGTCCTCTGTGGTGACCCGGCACTGAATGGCGTAGCCGTTGACGTGGACGTCCTCCTGGCAGCTCAGGCCGATCTCCGGGGTGGAGAGGGGATAGCCCTCGGCGATGAGCAGCTGGGCGCGCACCAGGTCGATGCCGGTGACCTGCTCGGTGACGGTGTGCTCCACCTGGATGCGGGGGTTCATTTCGATGAAGTAATGGTTGCCCTCTTTGTCCACCAGGAACTCCACGGTGCCGGCGGAGATGTACCCGACGCTCTTGGCGATCTTGACCGCGTCCTCGTGGAGGGCCTCGATGGTGTTCTGGGGCACGCTCCAGGCGGGGGCGAACTCCACCACCTTCTGATAGCGGCGCTGGAGGGAGCAGTCCCGCTCGCCCACATGGTAGACGTGGCCGTACTTGTCGGCCAGGATCTGCACCTCGATGTGCTTGGGCTCCACCAGGAACTTCTCAATGAAGATGTCGTCATTGCCGAAGGCCTTTTTGGCCTCGCTCTTCACCAGCTCAAAGGCGGGCTTGACCTCCTCCGGGGTGTCGCAGCGGCGCATGCCCCGGCCGCCGCCCCCGGCGGCCGCCTTGAGGATGACCGGGAAGCCGTAGCTGACCGCCTTCTCCAGGGCCTCGTCGGCGTCTTTCAGGGGCTCGGTGCAGCCGGGGATGATGGGCACGCCGCAGGCGATGGCCGTGGCCTTGGCCGCCAGCTTGTCGCCCATCTGGGCCAGCACCTCGGCGGGAGGGCCCACGAAGGTGATGCCCGCCTCGTCGCAGGCCCGGGCGAAGTCGGCGTTCTCCGACAAAAAGCCGTAGCCCGGGTGGATTGCGTCCACCCCCCGGCGGCGGGCCAGGTCGATGATGCCGGGGATGTCCAGATAGGCCCCCAGGGGGCTCTGGTTCTCGCCGATCAGATAGGCCTCGTCCGCCTTGGTACGGAACAGGCCGTTGGTGTCCTCGTTGGAATACATGGCCACCGTGTGCAGCCCCAGGTCATGGCAGGCCCGGAAGATGCGGATGGCGATCTCGCCCCGGTTGGCGGCCAGAACTTTATTGAAGGTGCGTACTGCCATAAACACACTGTCCTTTCCATCAGAAATTCGTTGCGTCACAAACTCAAACCTGTCCGCCCCGGGGGCGGACAGAACTCTTGGGTTCTATTATACTTTCAAAAAGAACTTTCGCAAGTGTTTTTAATAAAACTTGCGTACAAAAGATTGGCGTGGGGGCACGCCAAAACAGGACAAAGTGCCCAAGGCGGTTGATTGGCCCCGGGGGAGATGGTAGAATGGAGGGGCAAAGCTGGAACGAGAGGAGCAATCTGTATGTCTTTGGAGACAGAGCGGCTGCTGCTGCGGCCCTGGGAGGAGGAGGACGCCCCGGCCCTTTACAAATACGCCAAGGACCCCCGGGTGGGCCCCATCACGGGCTGGCCGGTGCACACCAGCGTGGAGCACAGCCGGGAGATCATCCGTGGGGTGCTCTCGGCGCCGGAGACCTACGCGGTGGTGCTGCGGGAGACCGGGGAGCCGGTGGGCAGCGCCGGCATCCATTTTCAGAGCGGCCTCCCTTTGGGGCCGGGGGAGGCGGAGATCGGCTACTGGATCGGCGTGCCCCACTGGGGCCGGGGGCTGATCCCGGAGGCGGTGGAGGCCCTGCTGGAGCGCTGCTTCACCGGTCTGGGCTGCCATACCGTCTGGTGCTGCTATTTTGACGGCAATGACAAATCCCGCCGGGTCATGGAGAAGTGCGGCTTCACCTACCACCACGATATGACCGGGGAGCCCAACCGGTATAACGGCATCTCCGTCACCCATGTCTCCCGGCTCACCCGGGAGGCATGGCTGGCCCGCCGCAGACAGGCTGCCGGAGCGAGGGAGGACAGGGCATGATCCTGATCGCCTGTGTGGACGACCACATGGGCATGGCCTTCAACCGCCGCCGCCAGAGCCAGGACCGGGCGCTGCGAGGGCGTATGCTGGAGCGGGTGGGGGATGCGCCCCTGTGGATGAGCCCCTATTCCGCCCGGCAGTTCGGCCCTCTGCCCCCCAATATCCATCCGGCGGAGGATTTCCTGGCCCGGGCAGGGGCGGGGGAGTACGCCTTCACCGAGCTGGCCCCCCCGGGGCGCTGGGCCGGGCGGATCGAGGGGGTCCTCCTGTACCGCTGGGGGCGCAGCTATCCCGCCGACCTGACCTTTGACCTGTCCCTGGAGGGGTTCGCGCTCCGGTCCAGCGTGGCGTTCGCCGGCTCCTCCCACCCAGAGATCACAGAGGAGATCTATATCAGATGAGTGATTGGATGAAAAAACAGGGCCTGCTGGCCCTGCTGCTGGCCCTGTGCCTGACCCTGGCCGCCTGCGGCTCCGCCCCGGCGTCCTCCGGCCCCGCCGCCAGTGCCGGCGGGGCGGCGGACAGCGCCTCCTCCGCCGCAGAGTCCCAGCCGGAGCCCTCCTCCACCCCGGAGGAGGGGGCGGAGACAGCCGCCTTCTCCCCGGACAGCCTGCCCGCCTACGCCGGGGAGGCCTGGGTGGCCGTCAACGGCAACCAGCCCTATTTCACGGAAGAAGAGCGGCAGAGCACCGAGCCCTTTGAGACCTACAGCGAGCTGGATGAGCTGGGCCGCTGCGGGGTGGCCTGGGCCAACATCTGCCCGGAGCTGATGCCGACAGAGGACCGGGAGGACATCGGCGGCGTGGAGCCCACCGGCTGGCACTCGGTTCAGTACGACGGGGTGGACGGGGGCTATCTCTACAACCGCTGCCACCTGATCGGCTTTCAGCTCTCCGGGGAGAACGCCAACGAGCGCAACCTGATCACCGGCACCCGCTATCTGAATATCCAGGGGATGCTCCCCTTTGAGAACCTGGTGGCCGACTATGTCCAGGAGACGGAGCACCACGTGCTCTACCGGGTCACCCCGGTCTTTGCGGGGGACAACCTGGTGGCCTCCGGGGTGCTGATGGAGGGCTGGTCGGTGGAGGACGGTGGCGAGGGTGTCTGCTTCTGCGTGTACGCCTACAACGTCCAGCCCGGGGTGGAGATCGACTACGCCACCGGGGAGAGCCGGCTGTCCGGGGAGGCGCAGCCGGAGCCGGAGGCGGAACCTGAGACGGGGACGGAGACCTCCACCGAGTCCTCCGGGGAGATGGACTATGTGCTGAACACCGGCTCCCATAAATTCCACTACCCGGATTGCTCCGCCGTGTCCCAGATGAGCGATGCCAACCGCCAGGACTACACCGGCACCCGGGAGGATGTCATCGCCATGGGCTATGACCCCTGCGGCATCTGTGACCCCTGAGCGGGGCAGGATGGGGAGAGAAGAGGTGAACGGAACGCCGTGAAAAATGTCTACGGCCCCCGGGTGTTTGTCACCGGGGCCTCCAGCGGCCTGGGAAAGGCCTGCGCCGAGGCCTTTGCCCGGAATGGCTGCGCGGTGACCGGGGTCTCCCGCCGCTGCGAGGAGGGCGCCCGGTCCTATCCCGGCGGGGGCAGCCTGACCCTGCGGCGGATGGATGTCAGCGATTCGGAGTCCGTCCGCCGGGTGGCCGGCGGGCTGGAGGGGGTGGACATCGCCGTCCTCTGCGCCGGCATGGGGGTGTCCGGCCCGGCGGAGGAGCTGCCCCTGGCGCTGGCCCGGCGGCAGATGGAGGTCAACTACTTCGGCGTCCTCACGGTGGCGGGAGAGCTCCTGCCCAAGATGCGCCGTCAGGGGGGCGGACTGCTGCTGGTGGCCGGGTCCATCGCCGGGAAGGTGCCCATCCCCATGCAGAGCCACTACTCCTCCAGCAAGTACGCCCTGGAGGCCTATGTGGAGTGCGTGCGCATGGAGATGCGCCCCTTCGGGGTGCGGGCCTGCATCCTGGAGCCCGGGGACACCGCCACCGGCTTCACCGCCGCCCGGCAGAAGTACGACCCGCCGGAGGGCTCCCCCTATCGGGAAGTGTGCGAGCGGAGCGTGGCCGGCATGGAGCGCTCCGAGCGCGCCGGCCGCCCGCCGGAATCGGTGGCCCGGGTGGCCCTGAAGCTGGCCGGGCGCAGGAACCCGCCGGTGCGGGTGGCGGTGGGGCTGGAGTACAAGGCCCTGATGCTGCTGCGCCGCGTTCTGCCCGACCGGCTGGCGGAGTGGGTGCTGGGGAAACTGTATCTGTGACCGCCATGGGAGCGGGCGGACTGAAAAGGAGTTGGTTTGCTTGAGGCGATGCATTGCCCTGACTGGAATCGTTAGGAGGATTTTTTAGACAAGTCAGGAGGAATTCAAATGACGATTCCAGAGAAAACACTCTATCCCAGATCGGGAGATCGGGAGACCATCTATTTGAAATATGCCATTACCGATCCCGCCATCACGGTGGGAGACTATACGATGTACAACGACTTTGTCCACCCGCCTGCGGAATTTGAGCGGAACAATGTGCTCTACCACTACCCGGTCAACGGGGACCGGCTGGTCATCGGGAAATTCTGTTCCATCGCCTGCGGGGCGAAATTCCTGTTCAACAGCGCCAACCACACGCTGGGGTCGCTGTCCACCTATCCCTTCCCCCTCTTCTATGAGGAGTGGGGGCTCAGCCGCCGGGATGTGGCCGCAGCCTGGGACAATAAGGGGGACATCGTGATCGGAAACGATGTCTGGATCGGATACGAGACGGTGATCCTGGCCGGGGTCACCGTCGGGGACGGGGCGGTGATCGGCGCCCGGGCGGTGGTGACCCGGGACGTTCCGCCCTACACCATCGTGGGCGGCGTCCCCGCCCGGCCCATTCGGAAGCGGTTTTCGGAGGCGGCCATCTCCGCCCTGCTGGAGATAAAATGGTGGGACTGGCCCCGGGAGCGGATCGCCCGGAGCATTCCGGCCATCCAATCCGGCCGCGTGGACGCCCTGAGAGACTGACGCCGCGTTACAGCACAGAGCCGCCCGGAGCGATGCTCCGGGCGGCGTCTCCGTTTTTTTGCACCGGCGTGGGAGAAAAAGATTGCAACTGGCAGGGAAAGTATGATATAATCCCTTAGATTGCATGATTCTGCGTTCAACCGATTTTGTATAATTCGTATAATGAAAAGGAGTGATCCCCCCATGATCCTGGATGAAGAGACCCTGGAACTGGTACAGATGGTACGGGAGTTCGTGGACAAAGAGATTATCCCCAACGTCGGCGAGATCGAGCGCACCGGCGGCAGCCCTGAGGCGATTTTGGACATGGCCTGCGAGATGGGCCTGAACACCCTCTGCCTGCCCGAGGAGTACGGCGGCATCGGCCTGACCAACGTGCAGACCTTCGCCATTGCCGAGGAGATCGCCCGGGGCGACATCGGCATCGGCACCACCCTGATCGCCAACTGCCTGGCCTCCTACCCGGTGCTGCTCTCCGGTACCCCGGAGCAGAAGAAGCTGTGGTTTGAGACCATGGTGGAGAAGAAGTACGCCGCCTTCTGCCTGACCGAGCCCAACGCCGGCTCCGACGCCGGCGGCGTCCAGACCACCGCCGTGGAGGACGGGGACGAGTGGGTCATCAACGGCACCAAATGCTTCATCTCCAACGGCCCCATCGCCGGCATCTACACCGTGCTGGCCTCCACCAACAAGAAGGCCGGGGCCATGGGCCTGACCGCCTTCATCGTGGAGCGGGACCGGCCCGGCGTGTCCATCGGCAAGGAAGAGGACAAGATGGGCATGCGCCTGAGCTGCACCAGCGAGGTCATCTTTGACAACGTGCGCATCCCCAAGGACCACATGCTGGGCCGCAAGAACCGGGGCTTCAAGATCATCCTGGAGACCCTGGACCACAGCCGGGCCGGCGTGGGCGCCTTCGGCGTGGGCATCGGCCAGCGCTGCGTGGAGGAGGCCGCCAAGTACGCCAAGCAGCGCAAGCAGTTCGGCGTCAGCGTGTCCACCTTCCAGTCCGTCCAGAACATGCTGGCCGACATGGAGATCCATGTCCAGGCCGCCCGCCAGGCCTATCTCCACGCCGCGGAGCTGATGGACGCGGGGCTGCCCTTCACCATGGAGGCCGCCATCGCCAAGACCATCGGCACCGACACCGGCATGAAGTGCGCCGTGGACGGCGTGCAGGTCATGGGCGGCTACGGCTATATGAAGGATTATCCCATGGAGAAGCTGATGCGGGACGCCAAGATCCTCCAGATCTATGAGGGCACCAACCAGATCCAGCGCTCTGTGGTGGCCGGCCAGCTGCTGAAGAAGTATCACTGATTTTCACATTGAGAGGTAGAACCGCTTTGAATATTCTCGTCTGTGTCAAGCAGGTGCCGGACACCACCGCCATCAAGATCGACCCGGTCAAGCACACCCTGATCCGGGAGGGCGTGCCCAGCATCCTGAACACCTTTGACGCCTACGCCCTGGAGACCGCCCTGCGGGTCCGGGAGAGCGCCGGCGGCAAGATCACCGTGCTGTCCATGGGCCCCGAGCAGGCCAAGGAGGCCCTGAAGGAGTGCATCTCCGTGGGGGCCGACGGGGCCTGGCTGATCAGCGACCGGGCCTTCGGCGGCAGCGACACCCTGGCCACCAGCCGCACCCTGGCCCAGGCCGTCCGGGTGCTGGAGGAGCGGCAGGGCGCCCCCTTTGACCTGATCTTCTGCGGCAAGCAGGCCATCGACGGGGACACCGCCCAGGTGGGCCCCGAGCTGTCCCAGCATCTGGACCGGGCCCTGCTCACCTACGCCCTGGAGGCCCAGGTGGAGGGGGACACCGTCAAGATCCGCCGGGAGAGCGACGAGGGCTACGACTGGTACGCCGCCAAGATGCCCGCCGTGGTCACCGTGAACAAAACCTCCTATGACCTGCGCTATCCCTCCCTGAAGGGCAAGATGGCCGCCCGCAAGGCGGACATTCCCACCCTGACCTCCGCCGAGGTGGTGGTGCCCGAGGAGAAGCGGGGGCTGAAGGGCTCCCCCACCAAGGTGAAGAAGACCTTCACCCCGGTGCGCACCAAGAACGGCCTGCGGCTGGAGGGTCTCTCCGGCGCCGAGGCCGGGGCCAAGCTGGCCGATGTGCTGGCCGAGGCCAAGCTGGTGTAAGGAGGGAGAAGAATATGGAAAGCAAGAATCTCTGGGTGGTCGTGGAGACCGAAGAGGGCGCGGCCAAGAACGTGGGCTATGAGCTGCTGAGCGTGGGCCGCACCCTGGCCGACAAGCTGGGGCAGCAGCTGGTGGCCCTGGTGATGGGCAAGGATGTCGAGGGCGTGGCCCAGACCTGCATCGCCTACGGCGCCGACCAGGTGCTGCTGGTGGAGGGGGACGAGTACGTCACCTACAACACCGATGCGGCCACCTACGCCGTGGTCACCCTGATCGAGAAATACCACCCCTCCATCGTGCTCTACGGCGCCACCAACAACGGCCGGGATCTGGCCCCCCGGGTGGCCTGCCGGCTGGAGACCGGCCTGACCGCCGACTGCACCGAGCTGGACATCGACGAGGAGACCGGCCTGCTGGTGTCCACCCGCCCCACCTTCGGCGGCAACCTGATGGCCACCATCCTGTGCCCGGACCACCGGCCCCAGATGTCCACCGTGCGCTCCGGCGTGTTCAAGAAGGGGACCCCCGACGAGAGCCGCACCGGCGAGATTGTCGCCGAGGACGTCCACATCGACCCCGCCCAGATCCGGGTCTCCCTGGTGGAGCGGGTCAAGGAGGTGGCCGAGGCGGTCAAGCTGGAGGAGGCGGAGATCATCGTCTCCGGCGGCCGGGGCCTGAAGGAGGCCAAGGGCTTTGACCTGATCCGGGAGCTGGCCGAGGTGCTGGGCGCCACCGTGGGCGCCAGCCGGGCCGCCGTGGACGCGGGCTGGATCTCCCACGTCCACCAGGTGGGCCAGACCGGCAAGACCGTGGCCCCCAAGCTGTACATCGCCGTGGGCATCTCCGGCGCTATCCAGCACCTGGCGGGCATGAGCGGCTCCGACACCGTGGTGGCCATCAACAAGGACCCGGACGCCCCCATCTTCGACGTGGCGGACTACGCCGTGGTGGGTGACCTCTATGAGGTGGTCCCCGCCCTGATCGAGGCCATCCGGGCTAAGAAAGCCTGAGCTTGCTCCGTTCGGAGGCCCCCCTCCGTCCCATCTGAGACCGAACCCGGCCGGGAAGCGCTGCGCTTCCCGGCCGGGCTTTTTGCTTTTTTTGGAACGCTCCGGGGGGATTTTGCCGGGATTTGACCGGCGGAGCAGTCCCGCCCTGCCGCCGGGCGCACCCCACGCCCCCGCCGGGCATAGCCTGACCCGGGAGGAATTTGATATGGCAATGAACAGAACACCGGCCCGGGCTCGGGCCGTCATCCGGGGGACCGGAACCTGGGCGGCGGGGCGGCCCTCCGGTGTAAAATAACGCCGGAGGGTTACATTTTGTCCAAGTTGGTGGTATAATCTAATCTGTATCTCTATCTGTATTTTTGCGGGAGGACCGACATGGATGTTGCCAAGCTGAGAGAATGCCTGACCGCCGCCTGCCCCGGCCTGGAGCTGCTGGAGGAGGAGCCCTTGCGGCTGCACACCTCCTTCCGCATCGGGGGCCCGGCCCGGCTGATGGCCCGGGTGAAGGACAGCGGGGAGTTTGCCGCCGCCCTGCGGGTGTCCGCCGGGCTGGGGATCACCCCCTTCGTGCTGGGCAACGGCACCAACGTGCTGGCCGGGGACGGGGAGCTGGACCGGTTTGTCATCCTGACCGCCGGGGGCCTGGACACCCTGGAGCGGGTGGGGGAGACCGGCATCCGCTGCGGGGCGGGGGTGCCCCTGACCAGGCTGGCCGTCTTTGCTATGGAGCAGGGGCTGACCGGGCTGGAGTTCGCCCACGGCATCCCGGGTACCCTGGGGGGCGGCATGGCCATGAACGCCGGCGCCTACGGGGGCGAATTGAAGGATGTGGTCCTGTTCAGCGACTACCTGACCCTGGCGGGGGAGGCGGGCACGCTGCGGGGGGAAGAGCAGCAGCTCTCCTACCGCCACAGCGCCTACTCCTCCGGGGAGAAATTCGTCACCTCCGCCCTGCTGGAGCTGCGCCCGGGGGACCGAGGGGAGATCCGGGCGCGGATGGAAGAGCTGGCCCGGAAGCGCCGGGCCAGCCAGCCTTTGGAGTGCCCCAGTGCCGGCAGCACCTTTAAGCGCCCGGCGGAGGGCTACGCCGCCGCCCTGATCGACCAGTGCGGCCTGAAGGGGCTGCGGGTGGGCGGGGCCCAGGTGAGCGAAAAGCACGCGGGCTTTGTCATCAACACCGGCGGCGCCACCTGCGCCGACGTGCTGGCCCTGACGGACCGGATCCGGGAGACGGTGCTCCGGCGCACCGGCATCGCCCTGGAGCTGGAGATCCGGCGGCTGGACTGAGGGGAGGATCGCCATGGAATTTGTCATCATCACCGGCCTGTCCGGCGCCGGCAAGAGCCGGGCGGCGGAGTTCCTGGAGGACGCGGGGTTCTACACCGTGGACAATATTCCCCCGGAGTTTATGCCCAAATTCGCCGAGTTCTGCCTCCACGCCGGCGGGCGCTATGACCGGGTGGCCCTGGTCAGCGACGTGCGGGCGGGGGAGAGCTTTGAGCCCCTGCTCCGGGCGCTGGATGAGCTGGAGCAGATGCACTGCAGCTATCAGCTGCTGTTCATGGAGGCCGACCTGCCCACCATCATCAAGCGCTATAAGGAGACCCGGCGGCTGCACCCCCTGGCCGGGGTGGGCCACTCCCTGGAGGACGCGGCCAACCGGGAGCGCCAGCTGCTCCAGCCGGTGCGGGACCGGGCCACCTATGTGCTGGACACCACCCCCTTTGTCTCCACCAATATGCTGCGCACCGCCCTGGAGAAGCTCTTCGGCCTCAATCGGCTCCAGACCGGCCTGCTGGTCAACGTGATGAGCTTCGGCTACAAGTACGGCCTGCCCCTGGAGGCGGACCTGGCCCTGGACGTGCGCTTTCTGCCCAACCCCTTCTATGTCTCCGAGCTGAAGGAGCTCACCGGCAAGGACAAACCGGTGCAGGACTATCTGGACGCCTTCCAGGTGACCGGCACCTTCTGGGCGAAGCTCACCGACCTGCTCGCCTTCCTGCTGCCCCAGTACGCCGAGGAGGGCAAGCGCACCCTGACCCTGGCGGTGGGCTGCACCGGCGGCCGCCACCGCTCGGTGGCCATGGCCTGTAAGCTGGCGGAGTGGATCCGCGCCCAGGGCTACACCGTCAGCGAGTACCACCGGGACGTGACGAGGAGGTGAGGCTATGAGCAAGCGGAAGCAGAACCTGCACCGGGACGGCCCCAACATCGTGGCCATCGGCGGCGGAACCGGGCTGTCCACCATGCTGCGGGGGCTGAAGAAGTACACCAAGAACCTGACTGCCATCGTCACCATGGCCGACGACGGGGGCGGCTCGGGCAAGCTGCGGGAGGACCTGGGGATGCCGCCCCCCGGCGACATCCGCCACTGCCTCCAGGCCCTGGCCAACGCGGAGCCCCTGATGGAGGAGCTGATCAACTACCGCTTCACCGAGGGCACTCTGGCGGGCCAGAGCTTCGGCAACCTGTTCCTGGCCGCTCTGAACGGCATCTCCGGCTCCTTTGAGGAGGCGGTGTCCCGGATGAGCCAGGTGCTGGCCATCACCGGACGGGTGCTGCCGGTGACCAGCGACAACATCCAGCTGGTGGCTGAGTTCGAGAACGGCACCCAGGTGGTGGGGGAGTCCAAGATCAGCGACTTCAAAAAGGCCCAGGACTGCCGCATCGCCAAGGTGCGGCTCATCCCGGAGCACGCCCGGGTCAACCAGGAGGCCCTGGAGGCCATCGCCCGGGCGGATCTGATCCTGCTGGGGCCGGGCAGCCTGTACACCAGCGTCATCCCCAACCTGCTGGTGGACGGCATCGCCGACGCCATCGCCGCCTCCCCCGCCCTGCGGACCTACATCTGCAATGTGATGACCCAGGACGGGGAGACCGAGGGCTACACCGCCTCGGACCACCTGCGGGCGGTGCTCTCCCACTCGGGGCATAAGCTGGTGGACTTCTGCCTGGTGAACTCCGCCCCCATCCCGGCGGCCCTGCTGCCCTACTACGCCCAGGAGGGGGCGGAGCCCATCCGGGTGGACCGCCAGGCCCTGGAGGCGCTGGGGGTGTCGGTAGAGGAGCGGCCGGTGGCCGACCTGCACCAGCAGCGGCTGGCCCGCCACGACCCGGACCTGCTGGCCCGGGCGGTGTTCCAACTGCTGGAGGAGCACACCATGCGGGTCTTTGACCACGGGGTGGCCCGCTACGTCCGGGAGGGCTGAGCCGGTTCGCCGGAAGATATTGTTTCGATTCACTGTCAGAAAGGAGCGCCGCCTATGTCCTTTGCGTCCCAGGTCAAAGGGGAGCTGTGCCGGGAGAAGCTGTCCCGGGACTGCTGCGCCCGGGCGGAGGCCTACGGGGTGCTCCTGTTCTGCAACAGCTTCACCACCCAGGCCCTGCGGATCACCACCCGGTGCGTCCCCTTCGCCCAGCGGCTGCCCCGGCTGTTCCGCAAGGCCTTCGGGGTGAGCTTTGACCAGAAGCCGGAGGATCTGAACACCGGGGGCAAGCTCACCTTTGAGATCTCCCGGCCCGAGTCCATGGCCAGGATCCTGGAGGCCTACGGCTACGCCCGGGAGAACAGCGTCTCCCACCACATCAACTATGCGGTGCTGGAGGAGCACTGTTGCCGCGCCGCCTTCCTGCGGGGGGCCTTCCTGGCCGGGGGCAGCGTCACCGACCCGGAGAAGCGCTATCACCTGGAGCTGGTCACCTACCACCACTATGTCCACCGGGAGCTCCAGAGCCTGTTGCTGGAGATGGGCTTTGAGCCCAAGACAATTAACCGTAAATCAAATTATGTCACCTATCTGAAGCGCAGCGAGGCCATCGCCGACTTCCTGACCACCCTGGGGGCCCCCCTGGCCGCCATGGAGATCATGAACGCCAAGGTGGAGAAGAACCTGCGCAACGGAGTCAACCGCTGGTCCAACTGCGACGTGGCCAACCTGGAGAAGGCGGTGGACGCCGCCCAAAGCCAGATCGAGGCCATCCGGCGGCTGGAGAAGGCGGCGGGGCTGGGGGCCCTGCCGGAGCGGCTGCGCCAGACCGCCCAGCTGCGGCTGGAGCACCCGGAGCTCTCCCTGAGCCAGCTGGCTGAGCTGGCCCAGGTGAGCAAATCCTGCCTGAACCACCGGCTGCGCAAGCTGGTGGAGCTGGCGGGACAGGGCGGGACCGCCGGGACAGAGACGGAAGCGAGGGAGGAGGAGCAGGGATGAAGCTGCTGATCAAACAGAGGGTGTTCTCCTGGACGGACACCTATAACGTCTCTGACGAGTGGGGGGAGCCCCGCTATTTCGTCAAGGCAGAGTTCTTCACCCTGGGCCACCAGATCCATGTCCAGGAGGAGGCCACTGGGCTGGAGGTGGGCAGCATCCACCAGAAGCTCTTCTCCCTGATGCCCCAGTTCGACCTGGTGATCGGGGGCCAGACCCTGGGCTGCATTCGCAAGGAGTTCACCCTGTTCCGGCCCCGCTACCGGCTGGAGCTCAACGGCTGGACCGTCCAGGGGGATGTGTTCGGCTGGGACTACGACCTGGTGGATGGGGGCGGCCGGGTCCAGATGCACATCACCAAGGAGCTCTTCCGCTGGGGGGACACCTATGTGTTGGACATCCCGGACCCCCGGAATGAGGTGCTGTGCCTGCTGGTTGCCATCGCCATCGACGCCGCCAACTGCGGCAACGACTGAAGGATGGAATGATGAAATGTTGAACGCCCTGCCGGGGCGGCCCGGAGGGCGATCTGCGCTGTACTGTGTTGAGGTATCTCTATGGCATTTACTCACCTGCATGTTCATACGGAGTATTCCCTGCTGGACGGGGCCTGCCGGATCCAGGACCTGGTGCGCCGGGTCAAGGAGCTGGGCCAGACCAGCGTGGCCATCACCGACCACGGGGTCATGTACGGCTGCGTAGACTTCTACAAGGCCTGTAAGGCGGAGGGGATCCAGCCCATCATCGGCTGCGAGGTCTATGTGGCACCCCGGACCCGCTTTGACAAGGTGCACGAGCTGGACAGCGAGGCCAGGCACCTGGTGCTGCTGTGCGAGAACGAGGAGGGCTACCGCAACCTGTCCTATATGGTCAGCCAGGCCAATGTGGAGGGCTTCTACGTCAGGCCCCGCATCGACCTGGACCTGCTGCGGGAGCACCACCAGGGGCTGATCGCCCTGTCGGCCTGCCTGGCCGGGGAGATCCCCCGCCGGCTCCGGGCCGGGGACTACCAGGGGGCCCGGGAGCATGCGGAGATGATGCGGGCGCTCATGGGGGAGGGCAACTACTATCTGGAGATCCAGGATCACGGCATCGAGGACCAGCGGCGCATCCTGCCCGACCTCTACCGGCTGAGCCGGGAGACCGGCATCCCCCTGGTGGCCACCAACGACGCCCACTATATCCGCCGGGAGAACGCCGAGGCCCAGGATGTGCTGATGTGCATCCAGATGGGCAAGACCCTGGACGACCCGGGCCGCATGCGCTTTGAGACCCAGGAGTTCTATCTCAAAAGCGAGGAGGAGATGCGAGCCCTCTTCCCCGACCACCCGGAGGCCATTGAGAACACCGCTGAGATCGCCCGGCGCTGCCACATGGACTTCTCCTTCGGCACTTATCACCTGCCCGAGTACCAGTATCCCGAGGGCTACGACGCGGACCGCTGGTTTGAAAAGCTGTGCCGGGACGGCTTTGCCCGCCGGTATCCCGACGCCCCGCCGGAGTACCGCCAGCGGCTGGAGTACGAGATGGACATGATCCGCCGCATGGGCTTTGAGGACTACTTCCTGATCGTCTCCGACTTCACCGGCTACGCCAAGTCCCACGACATTCCGGTGGGCCCCGGCCGGGGCAGCGCCGCCGGCAGCATGGTGGCCTACTGTATGTTCATTACCGACGTGGACCCCATGAAATATGAGCTCTACTTCGAGCGCTTCCTGAACCCGGAGCGGGTCACCATGCCCGACATCGACATGGACTTCTGCTATCAGCGCCGGGGGGAGGTCATCGACTACGTCAACCGGAAATACGGCTCCGACCACGTCTCCCAGATCATCACCTTTGGCACCATGGCGGCCCGGGGCGTCATCCGGGACGTGGGCAGGGTGATGAATCTGCCCTATGCCGAGGTGGACGTCATCGCCAAGCAGGTGCCCTCCGGCCCTCAGAACCTCCACATCACCCTGGACGAGGCGCTGCAGGTGTCCAAGCCCCTGCGGGAGATGTACGAGGAGGACGAGCGGGTCAAGCGGCTCATCGACACCGCCCGCACCATCGAGGGGATGCCCCGCAACGCCTCCAAGCACGCCGCCGGAGTGGTCATCACCCGCCGGCCGGTGTACGAGTACGTCCCACTGGCCCGCAACGACGAGAGCATCGTCACCCAGTATGTGGCCACCACCCTGGAGGAGCTGGGGCTGCTGAAGATGGACTTCCTGGGCCTGCGCAACCTGACCATCCTGGACGACGCCCAGAAGATGATCCGGCAGCGGGAGCCCGGCTTCGACCTGCGCAAGATCCCCGACGACGACCCGGAGGTGTTTCGGATGCTCTCCGCCGGCCGCACCTCCGGGGTGTTCCAGATGGAGTCCGGGGGGATGACCGGGGTGTGCACCCAGATGAAGCCCCAGTCCATCGAGGACCTGACCGCCATCATCGCCCTGTACCGGCCGGGGCCCATGGAGTCCATCCCCCGGTTTATCGCCTGCAAGGCCAACCCCAAGCTGATCTCCTACAAGCACCCCATGCTGGAGCCCATCCTGTCGGTCACCTACGGCTGCATCGTCTATCAGGAGCAGGTCATGATGATCTTCCAGCAGCTGGCGGGCTACTCCCTGGGGGGCGCCGACATGGTGCGCCGGGCCATCTCCAAGAAGAAGGCCGCCCAGATTGAGGCGGAGCGGGTGGCCTTTATCTACGGCGACCCGGACCGGAACATCAAGGGCTGCATCGCCAACGGCATCCCCGAGGAAACCGCCAAGGAGATCTACAACGAGATCTACGACTTTGCCAACTACGCCTTCAACAAGGCCCACGCGGTGTGCTACGCCATCGTGGCCTATCAGACCGCCTATTTCAAGGCCCACTACCCCCGGGAGTACATGGCCGCCCTGCTCACCAGCGTGCTGGACTCCACCGACAAGGTGGCCGAGTACATCGGCGAGTGCAAGGAGCTGGGCATCCCCCTGCTCCCCCCGGACGTCAACGAGTCCCGCTCCAACTTCACCGTGGCCGCCGACGGCGGCATCCGCTTCGGCCTGGTGGGCATCAAGGGGGTGGGCTGGGGCCTGATCGACGCCCTGGTGGCGGAGCGGGAGCGGGGCGGCCCCTACTGCAGCTTCCAGGACTTCTGCGAGCGGATGTTCGACCACGACCTGAACCGCCGGGCCCTGGAGAACATGATCCGCTGCGGCAGCTTTGACTCCATGGGGGTGCGGCGCAGCCAGCTCATCGCCGTCATGAACCCGGTGATGGACGGCATTGCCGCCGCCCGGAAGCGCAACCTGGAGGGCCAATTCGACCTCTTCGGCGGCCTGGCCGGGGAGGAGAGCGGCGCCGAGGAGGTGCCGCTGCCCGACCTGCCCGAGTACTCCCGGACGGAGCTGATGAACATGGAGCGGGAGACCACCGGCCTCTACCTGACCGGCCACCCCATGGACGAGTACCGGGAGGTGATCCGCCGGGTGCGGGCCTCCTCCATCGGCGCCATCAACAGCGACTTCGCCTCCGAGGGGGGCGCCCGGCAGTTCCGGGACGACCAGCGGGTCACCCTGGCCTGCGTGGTCACCGCCGTCAAGACCAAGACCACCCGGAACAACTCCCTGATGGCCTACGTGGAGCTGGAGGACGACACCGGCGGCATCGAGATGCTGGTGTTCTCCAAGCTGCTGGGGGAGGCGGGCAGCTACCTGAAGGAGGGGACCGCCCTGCTGGTCAAGGGCCGCATCTCGGTCCGGGACGAGAAGTCCCCCCAGATCATGGGCGACTCCATCCAGCCCCTGGCCGGCGCGGGGGAGAGCCCCTATTCCGGCGGCCCCTCCACCCTGGAGCGGGGACCGGAGCGGCCCGGGGTGATCGGGGACAAGACCAAGCTCTATCTCCGGGTGCCCAGCATGTCCGACCCGGCGGTGCAATACCTCCGCAAGATGCTGGTCATGTTCCCCGGCAGGAGCCAGATGATCTTTTACGCGGAGGATACCAAGAAACGCTACGGCGTGCCCTGCCTGCTTCACACCTCCCTGGTACGGGAGGCCCGGGAAGTGCTGGGCGAGGAAAATGTGGTGCTGAAATGAGCGAGCAAGAAAAAAAGAGAATCACAACGGCCCGCATCAAGGCCACGGCCAGGGCCACCAAGGACCGCACCAAGGCCACGCTGCGCCGGGGCAAACAGAGCCTGTTTTCCAAGATCGCCAAGATCATCTTCCACCGGGTGTTTTTCGTCAGCCTGGGCATTTTGCTGCAGCTGTTTATTATGGCGGCGCCAATCATTTGGTTTGCCCGGTATACAGCGCTGTTTTACCTGGTCTATATTATCATTGCCGTCATTGCGGTGCTGAAGATCATCGGCGGCCGCTATCAGAGCGCCTACAAAATCTCCTGGGTGGTGCTGGTATTGGCGGTGCCGGTGTTCGGCGGGCTGATGTACCTGTTCTATGGCGGCAATAAGATCGGCAAGCGTGCCAAGCGCAAGATGCTCCGCCAAGAGGAGGCTGTGCGCACCTATATGGGCCACGCCAAGCCGGAGGTCCGCGCCGCCCTGGAGAAACAGGGGGGAGAGGCGGAGCCTCAGGCCCGCTATTTGGAGAACGCCAGCTCCTGCCCGCCCTATATCCGCACCGAAACCACCTATTTCCCCCTGGGGGACGATATGTTCGTCAAGATGAAGGAGGAGCTGGAGAAGGCGGAGCGCTTTATCTTCATGGAATTCTTCATCATCCGCCCCGGGATCATGTGGAACGAGATCCTGGAGATCCTCAAGCGCAAGGCGGCCCAGGGGGTGGACGTGCGGGTTATGTACGACGACGTGGGCTGTCTGTTTAACCTGCCCGCCAATTACGACCGCACGTTGCGGAAGATGGGGATCGCATGTGAGGTGTTTAACCGCTATAGACCGACGGTTACGCTGCGGCTCAACAACCGGGATCACCGGAAGATTCTGGTCATCGACGGCAACGTGGGCTTTACCGGAGGCATCAACCTGGCCGACGAGTATATCAACCAGCTGGAGCGCTTCGGCCACTGGAAGGACACCGGGGTTATGCTTCGGGGGGAGGCGGTGTGGAATTTTACCGTCATGTTTCTCTCTGCCTGGGATCTGATTCGGGATCAGGCTGATGATTTTGATTGTTTCCGCCCCACCCTGGCCCCGGAGGAGGTGGCCACCGACGGGGTGGTCCAGCCCTACGACGACTCCCCTCTGGACGACCGGCCGGTGGGGGCCAACGTCTACCACAATCTGATCAGCAAGGCCACCCGCTACGTCTATATCACCACCCCCTACCTGGTGGTGGACGACGACATGACCTCCGCCCTCTGCGTGGCGGCCCAGTCCGGGGTGGACGTGCGGATCATCACCCCCCACATCCCAGACAAGCCCATCGTCTTTGAGCTCACCCGGGCCCACTACCAGATCCTGCTGGAGGCCGGCGTGCGCATCTTTGAGTACACCCCCGGCTTCATCCATGCCAAGAACTTTGTGGTGGACGACCGGTTCGCCACGGTGGGCACCGTCAATCTGGACTACCGCAGCCTCTATCTCCACTTCGAGTGCGGCGTCTGGATGTCGGGCAGCTCGGCGGTCCGGGAGGTCCACAGGGATTTCCTGGCCACCCAGGCGGTGAGCCAGGAGATCAGCCTGGAGGACGCCAAGGAGCTCTCCCGCCACAAGCGGCTGCTCCACGCCATGCTCCGGGCCTTCGCCTCCCTGTTCTGAGCCTTGACGGCCCCGGCGGGAGCTGGTAAAATCAGATCAACAACAGAAAAACAGCATCTCCGAGCTGTCGCCGCCTAACGCCCCCAGGGCCATGGGACGGCAGCCGGGGCCGGCCCTCCAGCCCATTGGATCCGGCCCCCGGGGTGGGGCGCGGAAACGCCCCCGCCTTCCCTTTTTGAAAAGGAGAGCGCCTTTTCCGGCCCATCCCCATGGGCCTTGTCGCTCTGCCTTTTTCGGGCGGAGCGCTTTTTATTGATCGGAGGACTGGACGTGGAGCGGGAGTTGACGTGGCGGCAGGCCCGGGATGTGCTGCTGGAGCATATGGCGCCGGCGGGGGAGGAGCTGCTCCCCCTGGAGGGGGCGGCAGGCCGCCTCCTGTCCCGGCCCCTCCGGGCCCGGTATGATATGCCCCCCTTTGACCGCTCCCCCTATGACGGCTACGCCTTCCAGAGCGGGGACACCCGGGGGGCGCTCCCGGTCACCCTCCGGGTCCTGGAGGAGATCCCCGCCGGGTCGATACCCACCCGGCGCGTGACCTCCGGCGCCGCCGCCAAGGTGCTCACCGGCGCCCCCATTCCTCCCGGGGCGGACGCGGTGACCAAATTTGAGGAGACCCGGTTCACCGCCGGTACGGTGACCCTCCTGCGCTCCTACCGGAGCGGGGAGAGCGTCATCCGCCGGGGAGAGGACCTGGCGGCGGGGGCGCCCTTGGCCCGGCCCGGACAGCGGCTGGACGGGGGATTGACCGGGGGCCTGTGGGCTCAGGGGGTGCGGGAGGTCTGGGTCTACCGCCGCCCCCGGGTGGGGATTGTCACCACCGGCAGCGAGCTGCGGGACGAGGCGCGCCCCGGCGGCGGGGCCCAGATCCCAAATAGCAACCGGCCCGCCCTGATGGCGGCCCTGGCCCTGGCCGGGGCGGAGCCCGTCTATTTCGGTGCGCCGGAGGACGACCTGGAGGCCATCGCCGCCCTGCTCTCCGACGCCATGGACCGGTGCGATCTGGTGGTGACCACCGGCGGGGTGTCGGTGGGGGATTACGACCTGACCCCGGCGGCGCTGGAGCGGGCCGGCGCGGCGCTGGCGGTGCAAAACATCGACATCAAGCCCGGGGGCAAGTGCTGCTTTGGCTGGAAAGGGAAATGCCTTGCCGCCTGCCTTTCGGGAAATCCCGCCTCGGCGCTGACCTGTTTCTACGCGGTGGTGCTGCCCCTGCTGCGCCGCAGCTGCGGCCACCCCGAGGGACGGCTGCCGGAGGTGCGGGCCCGCCTGGCCGGGGATTACCCCAAGTCCAGCCCTCGCACCCGGCTGCTCCGGGGCAGGCTGGGCTGGCGGGAGGGGGCGCTGGAGTTCACCCCCAGCCCGGCCCAGGGCAACGGGGCGCTGCACACCCTGGCCGGGGCCAACGCCCTGGTGGAGCTCCCCGCCGGCAGCCCTCCGCAGCCCGCCGGGGCGTGGGTGCAGGCCATTTATATCGGGACGTGAGGTGTGTTCGGATGAGAAAGGTCAATGTAGAAGAGGCGGTGGGGCTGACCCTCTGCCACGATGTCACCGGCATCAGCCAGGATTTTAAGGGCCCGATCTTCCGCCGGGGCCATGTGATCCGGCCCGAGGACGTGGAAAAGCTGCTGGATCTGGGCAAGCGCCATGTGTTCATCTGGGAGGAGAACGCCGGGGAGATCCACGAGGAGGACGCAGCCCGGCGGCTGGCCGCCCTCTCTGCTGTGGAGGGCGGAGACTTTACAGGCCCTTCCGAGGGCAAAATGGTGCTCACCGCCCGGCGGGAGGGGCTGCTGCGGGTCAATGTGCCCCTGCTGCGGGCGGTCAACTCCATCGGGGACATCACCATATCCACCCTGCCCGACCACTATCCGGTAAAACCCGGGGACAAGCTGGCCAGCATGCGCATCGTCCCCCTGGTCACCCAGGAGCGCCAGATCCTCCGGGCGGAGCAGCTGTGCAGGGAGAGCGGGCGTCCCCTGCTGGAGCTGCTGCCCTACCGGAAGAAAAAGGTGGGGATCATCATCACCGGCAGCGAGATCTGCAGCGGCCGCGTCCAGGACCTGTTTCAGCCGGTGATCCGCCGGAAGGTGGAGCCATTTGGGGCCTTCGTGCTGGGCTGTACGTTCTGTGACGACAGCCTGGACATGCTGGAGGCGGCCATCCGGGATTACCTGGATCAGGGGGCCCGGCTGATCGTCATGACCGGCGGCATGTCGGTGGACCCGGACGATGTGACCCCCAGCGCCATCCGGGGCTGCGGGGCCCGGGTGGTCTCCCACGGGGTGCCCTCCCAGCCGGGCAATATGCTGATGCTGGCCTATCTGGGGGACGTGGCCCTGGTGGGGGTGCCCGGGGCGGCGGCCAAGCTGCCCACCACCACCTTCGACGTGCTGCTGCCCCAGCTGATGACCAATGAAAAGCTGACCCGGGAGGACCTGATCCGGCTGGGAGACGGCGGCTTCTGCCAGAGCTGCCCGAGCTGCCGCTGGCCCAACTGCACCTTCGGGCGCTATTGATCCGGCAAATAAAAAGACTTTACACAGGCGGCCGCCCAAGGGATTGGGCGGCTGGAGAGGGGGCGGTGAGATGGAGGATGGCTTTGGGCGGGCCATCACCTACCTCCGGGTGTCGGTGACCGACCTGTGCAACCTGCGCTGCCGGTACTGCATGCCGGAGGCGGGGGTGTGCAAGCGGGGCCGGGAGGACATCCTGCGCTATGAGGAGATTGAGGAGATCGTGGCCGCGGCGGTGGAACTGGGGGTGCGGAAGGTGCGCATCACCGGAGGGGAGCCCCTGGTGCGCCCGGGACTTCCGGGGCTGTGCGCCCGGCTGGCCCGGCTGCCCGGGGTGGAGGAATTGGCCCTGACCACCAACGCTCTGCTGCTGGAGGAGTACGCCCCGGCGCTGAAGGAGGCCGGAGTGGCCCGGGTCAACGTGAGCCTGGACACCCTGCGGCCCGACCGCTTCCGGGAGATGACCCGGGGCGGAGACCTGGAGCGGGTGCTCCGGGGGATCGAGGCCGCCCGGGGGGCGGGGCTCACCCCCATCAAGCTCAACGTGGTGCTGATCGGCGGCTTCAACGACGACGAGATCGCCGGCCTGGCCGGCCTTACCCGGGAACAGGACATAGAGGTGCGCTTCATCGAGCTGATGCCCCTGGGCCCCGGCGCCCAGTTCCCGCCGGAGGCATTTCTGCCCTGCTCTGTGGTGCTGGAGCGGCTGCCCGAGCTGCGGGCGCTGGACACCCCCGGCGGGGTGGCCCGGCTCTACCAACTGCCCGGGGCCGTGGGCCGGGTGGGGCTGATCTCCCCGGTCAGCCACGACTTCTGCGCCCGCTGCGACCGGGTGCGGCTCACCAGCGACGGCAGGCTGAAGCCCTGCCTGCACTCTGACAAGGAAGTTTCCTTGCGTGGCTTGACCGGCCGGGCGCTGCGGGAGGCCCTGGCGGCGGCCATCGCCGCCAAGCCCTGCGCCCACCCGGCCCTGAGGCCGGGCGAGGCCACCGCCGGGGGCAGGCCCATGCATCGGATCGGAGGTTGATCGGATATGGAGGATTTCACCCATTTTGACGCCGGGGGCCACGCCCGGATGGTGGATGTGGGGGCCAAGGGGGAGACCCGGCGCACCGCCGTGGCCGAGGGCCGGGTGCTGGTCAACCGGGACACCCTGGAGCTCATCCGCACCGGCGGGTGCAAAAAGGGGGACGTGCTCACTGTGGCCCAGCTGGCGGGGATCATGGGGGCCAAGCGGACGCCAGACCTGATCCCCCTGTGCCATCCCATCCTGCTCTCCGGAGTGGAGGTGGCCCTCTCCCTGGACGAGGAGGACTGTGCGGTAAAAATACTTGCCACGGTCTCCTGCTCCGGCCAGACCGGGGTGGAGATGGAGGCCCTGACCGCCGTCAGTGCGGCGGCCCTGACCGTCTACGATATGTGCAAGGCGGTGCAGCGGGATATGGTCATCGGGCCCATCCGGCTGCTGAAAAAGACCGGCGGCAAGTCCGGCGATTTTGTGAGAAAGGATTGAACAGTATGGAGTACACGGCGGCGGTGATCACCGTCAGCGACAAGGGCAGCCGGGGAGAGCGGGAGGACACCTCGGGCCCGGCCCTGGCCGAACTGCTGACCCGGTCCGGATACCGGGTGGCGGAGACGGCCGTCGTTCCCGACGACCGGGAGCAGATCCGCCGTGAGCTGCTCCGGTGCAGCGACGAGCTGGGGATCGCCCTGGTGCTGACCACCGGGGGTACCGGCTTCTCCCCCCGGGATGTGACCCCGGAGGCCACCATGTCGGTGCTGGAGCGGGAGGCCCGGGGTATCCCAGAGACCATGCGCTATGCCAGCCTGCGGATCACTCCCAGGGCCTGCCTGTCCCGGGGGGTGGCCGGCCTGCGGGGGAGGACGCTGATCGTCAACCTGCCCGGCAGCCGGAAGGCGGCGGTGGAGAACCTGGAGGCGGTGCTGCCCGCCCTGGGCCACGGCCTGGACGTGCTTCGGGGCAGCTCCGGGGACTGCGGGGTGGAAGGCCATGGATAAACATGACCAGGGTTGGGTGCTGGCCGTCTGTATCAGCGAAGTGCGGGGGATTGCAAAGCATCCGGTGGAGTCCATCCGCCTGATCCCCGGCCACGGCATCCAGGGGGACGCCCACGCCGGAAACTGGCACCGGCAGGTCAGCCTGCTGGCCCAGGAGAGCGTGGACAAGCTGCAAAGTGAAATCACATTACAGCTAAAGCCGGGGGATTTCGCCGAAAATATCCTGACCCGGGGCATTGACCTGAAATCCCTGCCGGTGGGGACCCGCCTCCGGCTGGGGGGGGGCCTGGGAGAGGTCACCCAGATCGGCAAGGAGTGCCACAACGACTGCGCCATCCGCCGGCAGGTGGGGGACTGCTGTATGCCCCGGGAGGGCATTTTCCTCCGGGTGCTGGAGGAGGGGGAGGTCCGCCCCGGCGACCCCATTGCCCTGGCTGCCCCGGACGACCGGACTTGACGGGACGCGGTTTTGCGGCCCGCAGCAATAGACAGAAGAAGGAAGAGGAGTAAATGTACATGAAAATGAAGAAGCTGATTGCTCTGATCGCCGCATTGGCGATGCTGCTGGCCCTGGCGGCCTGCGGCCGGAATGCCGCCCAGTCCGGCGGCGGCAGCTCTGCCTCAGAGGGCGGCAGCTCCGCCGTAGCGGAGGAACAGGACGGTGAGGTGCTGGCGGAGGCAACCCTCCACATCGACGTGGCAGCCTCCCTGGAGGCGGTCTTTGAGGCGGTCATCATCCCCGCCTACCGGCAGGCCCAGCCCAACGTGACCGTGCTGGGCAACTACGGCTCTTCCGGCACCCTGCTGGCGGGCATCCAGGAGGCCAACGGCATCGGCCACGATCTGTTTTTCTCCGCCGGGGCCTCCCAGGTGGACACTTTGGAGTCCGACGGCCTGATGGTGGAGGGCTCCCGGGTGGACCTGCTGTCCAACGAGCTCTGCCTGGTGCGGGGCAATGACACCGAGACCGCGGTCACCGGCTGGGACAACCTGTCTGAGGCGGGCATCATCGGCCTGTGCGGCGGCAGTGTCCCGGTGGGCCGGTATACCCGGGTGGCCCTGATCAGCCTGGGGGTGCTGGAGGAGCGGGATGACCCGGCCTCCTACACCTCGGAGGAGATCTCCGCCGCCCTGGGCGGCGTGCCCATCGACGAGGCCAGCGACGTGGAGGACGCGGCGGTCAAGGCGGTGGAGGGCGCCGTGGAGGTGGCCGCCATCTATTACTCCGATTATTACAATCACCAGGACGACCTGACCATTCTGGCCCAGGACGACGGCACCCTGACCGGGCCCATCACCTATCCGGTCTGCCTGGTGGCCAACCCGGAGGCCGACGAGGCCCAGACCGCCGCGGCGGAGGACTTCCTGGCCTTCCTCCAGAGCGAGGCGTGCCTGGCGGCCTATGAGGAATACTGCTTTATCGTCTCCCGGTGAAGGGCAGGCGGACGGATGAGAGAGGAGGGAGGACGTGGCGGCCATTTTGGAGCGTATCGCCGGGTTTGACTGGAGCCCCTTCTGGATTTCCCTGAAGACCGGGGTGGTGGCCACGGTGATCTGCTTTT
Organism: uncultured Oscillospiraceae bacterium; assembly: GCA_964485125.1. Classification (GTDB taxonomy): domain Bacteria; phylum Bacillota; class Clostridia; order Oscillospirales; family Oscillospiraceae; genus UMGS1766. The sequence goes on along the minus strand of CAZAIF010000007.1, from coordinate 4,054 downwards.
TCCTGGGGCTCTGGGCGGCCCGGGGGGTGCTCCGGCTGGGGCCCAAGGCCCGGGCGGTGGTGGACGGGGTGCTCACCCTGCCCATGGTGGTGGCCCCCACGGTGGCGGGCTTCTTCCTGCTGCTGCTGTTCTCCCTGCGCCGCCCGGTGGGGAGCTTCCTGTATGAGCAGCTGGGCATCCAGGTGGTGCAGACCTGGCTGGGGTGCGTGGTGGCCGCCTCGGTCATCGCCTTCCCGCTGATGTACCGCAACGCCCGCTCCGCCTTTGAGCAGGTGGACCCGGACCTGGTCTATGCCGCCCGCACCCTGGGCATGTCGGAGGTCAAGCTGTTCTGGCGGGTGGTGCTGCCCGCCGCCGGCCCCGGGGTGGCCTCGGGGACGGTGCTCACCTTCGCCCGGGCCCTGGGGGAGTACGGGGCCACCAGCATGCTGGCGGGCAATATCTCCGGCCGCACCGGCACCATCTCCCAGCGGATCGCCAACGTGATCCGGGACGGGGACTACCTGACCGCCGGGGTCTGGGTGGCGGTGATGCTGGTCATCGCCCTGGCCATCATTGTGGCGATCAACCTGATCTCCGGGGGCCGGAGACAGAACCGGTGGTGAAGCTATGTCGCTCTCTGTGGACATCCGCCGCAGGGCGGGAAAGTTTCAGCTGGATGTGGCCTTTGAGGCCGGGCGGGAGACCCTGGCCCTGCTGGGGGATTCCGGCTGCGGCAAGAGCATGACGCTGCGCTGCATCGCCGGGGTGCTGCGCCCCGACGAGGGGGTCATTCGGATCGACGGGGAGACGGTCTTCGACTCGGCCCGCCGGATCGACCGAAAACCCCAGCGCCGCCGGGTGGGCTATCTGTTCCAGAACTACGCCCTGTTTCCCAATATGACGGTGACGGAGAACATCATGACCGGTCTGGAGCGGGAGCGGGGCCTGTCCCGCCACCAGCGCCGGACGGCGGCGGGGGAGTACATCCGGCGGCTGCGCCTGGAGGGGCTGGAGAATCACTATCCCGCCCAGCTCTCCGGGGGGCAGCAGCAGCGGACGGCCCTGGCCCGGATTTTGGCCTCCCGGCCGGCGCTGCTGCTGCTGGACGAGCCCTTCTCCGCCCTGGACGCCACCCTGCGCTGGGAGATGGAGCAGGTGGTGCGGGAGACCATCCGCACCTTTGAGGGCACGGTGGTGCTGGTGACCCACGACCGGGACGAGGTCTACCGGCTCAGCGACCGGGTGGCGGTCTACCAGGCCGGACAGATCGACCAGCTGGCGGAGAAGTGGGACCTGTTCGCCCACCCGGTCACCGCCGCCGCCGCCCGGCTCACCGGCTGCAAGAACCTGTCCCCGGCCCGGCGGCAGGGGGACAAGGTGCTGGCCCTGGACTGGCAGCTGGAGTTTCCGGCCCCGGCGGCGGGGGAGTGGAACTGGGTGGGCATCCGGGCCCACCGGTTTTCCCTGGCGGAGGGGCCGGGGGAGTACGCGTTCCCCTACGAGGTGGTCCGCCGGATCGAGGACACCTTCTCCTACATCCTCCAGATCCGCCGCCGGGGGGCGCCGGAGGCGGCCACCCTCCGCTGGGAGGTGGAGAAGGCCCTCCACCTCTCCATACCGGACGCCGGCTATGTCCGGGTGCCCCCGGAGGAGGTGCTGCTGCTGCGCTAGGGCCCGGCAGACAGAGAGAAAGCTCCGAACCGCGTTTGACTTCCGCGGTTCGGAGCTTCTTGTTTTTGCGTAAGGCGCAGCCGTTTGCCGCCGGGACGGTGGGCTGGGCGGCGGGTCAGAGGGTCTGGAGGGCCCGGTAGAAGCCCTGGGGGTCGGCCCGGAAGCGGCGGATCAGCTTCTGGCCGTCCTCCTGGAGGGCCACGGTGAGCTGGAGGGTGAACAGATTCTCCCCCTCCTCCCCCTCCAGGGCCAGGGAGACCCGCCACAGCCCGTTCTCCAGCGCCTCCAGCCCGGCCTGGGCCCGGCGGCGGCGGCGCACCGTCTCGTTGATCTGGGACAGGCGCTGTTCACAGCGCAGCCGGACGGAGTAGGGCAGCTCGTCCTCGGTGACCGCGCCGTTTTTGCGGCCCTTGTCGGTGATGACATAGCCCCCCTCCGCCGCCTGGGCGTGGCCGCTGGCCACCAGCTCACCCAGGGCTGCGGAGAGGTCGAAATAGCCCACCCCTTCGTCGCACATGGCCACGTCGGCCAGTTCGTCCTGCTCCAGCGGCCCCTCCGCCCGGGCCAGGATGAACAGCAGCAGCAGCTTGATCTCCAATTTTCCCTGAATAAAGCCCCGATCCATGGACTGATTCCTCCTCCTGCGGGCGCCGGGGCGCCCGGATGCCCCATCTGACAGCATGGGATAAAGTACGACCATTATACGGCCTGGGGCGGCAAAAGGCAAGGGCTGGAAGGGGTGGCTTTTTCTTGACGCGGGGGGGCGGAAGATAGTATGATAGGGGAGGCAAACACACCGACCTGCAAGGAGGTAGCGCAATGAAAAAATGGATCGCCCTTTTGCTCTCGCTGGCGCTGGTATTCGGCCTGGCGGCCTGCGGCAGCCAGGCGGAGGAGCCGGCGGACTCCACCTCCGCCGTGAGCGAGGAATCTGAGCCTGAGCCCGAAGCAGAACTCGAACCGGAGCCGGAACCCGAGCCGGAGCCGGAGCCGGCCTTTACCAATCCCCTCACCGGCGAGGGCTGCGAGACCGACATCAGCGCCAACCGCCCCCTGGCCGTCATGCTGAACACTCTGGAGAAGGCCCTGCCCCAGAGCGGCTGCGGCAGCGCGGACATGCTCATTGAGATCCCCGAGGAGGGCGGCATCACCCGGATCATGGCCGTGTTCCAGGACCCCACCGGGGTGGGCGACCTGGGCACCATCCGCTCCACCCGGGAGTATTTTGTGTTCATGGCCATGGGCCTGGACGCCATGCTGGCCCACTGCGGCACCAGCACCACCGCCAAGGAGGTACTCCAGAGCACCGGCTATGCCACCCTGGACCAGATGAGCCACGGCGACCTGTACTGGCGGGACGCGGACCGGCGGGCCTCCTTGGGCACCGAGCACAGCATGTACACCTCCAGCGACAATATCCAGGCCTATCTGGCGGAGAGCGATTTCCGCTCCACCCATGAGGAGGGCTTCACCTCCCCTTACACCTTCGCCGAGGACGGCACCCCGGCCGGCGGCCAGAGCGCCCAGGAGATCAACGTCTCCTTCTCCGGCTATAAGGACACCCGCTTTGTCTACGACGCCGCCAGCGGCACCTACAGCGTCTTCGCCTTTGACGAGCCCTACATGGACGCCAACACCGACACCCAGGTGGCGGTGACCAATGTGATCGTCATCCCCACCGACCAGTCCACCAAGGCCGACGGGGTGCTCCAGGAGTTCGACCTGTCCAGCGGCACCGGCTACTACGCCTGCGGCGGCCAGTATGTCCAGATCAACTGGGAGAAGGGGGATATGTTCGATCCCATGACCTTCACCAATACCGACGGCAGTCCGCTGAATCTGGGCGTGGGCTCCACCTACATCTGCATCTGCGACACCAGCCGTCCCATCGACATCCAGTGATCTGATCCCTGCACCCCAAAATGCCCGGCACAGCGCCCTGTGCCGGGCGTTTTTGTACCTGGCAGCCAAACGTTTCCCCTCCGGTTGCTGGACAAGGGGGCCGGAGCCCGAGAGACAAGCCCCCGGCATGGGACGGCTGCCATGCCTGCCGCCATCGAGGCCTGGCCCGACAACCGGTTCACCGCTGGGCTGCCCGAGCCCAGGGGAATTCCCGACTATGTGATCGACGATAGCGGCCAGGGGAGATTTTCCGTGTTCTACCGGCAGGTGGACCGGAGCGCCCGGCAGGACTGGCTGGAGGGACTGGAGGGTCTGGGCTTTGAACGCCGGGTCTCGGCGTCGGAGCCGGAGAGCGAAAATGAGCCGCTGGGGGGGAGAGGACCGCTCCCTCAGCGTCAGCTGGTCCGGGGATACGCTGGGGATTTCCATCATCCTGAAAGAGGGCTGACCCGGGATTGCCTGCCCCGGCGCCGGGGGAGAATCAGGCGGCTTTTCAGCC
>CAZAIF010000006.1:17841-30886 GCA_964485125.1 uncultured Oscillospiraceae bacterium | reverse complement strand
CACACCGGCATTTATATTTTAATTTCCCTCGTGTCCCGCATCTCTCAGATTTTGGAGGGATGTGCGGGAGGGATATTAAAACCAAATGAAATTATGAAGTTGTGAAAACGCCGATTTATCAAGGGTTTTGCTAGGGTACCCAACATTCTGCGAAGTAGATTTTGAGTCGGTCTCGTCTGCCAATTCCATCACACCGGAAAATAACCTAATATATTATACAGTAATTTTTGAAGAAAGGCAAGGGGAAATTTTCATAGAATAGACACATCTTTCCGCCGATTTTACTCTATTCATTTTTTGGCCCGTGTGTTATAATACAATCTGGACTTTTGTGCGCCGGGAGGTGGAGCGAATGAAGAAAGGCTGGGCCATGGCCCTGTTGGCGGCGCTGTTCGCCCTGATATTGACCGGCTGCGGCTTCACCTCCCCGGAGGAGCTGTATACCCTGCCCCGCCCGTCCACGGAATATGAGAGCCTCCAGGTCAGCCTGGAGCAGATGCTGGACCAGGGGTATGAGTACTCCCCGCCGGTCTCGGGCAGCTATACTCAGGCGGTACAGCTGCGGGATCTGGACGGTGACGGGGTGGACGAGGCCATCGCCTTCCTCCGTGACAGCTCCGGCAGCGAGCGGCCGCTGAAGATCTGCATTTTCAGTTCGGACGGAGCGCAGGGCTATGAACTGGCCTGCATGATCGAGGGCGAGGGAAACGTGATCAACTCCGTGGTGTACTGCCAGCTCAACAGCACCTCCACTGAGGAGATCGTGGTGGGCTGGCAGATCTCCAGTACGGTCTACACGCTGTCGGCCTATTCCATTGAAAACGGCAATGTGACCGAGCTGATGGCCGCCCCCAGCTATACCCGCTATACGGTGGACGACCTGGACCAGGACAACCAGGAGGAGATCATCTCCATCCAGTTCGCCGCGGCGGAGGACGGGGGCAACACCGCGACCTATTACGACTGGTCGGAGGACACCATGATGGCTGTCAACACCGTCTCCCTTTCCGCCTCGGCGGACAGTCTGGAATCGGTGCGCTACAACTACCTGGTGGGCAACTACCCCGCCCTCTATGTCACCAGCTACCTGCGGGAGGACAGCACCCAGGTAATTACCGATGTGCTCAGCGTGGTTAACGGCAATCTGACCAATCTCACTATGGACAGCTCCACCGGCAGCAGCGCCACCGCCCATCTGAACCTGACCGACCCCAGAGACATCAACAGCGACAGCGTACTGGAGCTGCCCATCCCCATCCCTCTGCGCTCCAGCAGCGAGGTGGACCGCTCCGATGGGGCCTACGTCATCCACTGGGTGCAGGTCACCGTGGAGGGCGCCGCCCAGTCGGTCTGCTATACATACCACAACACCGCCGACGGCTGGTATCTCACCCTGCCGGAATCCTGGTTCAGCGGCCGGCAGGACGGCTATATGAACGGGCTGATCCTGAGCCGCAGCGATACCAACGTGGGGGCCACGGTGGAGCGCAGCATCACCTTCTACCACCAGGCCAGCCTCACCGATCCGCCGGAGGCATTCCTGACCATCTATAAAAACACCGGGTCCAACCGGGAGAGCCGGGCCACCATGGGGGAGCGCTTCCTGCTCACCCAGGACGACGAGGCCACCTACTCCGCCGAGTTCCTGGACAGCGCCTGGAACTGCGGGGTCAACAGCCGCACCCTGGCGGAGCGGTTCCGGCTCATCGTCACCGATTGGTCCACAGATTAAGGGGGAGCGTCTGTATGCGTAAAGTTTTGGTTTTGGAAGACGAGGACAACATCCGCAGCTTTGTGGTCATCAACCTGAAGCGGGCGGGCTACGATACCATCGAGGCCTCCAGCGGGGAGGAGGCCCTGGAAAAGCTCAAGCGCAACCCGGACGTGAAGGTGGCGCTGCTGGACGTGATGCTGCCCGGCATCGACGGCTTTGAGGTGTGCCGCCGGATCCGGGGCAATAACTCCAAAATTGGGATTATTATGTTAACGGCCAGATCCCAGGAGATGGACAAGGTCACCGGGCTGATGACCGGCGCCGACGACTATGTGACCAAGCCCTTCTCCCCGGCGGAGCTGACCGCCCGGGTGGACGCCCTGTACCGGCGCTCCGGCGGGGACACCCCGGCGGACACCGGGGAGATATCCCAGCCCCCCTTCCTGCTGAACACCCGCAACCGGACCCTGGAGAAGAACGGGGTGCGGATCAAGCTGACCCAGGTGGAGTACAGCGTGATGAAGCTGTTCATGGACAATCCGGGCAAGGCCCTCTCCCGGGAGGAGATCCTGGAGGCGGTCTGGGGCCGGGACTACTATGGCGAGGTCAAGATTGTGGACGTAAACATCCGGCGTCTGCGGCTCAAGGTGGAGGACGACCCCACCAGCCCCACCTACATCACCACAGTGTGGGGCTACGGCTATAAATGGGGCTTCTGAGCCCCGAACGGAAGGGAACATACCGGCCCAGGCGCCCGGCAGGGGGCCGGCCGGAGGAGAGGAGGGGCGCCTGGGATGGCGATCGCCGGGAAAACGGAACATAAAGTGCCGCTGCATCACGGTTTCCATCTGGGCCGGGGGCTGCGCAGCCGCTGGCTGCGCAACAGCTTTCTGATCGTCAGCATGATCCTGCTGGCCATTGTGATCATCCTTTCCGTCGTGGTGGACAGATACTACTATAACTCCATGCTCTCCGGCATGGTGACCAAGGTACAGACCGTCAGCGATTTCTTCACAAGCTACGCCACCACCGAGTCGGAGTATCAGTGGATGGCGGAGTACTACGTCACCGACTTTGACGAGAAGGACCGGCTGGAGCTCCAGTTTTTGACGGTCGAGGCAGAGCCCCGCGTTTTTCTCTCCTCCTCCGGGCTGACCTCGGGCAGCAAGCCCAATACCAGAGACATCACCGACGCCATCTCCACCGGCGAGATCTCCCACTGGAGGGGCCGGGACCCGGTCACCGGGGAGCAGATCATGGCGGTGTCCGCCCCCATCCTCAGCAACGGGGAGGTCAAAGGGGTGCTGCGTATGGTTACCTCTATGCGGCTGCTGATCCGGCAGGTGATCACCCTGGTGGCGGCATTTGTGGTGGCGGCTCTGTTTATCCTGGCGCTGACCTATGTGGTCAATATGTATTTTGTCCGTACCATCATCAAGCCTATGGCCGGCATTACCGAGATCGCTAAGCGCATCGCTTCGGGCTATTACGGCGTCCAGCTGGAGAAGGAGTACGACGACGAGATCGGCGACCTGGTGGACGCCATCAACGACATGTCCACCCGGATCAGCGAGAACGAGCAGATGAAGTCCGAGTTCATCTCCTCGGTCTCCCACGAGCTGCGCACGCCGCTGACGGCCATCAACGGCTGGGGGGAGACCCTGCTCTCGGGCAAGCTGACCGACGCCCAGGACTTTAAAAAGGGCCTGAATATCATCGTCAGCGAGTCCCGCCGCCTGACCAAGATGGTGGAGGAGCTGCTGGAGTTCTCCCGGATCGAGGACGGCCGCTTCACGCTGAACATCGAGATGATCGACCTCCAGGCGGAGTTCGAGGATGCGGTCTACACCTATCAGGAGTTCTTTAAAAAGGAGGGCATCACCCTCAACTACACCGACCCCCAGCGGGAGTTCGCCCCGCTGCCCGGTGACCCGGAGCGGCTGCGGCAGGTGTTCTCCAACCTGCTGGACAACGCGGCCAAGCACGGCGGCGCCGGCAAGCGGATCGACACCGCCATCGGGGAGGAGGACGGCTTTGTGGCCATCGTGATCCGGGACTACGGCCCTGGCATCCCGGAGGAGGAGCTGCCCCATGTCAAGGAGAAGTTCTACAAGGGCTCCTCCAAGGCCCGGGGCAACGGCATCGGCCTGGCGGTCTGCGACGAGATCGTGCAGCGCCACGGCGGACGGCTGGACATCGCCAACGCCCAGGACGGCCACGGCTGCGTGGTCACCATCCTGCTGCCCATGAGCAGCGGTGTGACCCCCGCGGACCTGCCCGCCGTCCCGGAGGAGGCAAACTGACGCAAAATTGGAATTGGCCCCTTGCAAATCGAACGGATGTTTGATAAAATAGGGCGAATGGAAAAGGAAGGAATCTATGCCAAAACAGACGCAAACCGACAAGCCGGACGGCTTCCGCACCTCGATCGGCGGCCAGGCCCTGATCGAGGGGATCTACATGCGGGGGCCGGACAAGCAGTCCATCGTGATCCGGGACCAGCAGGGGGAGCTGGTGGTCAAGACCGAGCCCCTCAAGCTGACCCGGGAGCACTACCCCATCTTGGGCGTCCCCTTTATCCGGGGGGCCTTTGCCTTCCTGGGCACCATGGTGGAGGGGGTCAAGGCCCTGATGTACTCCGCCGACTTCTACCCCGACGAGGAGGAGGAGGGCGAGCCCTCCAAGCTGGACCAGTGGCTGGAGAAGCACCTGGACAACAAGAAGCTGGACAGCCTGGTGGTGGGCTTCGCCACGCTGGTGGCGGTGGCCTTTTCCATCGGCCTGTTTTTCCTGTTGCCCACGGTGGCGGCCACCCTGCTGAACCAGTTTATCCCCCTGAGCGTGCTGGGGCGCAACCTGGTGGAGGGGGGGCTCCGGGTGGCCATCTTCCTGGCCTATCTGATCCTGGTGTCCCGGATGAAGGACATCCGCCGGGTGTTCTCCTACCACGGGGCGGAGCACAAGACCATCTTCTGCTACGAGCGGGGGCTGGAGCTGACGGTGGACAACGTGCGCAGGATGCCCCGCCACCACCCCCGGTGCGGCACCAGCTTCCTGTTTGTGGTCATCATCCTGGCCATCCTGTGCTATTCGGTGCTCTTTTCGTTTTTTACGCCCCCCAACGTGCTGGTGCGCATCCTGATCCAGCTGCTGCTGATCCCGGTGGTGGTGGGCATCGCCTACGAGATCAACCGCTATGTAGGCCGCCACGATAATCTGGTCACCCGGGTGGTCACCGCCCCCGGCCTGTGGCTGCAGAACTTCACCACCTTTGAGCCCGACGACTCCATGATGGAGGTTGGCATCGAGGCCCTGAAGCAGGTGATCCCCGAGGAGAAGGGGAAGGACGCGTGGTGAGACGGCCGGAGCGGCCGGCGGCCCGGGCGAGCGCGGGCCGGCAGAAATTTTGAGAGAGAGAATGGGCGTGAGATTCCATGCCAAAAACCTATAATGACCTCTATCTGGACGGCCGGCGCCAGCTGATCCACGCCGGGATCGAGGCCGCCGCCCTGGAAGCCCGGGAGCTGCTCTGCTACGCCTCGGGCAAGGACAAGAACACCTTCTACCGGGACAGCCGGCTCTACGCCGGGGAGGATGTGGAGGCCCGGTTCCGGGAGCTGCTGGAGCGCCGGGTGGAGGGGGAGCCCGCCGCCTATCTGATCGGCGAGTGGGAGTTCTACGGCATTCCCCTGGACATCAACCGCTCGGTGATTATTCCCCGCTCGGATACCGAGCTGGTGGCCGAACGGGCCATCGAGCTGGCCCAGGCGGCGGGGGAGGGGTGCCGGGTACTGGATCTGTGCACCGGCAGCGGCTGCATCGGCCTGGCGGTGGCCAAACACGCTCCCAAGGCCCGTGTGGTGCTGGCCGACCTGTCCGAGGAGGCCCTCCACGTGGCCCGGAGCAACGCCCGGCGCAACGAGCTGCTGCGCCAGGTGGTGTGCGTCCGGGCCGACGCCCTGCAGCCGCCCCCCAACGCGCTGCTGGGGGCCTTTGACGTGATCGTCAGCAACCCGCCCTACATCCCCACCGGGGACATCCCGGGGCTGGACCACTCGGTCCGGGACTTCGAGCCCCACGCCGCCCTGGACGGGGGCGAGGACGGGCTGGACTTCTACCGCAGCATCACCGAGCACTGGAAGGACGCCCTGCGCCCCGGCGGCGCCCTGGTCTTCGAGGTGGGCTTCGACCAGGCCGACCCGGTGGAGCAGCTCATGGCCCAGCAGGGCTATCACGACATCGACACCCGGTTGGACACCCAGAACATCTGGCGGCTGGTGGAGGGGCGGCTCTGAGCCGGTGGGCGGAGCAAAGCCTTTGGCCGGAGGGCGGCATCGCCCCGGCCGGGGAAAACAGCAAGACAAGCGCGGCCCGGGGCCGCGGAAAGGATGAATGGATATGGCAGCAAAAAAGCCACCGCTGGAGTCGGCCACGCCGGCCAGCGATAAGAAAAAGGCGCTGGAGACCGCCGTCGCCCAGATCGAGCGCAACTTCGGCAAGGGCTCCATCATGCGCCTGGGGGAGAACGCCCACATCGCGGTGGACGCCATCCCCACCGGTTCCCTGTCCCTGGATCTGGCACTGGGGATCGGCGGCGTGCCCCGGGGGCGCATCGTGGAGATCTACGGGCCGGAATCCTCCGGCAAGACCACTCTGGCCCTGCACATCGTGGCCGAGGCCCAGAAGCTGGGGGGCGAGGTGGCCTATATCGACGCCGAGCACGCCATGGACCCCTCCTACGCCAGGGCCCTGGGGGTGGACATCGACTCCATGCTGATCTCCCAGCCCGACACCGGCGAGCAGGGCCTGGAGATCTGTGAGGCCCTGGTCCGCTCCGGCGCGCTGGACGTGGTGGTGGTGGACTCGGTGGCCGCCCTGGTGCCCCGGGCCGAGATCGAGGGGGAGATGGGCGAGAGCTTTGTGGGCGTCCAGGCCCGGCTGATGAGCCAGGCCCTGCGCAAGCTGGCCGGCTGCATCTCCAAGACCAACTGCATCGTCATCTTCATCAACCAGCTCCGGGAGAAGATCGGCGTCATGTACGGCAACCCGGAGACCACCACCGGCGGCCGGGCCCTGAAGTTCTACGCCTCGGTGCGCATCGACGTGCGGCGGATCGAGACCATGAAGGTGGGGGGCGAGATGATCGGCAACCGCACCCGGGCCAAGGTGGTCAAGAACAAGGTGGCCCCGCCCTTCCGGGAGGCGGAGTTCGACATCATGTACGGCGAGGGCATCTCCAAGCTGGGCGAGCTGGTGGATCTGGGGGTCAAGCTGGATCTGGTGCAGAAGTCGGGCTCCTGGTTCGCCATGGGCGAGACCCGGCTGGGCCAGGGCCGGGACGCCGCCAAGGAGTACCTGCGCACCCACCCGGAGGAGGCGGCGGCCCTGGAGACGGAGATCCGCAAAAACGCCTACAGGCTGATGAGCCGTCAGTCCCAGGTGGCCGCCAAGGCCGCCGGCCGCACCCTGGGCCAGGCCCCGGCGCCGGAGTCCGGCGCGCCGGTGGACGTGTCCGCCGAGGATTTTGAGGGCTGATGAAGACCATTCAGCGGCTGGAGCCGTCCAAGCATGTGCGGGGGCGGTTCCTGGTCTGGTTGGAGGGGGAGGAGGCGCCGCTGCGGGTCACCGAGAACGAAGTGTTCTCCTTCGCCCTGTATGCCGGTCAGACCCTGGAGGAAGGGGAGCTGGCCGCGCTGAAGCAGGCCGGGGGCCTGAGCGGCGCCAAGGCCCGGGGGGCCCGGATGCTGGGGGAGCGCCCTCTCTCCCGGCGGGAGCTGATCCGCCGGCTGGAGCAGAAGGGGGAGACGGCGGAGCACGCCGCCGCCGCCGCCGACTGGCTGGAGGAGATCGGCGCCCTGAACGAGCTGGACTACGCCCATAGCGTGGCCCGGCACTACTCCGCCCGGGGCTACGGGGCCCAGAAGCTCCGCCAGGAGTTCCAGCGCCGGGGCATCTCCCGGGAACTCTGGGAGGAGGCCCTGGAGGAGCAGTCCGACCCGGTGGACCGGGTGGCGGATTTCCTGGCCAAAAAGCTCCGGGGTTGTCAGGACGACCCGAAAGCGCTGAAGCGCGCCACCGACGCCCTGCTCCGCCGGGGCTTCCGGCGGGAGGAGATCCGCGCCGGCCTGGCCAGGTATGGGGCGGAGATAGAGGAGGAATCCATTTGAGCGTGTATAAAGTGGCCTTTGTCTCGCTGGGCTGCGCAAAAAATCTGGTCAATACCGAACAGATGGCCGCCCTGGTGCGCCAGGCCGGGCATCAGATCGTCCCGGAGCCGGAGGGGGCCGACGTGTGCGTGCTGAACACCTGCGGCTTCATCGACTCTGCCAAGCAGGAGGCCATCGACCACATCCTCTATCTGGCCCATCTGAAGGAGGAGGGGGCGCTGAAAAAGCTGCTGGTGGCGGGCTGCCTGTCCCAGCGCTACCGGGAGGACATCCGCTCCGAGCTGCCCGAGGTGGACGGCATGCTGGGCACCGGCAGCTATACCGACGTGGTGGAGGCCATCGAGGCCCTCATGGCCGGCGAGAGCCCCGAGCGCTTCGGGGACATCAGCCGCACCTATGAGGACGGGGAGCGGCTGGTGTCCACCGTGCCCTGGAGCGCCTACCTGAAAATCGCCGAGGGCTGCGACAATTACTGCGTCTTCTGCATCATCCCCTATCTCCGGGGCCACTACCGCAGCCGGAGCATGGAATCCCTGCTCTCCGAGGCCAAAAAGCTCTCCGAGGCCGGGGTGAAGGAGCTCATCGTCATCGCCCAGGACATCACCCGCTACGGCATGGACCTCTACCGCAGGCCCATGCTGGCCCGGCTGCTGGAGGAGCTGTGCAAGCTGGACTTCCACTGGATCCGGCTCCACTACCTGTACCCGGACCTGATCACGGACGAGCTCATCGACGTGATCGCCGCCCATGACCAGATCCTGAACTATCTGGACATCCCGATCCAGCACTGCAACGACCGGATTTTGAAGGCCATGTGCCGCCGGGGCACCAAGGCCCAGATCACCGAGCTGTTCGCCAAGCTGCGCGCCCGGCTGCCCCGCCTGGTGCTGCGGACCTCCCTGATCTGCGGCCTGCCCGGCGAGGGGGAGGCGGAGTTTGAGGAGCTGTGCGCCTTCCTGGAGGAGCAGCGCATCCAGCGGGCCGGCGTCTTCCAGTTCTCCCCGGAGGAGGGGACGAAGGCGGTGGAGATGCCGGACCAGGTGGACCCGGAGGTGGCCCGGCGCCGGGTGGAGCTGGCGGTGGACCTCCAATCCCGGATCATGGACGAGTGGAACGAGAGCCTGCTGGGGGAGACCCTGGAGGTGCTTTGCGAGGGCTTCGATGAGGAGATGGGCTGCTATGTGGGCCGCTCCTGGGCCGACTCGGTGGACATCGACGGCAAGGTCTATTTCACCGCCGCCGGGGGCGTGGAACCCGGTACCTTTGTTTATGTCACCGTCACCGACACGGTGGACGGCGATCTGATGGGCGAATTTGAGAGGGAGGCGGCGCTGTGAACACCCCGAATAAACTGACGCTGCTGCGCATCCTGCTGGTCCCGGTCTTTGTGGTGGTGCTCTATTGGGCCTTTCCCTATCACAATCTGGCGGCGCTGGCCATCTTCATTCTGGCCAGCCTCACCGACCTGCTGGACGGCCGGATCGCCCGGAAATACAACCTGGTGACCGACTTCGGAAAGTTTATGGATCCTATCGCCGACAAGCTGCTGGTCACCGCCGCCATGCTGGTCTTTGTGGACTGGCACTGGATGCCGGCCTGGGTGGTCATCGTGGTGGTGGCCCGGGAGTTCATCGTCTCCGCCCTCCGGCTGGTGGCCGCCAGCAACGGCCGGGTCATTGCCGCCGGCTGGTCGGGCAAGGTCAAGACCGCCAGCACCATGGTGTGCATCTGCGTGATGCTGCTGGGGCTGCCCGAGGCGGTCAACGTGGTCTGCTGGGTGATCATCCTGGTGACCACCGCCTATTCCGGGGCGGAGTACCTGGTCAAGAACCGGGACGTGCTGGACCTGAGCAACATCTGAACCCAGGCTCCGATCCCATGCCTGCGATGAGGGTTCCCATGGGCCGGCCGGGCAAATTCCCCGGCATCGGTTGACACCCTTGGCCGGAAATGGTAATATACTGCTAGTGTAAGCGCGAGGAACGGGAAGAGTAACCCCCTGGACGCGCCGGTCAGAGAGGGATGGCCACCGGCTGAAAGCCATCCCACGGCGGCGGGAGGCGAAGTGCGCCCGGGAGCGCGGGAGTAATGTCCCCGGCGGCCCCGTTACCGGCCCTTTGAGTGAGAAATGAGAGTGGAACCGCGGCAACGCTGATTGCGCCGCCTCTTGCCCGATGGAGCAGGAGGCGGCTTTGTTTCTTTCTCCGCGCTATCCCAGCATTGTGAGGAGCGAATTGCTATGTCCAACCGATTGACGGAGCTGTTAGCGGCCTATCAGGCCCGGGACCCGGCGGCCAGGAGCAAGCTGGAGATCTTCCTGCTCTACCCCGGCGTCCACGCCATCATCCGCCACCGGATCGCCCATTTTTTCTACCGACACAGGCTGTTTTTTCTGGCCCGGCTGGAGTCCCAGTGGAACCGCCGGCGCACCGGCATTGAGATCCACCCCGGGGCCAAGATCGGCCGCCGGCTGGTCATCGACCACGGCATGGGCATCGTCATCGGCGAGACCGCCGAGATCGGCGACGACGTGCTGATCTACCACGGGGTCACCCTGGGAGGCACCGGCAAGGACCGGGGCAAGCGCCACCCCACCATCGGCAACAACGTGCTGATCGGCTGCGGCGCCAAGGTGCTGGGGCCCTTCAAGGTAGGGGACGGCGCCCGGGTGGCCGCCAACTCGGTGGTGCTCAGCGAGGTGCCGGAGAACGCCACGGTGGTGGGCGTGCCCGGCAAGGTGGTGCGCATCGGCAGCGAAAAGGTCCATTACGCCGACGACGTGGACCAGATCCACGACGTCACCGACCCGGTGGAGCGGGCGGTCCAGGCCCTGCAGCAGCGGGTGGAGGAGCTGGAGCGCCGCCTGTCTGTCCAGAGCCCGGCGGAACAGGATTGAACAACGACGGAAAAGGAGCGAGACAATATGAAGCTGTATAATTCCCTGACCCACCGCAGAGAGGAGTTTGTCCCCCACGAGCCGGGGAAGGTGAAGATGTACACCTGCGGGCCCACGGTGTACCACTTCGCCCACATCGGCAACCTGCGCACCTATATCATGGAGGACGTGCTGGAGAAGTATCTGCGCTACGCCGGCTATGAGGTGAAGCGGGTCATGAACATCACCGACGTGGGCCACCTGTCCAGCGACGCGGACACCGGCGAGGACAAGATGCTCAAGGGGGCCCGCCGGGAGCACAAGACGGTGATGGAGATCGCCAAATTCTACACCGACGCCTTTTTTGCCGACTGCGCCAAGCTGAACATCAAGACCCCCGATGTGGTCCAGCCCGCCACCGGCTGCATTGACGAGTTCATCCAGGTGATCTCCAAGCTGCTGGAGGAGGGCTATGCCTACCGGGCCGGTGGCAACGTCTACTTTGACACCAGCAAGCTGGAGCGCTACTATGTGTTCCAGGACTTTAACCAGGAGGATCTGGCGGTGGGTGTCCGGGAGGACGTGGAGGCCGACGAGAACAAGCGCAACAAGGCGGATTTCGTCCTCTGGTTCACCAAGTCGAAGTTTGAGGACCAGGCCCTGAAGTGGGACTCCCCCTGGGGGGTGGGCTATCCCGGCTGGCACATCGAGTGCTCCTGCATCAGCATGAAGTACCTGGGGGAGTATCTGGACATCCACTGCGGCGGCATCGACAACGCCTTCCCCCACCACACCAATGAGATCGCCCAGAGCGAGGCCTACCTGGGCCACCCCTGGTGCAAATACTGGTTCCACGTCCACCATCTGAACACCAACTCGGGCAAGATGTCCAAATCCAAGGGGGAGTTCCTGACGGTCTCCCTGCTGGAGGAGAAGGGCTATGACCCGCTGGTCTACCGGCTGTTCTGCCTCCAGAGCCACTACCGGAAGTCCCTGGTCTTCACCTACGAGAACCTGGACAATGCCGCCACCGCCTACCGCAAGCTGGTGGACCGGATCGCCGCCCTGGACCCGGACGACAACGCCCCCGCTGACGAGGCCGCCTTGGCCGCCCTGCGGGAGAAGTTCGCCGCCGCCCTGGACAACGATTTGAACACCGCCCAGGCGGTCACCGTCCTCTATGACGTGCTCAAGAGCAAGCTGGGGGGCGCCGCCAAGCGGGCGCTGATCGGCAGCTTTGATACGGTGCTGGGGCTGGAGCTGATCGCTGCGGCGGACCGGGCCAGGGCCGCGAAGCCCAAGGCCGCCCCGGGCCAGACCGATGTGGTCTTCGGCGAGGGCGACCCGGAGATCGACGCCCTGGTGCTCCGCCGCCAGCAGGCCCGCAAAGAGAAGAACTGGGCCGAGGCGGATCGGATCCGGGACGAACTGGCCGCCCGGGGCATCCGGCTGGTGGACACCAAAGAGGGCGTCCACTGGACCCGGAGTTGAGGAGGGAATCAGACGCGTATGTTACCGGAAAATGAACAGCGGATCCGCGACCTCTGCGGAGATGAGTCCCTGGCGGAACAGATCCTGCAGGTGGTCGCGGAGGACGTCCAGCGCCGCCGCTCTGAGCTGGCCCAGCGCCAGACCGAGGGGCTGAAGCGGGCCCGGGAGCAGGGCACCCAGCTGGGCCGCCCGCCCATCAAGCGCCCCCGGAAGTTCCAGAGTGTCTACCAGGCCTTCCGGCAGGGGGAGCTCAGCGCCCGGGCCGCCTCTCAGCGGCTGGGGGTGTCCCCGGGCACCTTCAAGCGCTGGGTGTCCGAGGAGAATAAGCCCTGATTTTGCTCTGCGGTTCCGGTTCGGATTGGGAAAACGGTCGTTTCCGGCCCACAGACGGACGCAGAAAAGTCCCGGCGCCTCTCAGTGAGAGGCGCCGGGACTGAAATTCTTACAATGGATCAGCCAAAGATGCGGCGGATGGTGATGATGTCCTTATAGGTCACGCTGCTGTAGGTGATGCCGTAGTTGGAGCCCAGGGCGCTGATAATGGTGCCGTCCCCCACGTAGATGCCCACATGGTGGTTGTAGCACACGATGTCGCCGGGCTGGATCTCCGACAGGCTCACCGACTGGCCGTAATTCCGCTGGGCGCTGGAGGAGTGGGGCAGGCTGACCCCGAAGTGGGCGTAGACCTGCATCACAAAGCCGGAGCAGTCGGCGCCGTTGGTCAGGCTGGTGCCGCCCCAGACGTAGGGGTTGCCCAGGAACTGGACGGCATAGCTGGCCACATCTGCGCCGGTGCCG
>CAZAIF010000006.1:7218-17741 GCA_964485125.1 uncultured Oscillospiraceae bacterium | reverse complement strand
CGCAGGGATGTAGCCGCTCAGCCGCACATCGTCCTCCCCCCGGTAGCTGACCTGGTACCAGTCCGCTTCGGTGTCGTCCAGGATCTCCAGTGTGTCGCCCTGGTTGAGCACTTCCAGCACTTCGGTATCCGTGCTGGGGCCGCTTCTCAGCCGGACCTCATTTCCAAGCACCGTGCCGGTGTCGGCGGCGCCGGCGCTGAAGGCGGAGCAGAGGATCAGCAGAGAAGCGGCCGCGGTCACTCCCGCGGCGCGTCTCAGTCTGCGGTGGATTGGGAACATGTAAGACCTCCGTAATGGTTACGCAGGCAAAGGACCTCCGGCTTATTTGGAGGAGGCAAGGGCCCGCTGCAGCCAGACGTCGCCCAAGTCCATCGCGGCGTAGAGGCTGCTTTTTTCACTCTTGCGGACCACCCGGTCCCGGCCCTTCAGGTCGGGGTCGGTGAGCTGGAGCTGAACGGCGACCTTGGTAGCCACCTCCATGTCCTTTATCGTTTCAGTGGATAGGATCTGGAACATGATGATATAGGGATCGGCCATGCTCCCGTAATAAATCAGATTGTCCTTCCGGCGCAGGGGACGACCTTTGTAGGTCAGGGGAAGGGTTTTGGACTCAGCCATGAGCGTACCTCCTAAAATTGTAACTAATTGTAACAGAACGTTTCCGATTTGTCAACAGGTGGTTTTTGGGATGAAAATGCCAAATCTCCGGGGCAGCGGGCGCGTTTTCTGGAGAAAAAACTGGAAGTGCCCGGACAATCAAACAGGGCCGTCCGTGTGGGGACGACCCTGGATTGGACTGGGTTCGATCAGACGTCCAGATAGTAGCGGACCAGTTCCTGCAGCAGCTCGTCCCGGTCCAGCTTGCGGATCAGGGTGCGGGCGTTGTTGAAATTGGTGATATAGGTGGGATCCTCCGAGAGGATATAGCCCACGATCTGATTGATTGGGTTATAGCCCTTCTGCTGGAGGGACTGATATACCTGGGAGAGAATCTCGCGGGTGTCAACGGTGTCATCTGCCGGGAGATCGAAACGGCGGGTATAGTCGGACATAGGGAAACACCTCCTAGGTTGTCAGATAGGACAACACCTTTCACAAATATACTTTATTTTATATCATTTTCCCGGGGTTGTAAAGAGTAAAAGCGACTTTAATTTCCATTCTGAGCAAAAACGGCCCCAATTATTCTGCGGAACCGATCCTTTTGCGCTCCTCCGTCACCGGACATCGGGGTTTCCGAGGCGGAGGACGGCCTGGGCGGCGCCCTCGGGGGTGAGGGAGGTGGTGTCGATTTTTGGGATGTTCAGCCCCTCGCAGCAGACCAGCCGCTCCAAAGCGCGGGGGATGACATCCGGCTGCCGCAGTCCCTGGGCAATATCGGATCGGAGCCGCCGCTCCAGGGCGGCGGGCGAACACAACAGCATTGCCTGGACGACCCGGCACCCCTCCGGCTCCAGCCGGGAGAGGATTGCGTCGATGACCGCCTGCCGGTGGAGTACCCAGCAGAAGATGACGTGCTCATAGGCGGAGCAGGACAGGAAGTTGCCCAGCAGATGGCAGATGTTGTCCAGCACCATGGCCCGGGTCTCCTCGGTCACCTGGAACGGGTGGGCGTCCCAGCACCAGTCCCCGTCCAGCAGGACGCTGCGGTCCAGGCGGCGCTTTAGGATCTGGCCCACGGTGGTCTTGCCCACCCCCATGGGCCCGCCGATCAGATAGAGCGATTTCAACCCAAAGCCACCGCCTTTCCTCTGCCCTGTGGTGCCCATTCTATCAGCTCCCGCCTGCCGGGTCAACCGGGCGGCAGGCAAAATAATCCCGCGCCGGCCTTTTGTAGGCCGGCGCGGGCAGCGCTCTGTGGGATCGGGGCGGGGGGAGGGGGTCAGCGCAGCACGGCCCCCAGCTCCGCCTCCAGGGCGGCCAGGATGGCCTGCACGTCCCCGTCGGCCTCGGCGTCGGTGAGGGTGTGGTCCTCACTGCGCAGCTTCAGGGAGAAGGCCACGCTCTTCTTGCCCTCGGGGATGGGGGCGCCGGTGTAGATGTCGAAGAGCTCCACCTCTTTGACCAGCCCTTGGCCGCTGCGGGAGATGCAGCGCTCCAGGTCGCCCACCGGGATGGCGCTGTCGCAGACCAGGGCGATGTCCCGGCTCACCGCCGGATACTTGGGCAGGGGCTTGTAGACGATCTCGGTGTTCTGGAGCTTCAGCAGGGCGGTGAAATCCAGCCGGGCTACATACATCCGGCCGGACACGTCGTAGTTCTTGGCTACCAGCGGGTGGATCTCCCCCAGGGTGCCGATGACCTGACCCTCCACGCTCACGTCGGCGCAGCGGCCCGGGTGGAAGGCGGGGCGCTGGGCGGTGGCGGTGTAGACGGCGCCGGGGATGCAGAAGGCCGTCAGCAGGGTCTCCACCGCCCCCTTGAGCCGGAAGAAGTCCATGCCGCCGCCGTAGGCCCCCAGGATCAGGTCCTGGGTCTCCAGGGCCATGGCAGAGCCGGGCTGCTTGGTGTAGACCCGGGCCAGCTCATAGAGCATGGCCTGCTTGTTGTGGTAGTGCTCGTTCCGGGCCAGCACCTCCAGCATGGAGGGCACCGCGGTGGTGCGCATGATGGAGGTGTCCTCCCCCAGGGGGTTCAGGATGCGGATGCTGTCCCGCTTGGGGGAGTCGGGGGCCATGCGCACCTTGTCGTAGGCGCTGGGGGAGATGAAGGAGTAGGTCATGATCTCGCTGTAGCCCAGGCTGCGGCAGGTGGCGGTGGCCAGCTGCTCCGCCTTCTGGGAGCGGCTCAGGCCGCCCCGGGTGGTTTCGCCCCGCATCAGGGTGGTGGGCAGGTTGTTGTAGCCGTAGAACCGGGCCACCTCCTCGGCGATGTCGGCGTAGTGCTCCACATCGCTGCGCCAGGAGGGGACAATGATGGTGTCGCCCTCCAGGGTGAAGCCCAGCCGCTCCAGGATGTCCACCATGGTCTCCCGGCTGATGTCGGTGCCCAGCAGGGCGTTGATCTTCTCCGGCTCCAGCTGGACGGTGGTGGGGTTCTGGTCGGCGGCGATGACGTCGATGATGCCGTCCACCACCTCGCCGGCCCCCAGCAGCTCCACCAGCTCGCAGGCCCGCTGGACCCCCAGATAGGTGTTCATGGGATCCAGGCCCTTCTCATAGCGGCCCGAGGCCTCGGTGCGCATGCCCAGGGCGGTGGCGGTGCGGCGGATGGACACCCCGTTGAAGTTGGCGGATTCAAAGACCACCGCGGCGGTGTCACCCTCGATCTCGGAGTTGGCGCCGCCCATGACGCCGGCCACGCCCACGGGCTTGTTGATGTCGCAGATGCACAGCATGCTGGTGGTTAGCTTCCGCTCGTTGCCGTCCAGGGTCTGGATGGTCTCCCCCTCCCGGGCGGTGCGGATCACCAGCTTGCCGCCCTCCACGCACTTGAAGTCGAAGGCGTGCATGGGCTGGCCATACTCCAGCATGACGTAGTTGGTGATGTCCACGATATTGTTGATGGGCCGGACGCCGGAGGAGCGCAGCCGCTCCCGCATCCACTTGGGGGAGGGGGCGATCTTGACGTTCTTGACCATCCGGGCGGTGTACCGGGGGCACAGCTCCGGGTCCTCGATCTCCACGTCCAGCTCGTCCATAATGCTGCCGCCGCTGCCCTCCACCACCGGGGTGTGCAGGTGCAGGGGCTGCCGGAAGGTGGCGGAGGCCTCCCGGGCCAGGCCGATGACCGACAGGCAGTCGGGCCGGTTGGGGGTGATCTCGAATTCCACCACATGGTCGTCCATGCCGATGATGGGCTTGATGTCGTCGCCGGGGGCGATGCCCTCCTCGCCCAGGATGAAGATGCCGTCGGGGATGCAGTTGGGGAACTCCTTCTGCTCGGCGTGGAGGTCGTCCAGGGTGCAGATGGCGTTGCTGGTGGTGTTCAGAGCCACCATATCGCCAGCGTGGAGGTTGCGCAGCTCAGTGGTCAGAGAGACCTCGCCGCTGCCGGTGTCGGCGG
The DNA here is from genome assembly GCA_964485125.1 of uncultured Oscillospiraceae bacterium. Taxonomy (GTDB): domain Bacteria; phylum Bacillota; class Clostridia; order Oscillospirales; family Oscillospiraceae; genus UMGS1766. The sequence continues at coordinate 13,736 of CAZAIF010000006.1, read as the reverse complement.
TCACGGCGAAGGTGCCGTAGGAGACGGTCTCCACCCCGGTCAGCCGGGCGGCGATCACTTTGCCAAAAATTTTGTGGCCGGGCTGGATGCTGTCGGGAATGCTGGGCTTGGCCGGGTCGATGGGGTGATAGTCCCCCAGGATGGCGGCGGCGGAGACGGCGGCATAGGGGAAGTCCCGCTCGTCCAGTCCCAGCTCGGACAGGCCGCAGAGCATGCCGCAGGACACCTCGCCACGGAGCTTTCCTTTGGTGATCTTGACGCCCCCGGGCAGGGTGGACTTGTGCTTGGCCACCGGGACCAGGTCGCCCACGTGGACGTTCCAGGCGCCGGTGCAGATCTGGACGATCTCCCCGCCCACGTCGATCTGGCACACCCACATGTGGTCGGAGTTGGGGTGGCGGGCCATCTCGGTCACCCGGCCCACCACCACGTTGGTGATCTCCGCCCCCAGCTCCTGATAGGTCTCCACCTTGGAGCCGGAGATGGTGAGGGCCTCGGAGAAGGCCTTGTCGTCAATCTCGTCCACGCCGACATGGGGCACGAATTCGTTCAGCCAGTTACGGGATAAAATCATATCGCTTGTCCTCCTCTTCCTCAGAACTGTTCCAGGAACCGGACGTCGTTCTCAAAGCACAGCTTCAGGTTGTTGATGCCGTAGCGCATCATGGCCAGCCGCTCCACGCCCATGCCGAAGGCCCAGCCGGAGTAGACCTCGGTGTCGATGTTGCAGCCCTGGAGCACCTTGGGGTGGATCATGCCGGCGCCCAGCACCTCGATCCAGCCCTCGCCCTTGCAGACGGAGCAGCCCTCGCCGTGGCAGGCGAAGCACTGGACGTCCACCTCGCAGGATGGCTCGGTGAAGGGGAAGTGATGGGGGCGGAACCGGGTGACCGACTCCTCGCCGTAGAGGCTCTTGATGACCGCGTTCAGGGTGCCCTTCAGGTCGGCCATGGTGATGCCCTTGTCCACCACCATGCCCTCAATCTGGTGGAACATGGGGGAGTGGGTGGCGTCGGCCTCGTCCTTGCGGTATACCCGGCCCGGGGCGATGATGCGGATGGGGGGCTTCTGGGCCTCCATGGTGCGCACCTGCATGGGGCTGGTCTGGCTGCGCAGCAGCACCGCGTCGTTCTTGGGGTCCTTGTCCCCGGCGGTGATATAGAAGGTGTCGGTCCACTCCCGGCCCGGGTGGCCCTCCTCGGTGTTGAGCTTGGTGAAGTTGTACTCGGCCAGCTCGATCTCCGGCCCCTCGGCCACGGTGAAGCCCATGCCGATGAAGATGTCCTTCACCTCGTCCATAATCAGGGTGATGGGGTGCCTGTGGCCCAGCAGGTGCTTCTCGCCGGGGATGGTGACGTCCAGCGCCTCCTCCTTCAGCTTCCGCTCCAGGGCCAGCTCCTCCAGGCGCTTGCCCTGCCCGGCGATGGCCTCGGTCAGGGCGCCGCGGACCTCGTTGGCCAGCTGGCCCATGGCGGGCCGCTCCTCGGGGGAGAGGGAGCCCATCTGCTTGAGCAGGGCGGTGAGCTCGCCCTTTTTGCCCAGATACTTGACCCGCAGCGCGTCCAGGGCGGCGGCGTCCTCCACCTGGGCGATGGCCGCCAGGGCCTCGGCGCGGATGAGCGAGAGTTGTTCCTTCATTGCAAAATCTCCTTTTCTTCCTGGGAAGTAGATTGACAGAAAACAAAGGTTAGCGTGCTGCGGGCAGAAAAAAAGACCGCTCCCTCCCACATGGGGACGAAAGGCCGGCCTTCCGCGGTACCACCCGCATTCGAGTTCCCAGAACTCGCACTCATTGGATGGGATACCGGCCATCAGCCGTCCCGGCATTTCCACCGGGCCGCTCCAGGGCGAACCAGTCCCGCTCCCGCTGCGCCCGCTTTCAGCCGGTGACGGGCGCTCTCTGGCGGGGGAGTTGGGGGACATTTTCCCGTTCCTCGCGTTAACTACATTTATATAACACATTTTCCCCCCCGGCGCAAGGGCGGCGGGATAAATTTCACGGAAAAAGTTGAAGCCGGGCCGGGAAGGGGGTATAATAGGGCGCAAACAAAACCGGGAAGGGGAGGCTGTGCTATGAAGATCGCTGCGGGGGAGCAGATGCGCCAACTGGACAACGTCACCATCCACGACCTGGGGACGCCCTCCACCCTGCTGATGGAGCGGGCGGCCCAGGGGATCCTGGAGGCCTGCCTGGCCTGCCTGGGCGGGGCGCCCCAGGGAAAGCGCTGCGCCGTGTTCTGCGGAGCGGGCAACAACGGGGGCGACGGGGTGGCCGTGGCCCGGCTGCTGGGCCGCCAGGGGCTGGAGGTGCGGGCCTTCCTGGTGGGCAGACGGGAGAAGATGACCCCGGACTGCCGGGAGATGGAGCGCCGGCTGGCGGAGGACGGGGGCGCGCTGGAGGACTTTGACCCCGCCTCCCAGGCCCAGCGGGCCTTTGTGGCCGGGGCGGATCTGTGCGTGGACGCCATCTTCGGCATCGGCCTGAACGCACCGATCCGGGGCAATGCGGTGGAGGCCGTCCGCTGGATGAATGAGAGCGCCGCCCCCACCGTGGCGGCGGACATCCCCTCCGGGGTAGAGACCGACACCGGCCGTATCCTGGGGTGCGCGGTGCGGGCCGCCAGGACCGTCACCTTTACCCTGCCCAAGCTGGGGCTGCTGGTGGGGGACGGGGCCCTGTGCGTCGGGGAGCTCATCGTCCACTCCATCGGCATCCCGGAGGAGCTGGTGGAGGGGCTGAAGTGCTCCGCCACCGTCATTGACGCGGATCTGGTGCGCTCCTGGCTCCCGGAGCGCCCTGCCGACGGCCACAAGGGTACCTTCGGCAAGTGCTGCCTGCTCTGCGGCAGCACCGGCTACACCGGCGCCCCGATCCTGGCCTCCCGGGCGGCGGTGCGCTCGGGCGCCGGCCTGGTGTTCCTGGGGGTGCCCGCGTCCATCTACACGGTGGCCGCGGTGAAGTCCGACGAGGCCATGCCCTCGCCCCTGCCCGCCGGGGAGGACGGCACCCTCTCCGAGGCGGCGGCGGTGCCCGCCCTGGAGAAGCTGGCCGGCTGCGACGCCGCCCTGATCGGCCCCGGCCTGGGCCGTTCCGAGGGGGTGCGCACGGTGGTGGAGGCGGTGATGCAGACTGTCCAGTACCCCCTGGTGCTGGACGCCGACGGCATAAACGCCATCGCCGGGCATATGGATATACTGTACCGGCGCAGGGACTGCCCCACCATCGTCACCCCCCACGACGGGGAGTTTACCCGGATGGGGGGCGACCTGTCCGACGGGGATCGGGTGACCGCCGCCCGGAAATTCTCCATGACTTACGGCTGCCTGCTGGTGCTCAAGGGCCACCGCACCATCGTCAGCCTGCCCGACGGGGAGGTGTTTGTCAACACCACCGGCAACTCGGGCATGGCCAAGGGGGGCAGCGGCGACGTGCTGGGGGGCATCCTGATCTCCCTGCTGGCCCAGGGGATGCACCCGGTCAAGGCGGCGGCCTGCGCCGTGTGGATCCATGGCCGGGCCGGGGACCTGTGCGCCCAAAGGCTGGGGGAGCGGGGGATGACCCCGACGGACATGATCCGGGCTCTGCCCCAAGTTTTTAAGGAATTGGAGTGAGGCTGTGTGCGCCTGCTGCGACTGGGTGCACTGACGATGACCCTTCTCCTGGCCCTGACGGCCTGCGGGGAAGGCGGCATGACAATGAATCTGGACGCCCGGTATCTCCAGCGCTACGCCGCCCTGACCGGCTTTGAGGCCCGGGCGGAGGTGACGGCGGACTACGGGGAGCGGGTGTATCAGTACCAGGTCGCCCTCCAGGGCGACCTGACCCAGGGCAGCCTGGAGGTGCTCTCCCCCGAGGGCGTGGCCGGCTGCACCTTCCACTGGTCCGAGGGGGGCGGGGAGATGAGCTACGAGGGGGTCACCCTGGAGACCGGGCGGCTGTCCGACGACGGCCTCTCTCCCGCCGACGCCATGCCCCTGATTTTGAACACACTGACCACCGGGCGGCAGTGCTCCGCCGGGCGGCAGACCCTGGAGGGGGAGGAGACGGTCTGCCTGGAGTTGTCCAACCCCGCCTATCCCGAGGGGACCAGCACGGTGCTGGTCTGGCTGGGGGAGGAGGACGGCGGACTGCGCCGGGCGGAGGTGACCTATGACGGCGCCACCGTGATCACGCTGGCTTTTACCTCCTTTTCCTTTACCTACAGCGAGACAAATCAAGAGACAGAGGACTGACACATCCATGAACGATCTGAAAAAGAGGACCTGGGCGGAGATCCACCTGGACCGCCTGGAGGACAATTACCGCGCCCTGCGGGCCCTGGCTCCCGGGAGCAAATTCACCGGCCTGGTCAAGGCCAACGCCTACGGCCACGGGGCGGTCCCGGTGGCGGAGCGGCTGGAGCGGCTGGGGGCGGATTACCTGGCGGTGGCCTGCCTGGACGAGGCGGAGGAGCTGCGCCGGGCGGGCATCTCCACCCCCATCCTGATCCTGGGCTACACCCCGCCGGAGTACACCGCCGCCCTGCTGGACGGCCACATCACCCAGACTGTCTACGATCCTGCCCAGGCCCGGGACTTCTCCCGGCGGGCGGCGGTGCTGGGGGGGCGGGTGCGCTGCCATTTGAAGGTGGACACCGGCATGTCCCGGCTGGGCATCCTCTGCGACGAGGCGGACATGGAACAGGGGCTCGACACCCTGGAGGAGATGGCCCGGCTGCCCGGCCTGGAGTGCGAGGGCATCTTCATGCACTTCGCCGACGCGGACAGCAGCCCGGAGTACACCCATATGCAGCTGGAGCGGTTCCGCCGGGTGCTCCGGGGGCTGGAGGAGCGGGGGCTGCGCTTCCCGATCCGCCACTGCTGTGCCGGCGCGGCGGCGCTGAACTACCCGGAGGCCCACATGGATATGATCCGCCCGGGCATCCCCCTATACGGCTGCTATCCCGCCCCCTCCACCCTTGACAAGATCGCCCTGGAGCCGGTGATGGAGCTCAAGACCCGGGTCGTCTCCCTGCGGCGGCTGCCCAAGGGCACCTGCGTCAGCTACGGCCGCACCCACACCCTGGAGCGGGACAGCCTGGTGTGCGCGGTGCCGGTGGGCTATGCCGACGGCCTGCACCGGAACCTGAGCGGGAAGCTGTCCATGCGGCTGCGGGGCCGGATGGCCCCCCAGATCGGCCGCATCTGTATGGATATGTGTATGCTGGACGTGACGGAGGTGCCCGGCGTCAGAGCGGGGGATGAGGTCACCGTCTTTGGGGATGGGGCCCCGCTCCAGCCCCTGGCGGACACTCTGGGCACCATCACCTATGAGCTGCTCTGCGCCGTGGGCTCCCGGGTACCCCGAATCTATCTGGGCTGAGAACAGGCGCGCACCCTGTCGCATAAGCTGGGATGGGAGGCAAAGCTGTCGGGAGAAAAGGCGGCGGCCCCCGTTCCCTCAGGGTATAATGGCCGCCGCCCCGTGGGAAAATGAAAGTGACCTCGTTACATAACCGTAACGAAGCCTACTTTGACCGCGGAGTGTGAATTTGTGTGGATAACAGCGTCAGAAGAGGAGATATTTTTTATGCCGACCTCAGTCCGGTGGTGGGCAGCGAGCAGGGGGGCGTGCGGCCCGTCCTGATCATCCAGAATGACATGGGCAACCGCCACAGCCCCACGGTCATCGCCGCGGCCATCACCTCCCAGATGAACAAGGCCAAGCTGCCCACCCACATCGAGCTGGTGGGCCAGAACTGCGGCCTGACCAAGGACTCGGTGGTGCTGCTGGAGCAGATCCGCACCCTGGATAAGCGCCGGCTGCGGGAGCACATGGGCCGCCTGGACGGCCCGCTGATGGACGAGGTGGACCGGGCCATCGCGGTCAGCTTTGGCCTGAAGGCCAGGGAAGTCTGACCGGGCGTCGGAGGGAGGGTATCTCCTCCCGGGACGGGTGTGCCGCGCGGTGAATGCCCGGCACACCCGGTATTGTGCTGTGCGAAGGCACAGCACACCTTTGTATGCGCATCATTTCCCCGCCCCCTCTGGGCGGCCGGAAATGGTGCGTAAACACATTTTGCCCGCAGCAGCTGCCGACGGCCGCCGCGTTGCCGGACACATGGCGTTGGATGGGAGTAAAAACCGCCCTCTGCGGCTGGGCAGTCTTGCGGAATTGCGGCTCGCCGGACGCTCCGCTGGGGGCGATTTTACCGCCTGGGCGCGCGCTGCTCCTGACAGAAAGCTCTGCCAGGAGCAGCGCTTTGCCGGTGTGTCCCGTCAGCCCGCGTCCCGGACCGCCCGGCCGGCGCCGTCCACCACGTCCCGGGTCACGTCGCCCACCCCGTGGGTGGCGTCCCGCACCGCGTCAGCGGCGTCGTCCACCACGTTCTCCGCCGCGTTCATGGTGTCGTCGGTCACCTTCCGGGCGGTGTCGCCCAGGTTCCCGGCCTCATCCCGGACCGTCCGTCCCGCGTCCCGGGCGCCCCGCCGGGCCGCCCGGTCCATGCCGTCCTGGGCCCGGTTCTGGCCGTCCCGGG
>CAZAIF010000006.1:0-7118 GCA_964485125.1 uncultured Oscillospiraceae bacterium | reverse complement strand
CCCCGCCGGGCCGCCCGGTCCATGCCGTCCTGGGCCCGGTTCTGGCCGTCCCGGGCGGGATGGCTCCGCTGGCGCACCGTCCCGTCCTCGTCGGCGTAGTAGGCCGCGTCGGGCATCATGCCGCGGCTGCGGGCGTTGGAGCCCGCGTCGCTGCCGCTGCCGTTGCCGGTGGACGTGCCGCAGCCGGTCAGGGCCAGAGACAGGGTGAGGGCCGCCAGTCCGGCCGCCCAAATCTGCTTTCCTCTCATCTGTTTCTCCTTCTCCCTTGGTAAAATGGGTCCGCGCCGTTTTAGGGCGGATATGGTCAGTATGTGTCACGGCGGCGAAAATACCCCCGGAAAAAAGCGCAAGGTCAGCCAAATGCAGTCAGACCGCCCGTTACATCCCCGCTTGTCAGGTGCGGAAAGAGCCGTTATAATTAAAAGTTAGATTTAACTAACTCACAGAGGAGAATGTACCATGCAGATTCTGTCCGCCTTTCTCCTGACGCTGATTGCCGGGCTGTGCACCGGCATCGGCAGCGCCGCCGCCTTTGCCCAGCGGCGCACCAACAGAAAATTCCTCTCCCTCAGCCTGGGCTTTTCCGCCGGAGTGATGATCTATGTGTCCATGGTGGAAATTTTTGCGACGGCCCGGGATTATCTGACCGGCCAGCTGGGGACGCGCCCGGGGAGCTGGGCCGCCGTGGCCGGCTTTTTCGGGGGCATCCTGCTGATCGCCGTCATCGACCGGCTCATCCCCTCGGAGGAGAACCCCCACGAGCCCAAGCTGGTGGAGGAGGAGGGGGAAACGCCCAGAGGGGAAAAGCGCGGGCTGATGCGGCTGGGGGCCTTTACCGCCTTTGCCATCGCCCTCCACAACTTTCCCGAGGGGCTGGCCACCTTTGTCTCCGCCCTCCAGGACCTGGGTATCGCCATCCCCATCGTGGCGGCCATCGCCATCCACAACATCCCCGAGGGGATCGCCGTCTCGGTGCCCATCTACCACGCCACCGGCTCCAGGGGGAAGGCCTTCCGCTATTCCCTCCTCTCCGGCCTGGCGGAGCCCGCCGGGGCCCTGGTGGGCTGGCTGCTGCTGATGCCGGTGATGAACGACGTGGTCTACGGCCTGATCTTCGCCGGTGTGGCGGGGATCATGGTGTTCATCTCCATGGATGAGCTGCTGCCCGCCGCCCAGGAGTACGGGGAGCACCACCTGGCGGTCTACGGCCTGATCGCCGGCATGGCGGTCATGGCGGTCAGCCTGCTGCTCTTCCTCTGAGGGCCGGTGAAGACAGGGCCGCTGGAAACTTGACTGCCGCCGGGTCCGGCAGGTGTAAAACCAGAAAAAATTGAAAATAATGATTGCAAAGGCGGCAGGGCTTTGTTATAATAGGTGCAAGATAGGAATTTTTCTCAATAAGGAAGCTGCCATGGAAAAGAAACGCTATTCCCGTCAGCGCGAGCTGATCTATCAGTGCCTCCAGAGCATGAAGGTCCACCCCACTGCGGAGATGATCTATCAGGCCCTGAAGCCCGACCACCCCAAGCTGAGCCTGGGGACGGTCTACCGCAATCTGAACCAGATGGCGGACTGGGGGCTCATCGTCAGGATGCCCTTCCATGTGGAGCGGTATGACGCGGATGTGACCCCCCACGCCCACTTCTGCTGTGACGGCTGCGGCCGGGTGCTTGACCTGCCCATGCCGGAGGGGAAGGATATGGCCCTCTTCTGCGCCGGCCACGGCTTCACCCTGCACCGGGAGATCCGGCTGTTCTACGGCCTGTGCCAGGAGTGCGGCGCGGAGACCGGAACGGACGCCGGCGCCGGCGCGTAAAAAACCGCGCGCGTTTTCCGCCCCCGGGCGGAAGAGTGCTATACAATCGACTGTTTCAATTTTTGAAAAAGGAGTGTCAGAATCATGGAACTGAAGGGATCGAAAACCGAGGCCAACCTGTGGACCGCCTTCGCCGGTGAATCCCAGGCCCGCAACAAGTACACCTATTTTGCCTCCGCCGCCAAGAAGGCCGGCTATGAGCAGATCGCCGCCATCTTTGAGGAGACCGCCAACAACGAGAAAGAGCACGCCAAGATGTGGTTCAAGGAGCTGGGCGGCATCGGCGACACCGTGGAGAACCTGAAGGCCGCCGCCGCCGGCGAGAACGAGGAGTGGACCAGCATGTATCCCGAGATGGCCGCCACCGCCCGGGAGGAGGGCTTCACCCGGCTGGCCTATCTCTTTGAGGCCGTTGCCGCCATTGAGAAGGAGCACGAGGAGCGCTATCTGAAGCTGCTCTCCAACCTGGAGAGCGATGTGGTGTTCAAGTCCGACGACGAGAACACCTTGTGGATCTGCCGTAACTGCGGCCACATCCATGTGGGCAAGGACGCCCCGGCGGTGTGCCCGGTCTGCGCCCATCCCCAGGCCTATTTTGAGCGCCGGAAGGTGAACTACTGATCCTATGGAGACGATACAATACCAGCCCAAGGGCGTATGTTCCAGCTATATGGAGATTGACGTGGACGGCGGCGTCATCCGGGACTGCCGGGTGAAGGGCGGCTGCAGCGGCAACCTCCAGGGGATCTCCGCCCTGGTGCGGGGAATGACCGTCCAGGACGCCATCAGCCGCATGGAGGGCATCCGCTGCGGCATGAAGAGCACCTCCTGCCCCGACCAGCTGGCTCAGGCCCTGAAGAGCTATCAGGGCTGAGCCTGCCCCGTAAAAGACGAACCGTTCCCCTGGCCCGGCATGGCATCCGCCATGCCGGGCTTTTTTTGGTTGCGGCGGAAGGTGGGATGTGATATACTGGGGCAAATCACACAAAACGGATGGGATGGGAAGTGTTGTTGTGAAGAGGATCAACGGATACTTTTTTGCCCGCCCCGGGCTGACCCTGGTCTTGACCTGGGCTTTTACCGTCGTGGCTGTGGGGATCGCGGTGGTGCTGAACGTCTGGTTCATGGAGGAGATCGGCTTTTTTGCCTTCCTGGGCATTTTGGCCTTGCCGGTGGCCCTGGCGCTCTATTTCCGCACCATTTACGGCAGGGTTCAGGACCAGCGCCGCTGGAAAAAGGAAGAGGAGGGCAAGCTGGCCAACCAAACCCGCTATGGCCACGCCAAAAAGGGAAAAAAGAAAAAACGCTGAGCCCCTTTGGGCAGGCAAACAGGAAGGAGACCGCCGAAGGCGGTTTCTTTTTTCTTGCTCACGGAGACAGGAAACACACAAAGGGCCGCTGTGAAAACAGCGGCCCTTCTTGTGGAGGGGAAAGGTTTATTAGGGGCAATTACTTGCTGCCTTTTCCGCCGGCGATACGGTCGGCGGCGTTGGCATCCTTCATCTTCAGCATGGGGATGGAGGTGATGACGCCAAAGACAGCCACACAGGCCAGCATGATGTAAGCGCCCACGCCATGGCCGGCAGAGATCAGGTTCACCATGATGGTGCCGGCCACAGCGGACGGGATCAGCTGGATGGCCATGATGATCCGGTTGGCGGACTGATACTCCCGGCGGCCAAAGACGAAGTTCATGGAGGCCGGATGCATGGTGGGCACGCCGCCGGTCATGCAGGCCACGCCGATGCCCCACAGGACCAGCAGAGGCACGGAGCAGGCGCCGGTCGTTGCAACCACATTGGCCTGGAGGGCCAGGGCCACCGGCGGGATAATGCAGGTCAGGCCCAGCAGGATGGAGGCGATGGGGGTGCCCAGGGTGTCATCCACCACGCCGAACAGGAAGGAGATGGGAATGCCCAGGATAGCGCCCACGGACAGCCAGCGGACGGCCTGGCCCAGCCACAGGGTGGTGGCCTCCAGCTCGGGGATGGCGGCGGCCATGGGGCCGGCGGCAACCATATCGGCGTTGGTTATAAACAGGGTGATGAACCAGGTGGCCATGGAGGCCATGCAGGCGTTGATGATGAACTGATAGGCGCCGTAGTTGCAGATCAGCAGCCAGCTCTTGCCCTTGCTGAGCACCTGGCCCACGGTGAGGTGAACCTCATCGTCCGTGTTCTGCTCGCTCTTGGGAGGTTCGTCAGAGCCGTCGGGATACAGGCCCACATCCTCGGGATAGTCACGCAGGAACAGGGCCACGCAGATGGCGATCAGCACCAGCAGCACGGCCAGGCCCACATAGAAGGGACGGTAGTCGGAGCCAAACTGGGTCTGGATCATGGTGCTCATCACAGAGGTACCCACCACGGAGAACAGGGGGGAGCCCAGGGTGATGAAGCCCAGCACGGAGCCGCGGAAGCGGATGAACCAGGAGGCGGCCAGCTGGAAGCCGGACATCTGGAAGCACATGCAGGCGCAGCGAACCAGGAACAGGGAGATGAAATACAGCCAGTACATACCGACCTCACCGGTGGCGGCGGACTGAACCTCGACGCCCGCGGTGACGGCCAGGCCGCCGGCGGCGGCGATGCCCACGGAGCCCAGAGCGCACACGATGATGCAGGGGATCAGGGTCTTGCGGACGCCGAATTTAATGAACAGGGTGCCATAGACAAAGGTCAGCACGATGCAGACGAAGTTGCCGATGGTGATGGGAAGCTGGGTGGCGTTGGCGCTCCAGGCGGAGAAGCTCTGGATGATGTTGATCTGGTCGTTCTGCAGACCGGAGTACATGAAGTTGAACAGAACGCCGAGGATCAGGAATGCCAGCACGTACTTACCGAACTTCTTGTTTTTCAGCATTTTCAGCACAGTTAGTTCCTCCTCTATACTCTTCGTTGTCAAGGGAAGAAGGACAGCCCGATCCGGCCGCCTGTCCCGCAGCCTCCCCCTCATCACACTGCGGATTGGGCATAACGGCCATATCAATGTGCGCTGTCCGCCTCCGTCGTCTCAAACGAGACTACTTAACGTAAAAATTATACTACATTTACCCAAAAAAGCAAACCCAATTTATGCAAAAGTGCAATTTCGTTTTTTTGCCCAAATTTGTATGGCAAAAATGATTTTTATTTTTTTTACGCCTGAAAAAAGATTTGACAATGCCAAACTGGAACAGAAACGCAACAATCTGGAGTAAAAACCCGGCGAGACAAGTTTTTTCCCCGCCTCTCGCCCGGTCAAAGGAAGTTCTCATAGCCCCGCGCCTCGCCCTCCCCTCCGGGGGATACATTTTAAAATAAATTTTATATACTCCGCCCATCCGGCCCGTGCCCTGCCCTCCCGCTCTGGAAGGGACGGGGCAGGGGCGAAAAAGCCCTGATTTTGCGGGAAAAATCTGCTTGACGGAGTGCATAAGTCATGCTATAATACCTAATTGCGTGGTATGGGCGTATTATGCGCTCATGCAGGGAAGGCCGGTGACTCAGATTGATCTCCCAACTGCAAACGGAACATAAAGTGGTTGGGGTCAAGCAGTCGCGCAAGGCGCTCCAGCGGGGCGAGGCCCGGCTGGTGTTCCTGGCCGAGGACGCCGACCCTCAGGTGACCGACCCTATCCAGGAGCTGTGCCGGCGCACCGGCACCCCGGTGGAGCACATCCCCCACATGCGCGACCTGGGCGCCGCCTGCGGCATCCGCCTGGGGTGCGCCGTGGCCGCCCTCCTGGCGGACGCGGATTAAATTCGGTTTTGACGAATATTCCCTGGGAAAATTCGTTAAAATATAATTCATCAATCTGAGAAAGGAGGAACCAGTTCATGCCTACTTTTAACCAGCTCGTGCGCAACGGAAGAAAGACCTCTGTCGACAAGTCCAACTCCCCCGCTCTGCAGAAGGGCAAGAACACCCTGAAAGACAAGGAGACCGACCTGCCTTCTCCCCAGAAGCGCGGCGTGTGCACCGCGGTGCGTACCTCTACGCCCAAGAAGCCCAACTCCGCCCTGCGGAAGATCGCCCGTGTCCGCCTGTCCAACGGCTATGAAGTCACCGCCTATATCCCCGGTGTCGGCCATAACCTGCAGGAGCACTCTGTGGTCATGATCCGCGGCGGCCGTGTCAAGGACCTGCCCGGCGTGCGTTACCACATCATCCGGGGCACTCTGGACACCCAGGGCGTCAGCGGCCGTATGCAGGCCCGCTCCAAGTACGGCGCCAAGCGGCCCAAGGCCTCCAAGAAGTAATTCCGCTTCCTGAGACCGACCTGAATTGCATTGCGCTCTGATCGCGCAAGGCGAAAGCCTTGCCAGGAGTTTATTCATATAGATTTATGGGTAGACCTCTCGGCAGGCACCGGACAAGCCCGCCCCGCGGCGGGAGGGTCCGCACAGTACGGGTGCTGAAATACTGCATTCGAGTACCTATGAAATCATGCTAAATGAAGGAGGGAAGCAAAGTGCCCAGAAGAGGAAATGTACCCAAGCGGGAAGTTCTGCCCGATCCTATTTACAATTCCGTACTGGTGACTAAGCTGGTCAACAGCATTATGCTGGACGGCAAGAAGGGCGTCGCCCAGAAGGTCGTCTATAATGCCTTTGACACCATCAAGGAAAAAACCGGAAAAGATCCCATGGAGGTCTTTGAGGCCGCTATGGAGAACATCATGCCTTCCCTGGAGATCAAGGCCCGCCGCGTGGGCGGCGCCACCTACCAGGTGCCCATCGAGGTGCGTCCCGCCCGCCGTCAGACCCTGGGTCTGCGCTGGCTGACCAACTATGCCCGCTCCCGCAGCGAGAAGAGCATGGCCGACCGGCTGGCCGGCGAGATCATGGACGCCTCCAACAACACCGGCAGCGCCGTGAAGAAGCGCGAGGATACCCACAAGATGGCGGAAGCCAACAAGGCGTTTGCCCATTACCGCTGGTAAGTTTTTCAAAGGAGTATTTGACTTATGCCTAGAAAAGTCTCTCTGGAAAGAACCAGAAACATCGGTATTATGGCGCACATCGACGCCGGCAAAACCACCACCACCGAGCGTATCCTCTACTACACCGGCGTGAACCACAAGATTGGCGAGACCCATGACGGCGCTGCCACTATGGACTGGATGGTGCAGGAGCAGGAGCGTGGCATCACCATCACCTCCGCCGCCACCACCTGCTTTTGGTCCGGCTCCAAGAACCAGTATGAGTCCCACCGGATCAACATCATCGACACTCCGGGCCACGTGGACTTCACCATTGAGGTGGAGCGTTCCCTGCGGGTGCTGGACGGCTCTGTGACTGTCATGTGCGCCAAGGGCGGC
>CAZAIF010000005.1:0-31552 GCA_964485125.1 uncultured Oscillospiraceae bacterium | reverse complement strand
ACAAGCTGCTGCTCTTCGGCGCTCTGTGGAGCATCAACTGGGTGCTGGATAAGAACAAGAGCCTGGAGCTCAGCGAGTTCGGCGGTGCGAAGTTCTGACTGCCGGATGCTCCACAGCGGCCCGGCGGGCCGCCGCGCATGGCGCGTGCAAGCGTTTTGCCGTCAGGCAAAACCTTGGCGCAGGGCAATTCATTTTGCCCGAGCAAGTGCAGTCAAAAAAGACGGAATGGGGCGCATTCCGTTTGAAACGCATCAACTGGGTGCTGGATAAGAATAAGAGTTTAAAGCTCAGTGAGTTCGGCGGTGCGAAGTTCTGATTTTAACGCATAATATTCGTAATATAATGTATATTTTTGCCCTCCGCATTCACGGCGGAGGGCAAAAAAACGCCAAACAACCCGGCTGTTCCCGCCAAAGCTGGCCAAGGTGTACGAAGATTCCGCCCGGAGAGGGCAAAAGCGGGGAAATCCCTTGCATTCTAAATATAGAGCGTATAATCCAGAAGATCGGAAGAACATCCGAAAAATCGACATATTGGAGAGATTGAAATGAAGAAACTGCTTTCTCTGCTGCTGGCTGTGGGCATGTGCGCTGTGCTGCTGACCGCCTGCGGCAATTCCGCCTCCCAGAGCGGTGCTTCCAGCTCCGACGCCTCCACCAGCGCCCAGAGCAGCACCATCTCCTCTGAGGCCGACGCCTCCAGCTCCGCTGACGCTTCCGCCTCCTCCGGCGAGAGCACCGATGCCGGCGAGCTGAAGCTGGTGGAGGACGGCAAGCTGATCATGTCCACCAACGCTCAGTTCCCTCCCTATGAGATGGTGGCCGGCGACGGTTCCTTCGAGGGCATCGACGTGGAGGTGGCCCAGGCCATCGCCGACAAGCTGGGCCTGGAGCTGGTCATCGACGACATGGACTTTGACGCCGCCCTGCTGGCCGTTCAGAACGGCAAGAGCGACATGGTGATGGCTGGCGTCACCGTTGACGAGGACCGGCTGGCCGTCATGGACTTCACCACCAGCTACGCCAACGGCGTCCAGGTGGTCATCGTCCCCGAGGGTTCCGACATCACCTCCGTGGATGACCTGGAGGGCAAGCAGATTGGCTGCCAGCGGGGCACCACCGGCTACATCTACTGCTCCGACACCCCGGAGAACGGCGGCTACGGCGAGGAGAACGTCACCGCCTATGACGACGGCGCCACTGCCGTCCAGGCCCTGCTCAACGGCCAGGTGGACGCTGTGGTTATCGACAACGCCCCCGCCCAGGAGTATGTGAAGGCCAACCCCGGTCTGACCATTCTGGAGGGTGAGTTTGCCGACGAGGACTACGCCATCGGCGTGGCCAAAGGCAACACCGCTCTGCTGGACGCCATCAACGGCGCTCTGGAGGAGCTGATCGCCGACGGCACCGTGCAGTCCATCATCGACAAATATATCCCTGCCGAGTAGGGGAGTTTCAGACAGAAAACGGCAAATAACGGGCGGCCCCATGGCCGCCCGCTTTTGCCATCGTGACAGAAAGGAGTGCGCGCATGGATCTGGCGCAATGGTATGCGGACCTCACCTCCCAGCTAGCCCAGGGGGCCACGCTGGGCCCCGGTGAGTCTTTCCTGTACAGCTTTTACCGGGCCTTTGTGGCGGAAGGCCGGTGGCAGCTGTATTTGCGGGGTGTGCTGACCACCCTGGAGCTGACGGTAATCGCCCTGGCCATCGGCTTGGTGCTGGGTGTGCTGGTGGCGGTGGTGCGCACCGCCCACGACCAGCAGCGGCCCGGTCACCGGAACCCGGTGCTGGGGATTGTGGATCTGGTGTGCAAGGTGTACACCACCGTGATCCGGGGCACCCCCATGATCGTCCAGATGCTGATCATGGGCACCATCATCTTTGCCACCAGCCGCAACTACACCATGGTGGGCGCCCTGGCCCTGGGCATCAACTCCGGGGCCTATGTGGCGGAGATCGTCCGCAGCGGCCTCATGAGCGTGGATGTGGGCCAGATGGAGGCGGGCAGATCGCTAGGCCTCAGCTATGTGCCCGCCATGCGGTTTATCATCATCCCCCAGGCCATCAAGAACATCCTGCCCGCCCTGGGCAATGAGTTTATCACTCTGTTCAAGGACACCGCTTAGATCACCACCATCGGCGGCAAAGAGCTGCTCTACGCCGCCCAGGCGGTGGGCGCCCGGACCTACAGCGTGATGTTCCCCTATCTGGGCATCGCCGTCATCTATCTGGTGCTGGTGGTGCTGTTCACCTGGCTGCTGGGTATCTTTGAGAGGAGGTTGAGAGCCAGTGATCGCCGTTAATCATCTGACCAAAGCCTTTGGCAAGCATGTGGTGCTGGAGGATATCACCGAGCGCATTGAGGACGGGGAAAAGGTGGTCATCATCGGCCCCTCCGGTTCCGGCAAGTCCACCTTTCTGCGCTGTCTGAATCTGCTGGAGACTCCCACCTCCGGCCAGGTCTTCTTTGACGACACCGAGCTCACCGCCCCCAAGGTGGACATCGACAAGGTGCGCCGCCAGATGGGCATGGTATTCCAGCACTTCAACCTGTTCCCCAACCTGTCGGTGCGGCGGAACATGACCCTGGCCCCGGTACAGCTGAAACTGATGACCCGCCAGGAGGCCGACGCCGAAGCCCAGCGGCTGCTGGCGCGGGTGGGACTGCCCGACAAAGCCGACGCCTATCCGGCCCAGCTCTCCGGCGGCCAGAAGCAGCGGGTGGCCATCGCCCGGGCCCTGATGATGAAGCCCAAGGTGATGCTCTTTGACGAGCCCACCTCCGCCCTGGACCCGGAGATGGTGGGCGAGGTGCTGGAGATCATGAAGGAGCTGGCCCGGGAGGGTATGACCATGGTGGTGGTCACCCACGAGATGGGCTTTGCCCGGGAGGTGGGCACCCGGGTGCTGTTCATGGACGGCGGCCATATCCTGGAGCAGGGCAGGCCGGAAGAAATCTTCGGCAATCCCCGGGAGGACCGCACCAAGGAATTTCTCTCCAAAGTTCTATAAAAGCCTTCAGGGCGCATCGCATTTGCTTCGCGATGCGCCCTTTTGCTGCCAGCTTAACCAAAATATAAGGAATCTTTTATGCGGCTTTGGTTTTTTCCCGGGGGAGATTGTGGTACACTGACACCAGAAAAACACAAAGGAGTGGTCTATCATGGCATTTTTGGCATTGATTCTGGTTTCCGGCGGCATCGTTGTGGTGGGCTGCCTGGAGGAACGCCGCAACCGGGGCTGAGCTACCGCCACATCCCCTCCGCCGCCGCCCACAGCCTGCGCCGGGTCTCCTGGCAGCTCTGGGCGCAGAAGGCGAACACCTGCCCCAGGGCCTCGTTTTGGCACCGCCCCGCGGCGGCGCGGTAATCCGACTCCGATTGCTCCTCCCCGGCGCAGAGGGCCCGGAGGGCCTCCCCGAACCCCGGATAGCGCCCCGGCGCGCCCTGGGGCCGCAAAGGGCAACGCTCCCCGGACAGGAAAAACCAGGCTGCGGCCAGCTTCCTGGCCCGCGCCCCGCTGTCCCCGGCGGGCCCGGCCAGCCCCAGGGCCCGGTAATCCCTGGCCCGCTGGAGCTCAGAGCGGATCTTGCCGGTGAGAAACTCCCCCCACTCCGCCCCGGCCCGGCCGGCGGCGGCCTCCTCGCCCCCGGGGGCGGGGGCCTTGACCCGGCTCCACACCCGGACAAACTCCGGGTCCACCGGCTGGATCTCCATCTTCATCTGCCTGCCATCCCCCATTCCGCCGCGGTGCGCGGCATTCGGCCTCCGCCTGCGGGGGCTTTTTTTGCAGCCCCTGCGGCGGGCCCGTTTGCCTCATTCTATGCGCCCGGGTTGCATTTGCCACCAAAACCGGCTACAATAGAGAGGGTAATCTAGGTTGGAACGCAACAGAAGGGAAGGGATCTCTGGTGACAGAACAGGAGACGCAGGCCCTGGCGGGGGCGATTATAGAGCGCAGCAGCGGCGAGGACCAGTTCGCCGGATATGTGGGGCTGGTCTATGACAGTTTGAGCCTGGAGCGGGCGGAGGGCCATTTCACGGTGACCCAGCAGCTGTGCAATCCCCTGGGCATCGCCCACGGGGGCACCTACTACACCCTGATGGACCAGCTGACCGGCATGGCGGTGGCCATGTCGGGCCGGGTGGGGGTGACCCTGGACTGCAGCGTCAGCTATCTGAAGTCGGCCCGGCTGGGGGACAGGGTGCGCTGCGTGGCGGAGAACATCCATCTGGGCCGCAGCGTGGCGGTCTACGACGCCAAGTGCTACGGGGAGGACGGGACGCTGCTGTGCACCGGCACCTTCCACCTGTTCCTGCTGGGGACGCTGGAGGAGGTGCTGCCCCAGGGGCGGTGAGACTGTCCCGGGGGAGTAAAAAAATCCCTTGCAATTCGGAGCATAACGTGCTATGATACCATTGATAGTAGGTAGAAATGAGAGTGGAGCCTGTGGCTCCGCTCTTTTTCTTGGATACCTGGCCCGGGCCCTGCCCGGTGGGAAAGGCGGCGGAGCGGATGAGAAAAGTGACTGAGGTGTGCGCCGAGCTGGCCCTGCCCTTTGTGGAGGCGGCGGGCTGCAGCCTCTGGGACGTGGAATACGTCCGGGAGGCGGGCACCTGGTACCTGCGGGTGTATATCGACGCCCCGGGGGGCGTGAACATCGACCAGTGCGAGGCGGTGTCCCGGCCCCTGAGCGACAAGCTGGACGAGTGCGACCCCATCGAGGGCAGCTATGTGCTGGAGGTGGGCAGCGCCGGGGCCGACCGGGCCCTGAAGAAGCCGGAGCACTTCGCCGCCTTCCTGGGCAGCCAGGTGGACGTGAAGCTGTACCGGCCCCGGGAGGGCCGCAAGGAGTTCACCGGCGCCCTGACAGGCTATCAGGACGGGGACGTGACGGTGGAGATCGGCGGCGCGCCGGTCACCTTCGGGAAGAAGGAGCTGGCCCTGGTCCGGCTCCATGTGGAATTTTGATGGGACGGAAAGCGCGAGTGCGTGGAGCCGGGATAATAAGGAGTGTCATCCAAAATGGCTAAGAGAACGAAAAAGACGGAAAACCCCCAGGAGCAGGACAACCGGGAGTTCTTCCTGGCCCTGGACCAGCTGGAGCGGGAGCGGGGCATCAAGAAGGAGTATATGCTGGAGAAGATTACCCAGGCCCTGGCCACCGCCTACAAGCGGGACCACGAGGGCGTGGGGGACAACATCGCCGTGGTGGCCGATGAGGAGCGCAACATCGTCCGCATGGTGCTCCGCCGGGACGTGGTGGAGGTGGTGGATAACCCCTACACCGAGATCTCCCTGGAGGACGCCCGGCGCAGCCTGCCCCACGTCCAGCTGGGGGACGTGGTGTCCAGCGAGATCAAGACCAAGAACTTCGGCCGCATCGCCGCCCAGACCGCCCGGCAGGTCATCATCCAGGGCATCCGGGAGGCCGAGCGCAACAAGGTGTACGACGCCTTCGCAGACCAGACCGCCGAGCTGCTCACCGGCGTGGTCAACCGGGTGGACGACCGCACCGGCTCCCTCTACGTCCGGCTGACCGCCGGGGGGGAGATCACCGAGGCCCTGCTCTCCGCCGGGGAGCAGGTCAAGGGGGAGGTCTACCATGTGGGGGACCGGATCAAGGTCTATGTGGTGGAGGTCCGCCGCACCACCCGGGGCACCCAGGTGGTCATCTCCCGCACCCACTACGGCCTGGTGCGCCGGCTGTTTGAGATGGAGGTGCCCGAGATCTTCGACGGGCTGGTGGAGATCCGCTCCATCTCCCGGGAGGCGGGCAGCCGCACCAAGATGGCGGTCTGGTCCAACGACCCGGACGTGGACCCCATCGGCGCCTGCGTCGGCCCCCGGGGCCAGCGGGTGAACACCGTGGTGGAAGAGCTGGGCGGCGAAAAGGTGGACATCATCAAGTACAGCGAGGACCCCGGCGAGTACGTGGCCGCCGCCCTGGCCCCCGCCGACGTGCTCAGCGTGAAGGTGCTGGAGGGCGATGTCAAGAGCTGCCGGGTGATCGTGCCCGACGACCAGCTCAGCCTGGCCATCGGCAAGGAGGGCCAGAACGCCCGCCTGGCCGCCAAGCTCACCGGCTACAAGATCGACATCAAGCCCGTCTCCGCCGCCGACGAGCCGGAGGAGGACGAGGACCTGGACGAGGACGACCTGATCGCCGACAGTGAGGACGATCTCATCGCCGGGGACGGCGGTGAAGAGGCGCCCGCCCAGGACCAGGAGGAGTGAGCCCTCGCTGAGGGCCTGAGGAGGTGTGCTCCATGCCCAAGAAGATCCCCCTGCGCCAGTGCCTTGGGTGCAGGGAAATGAAGCCCAAGCGGGAGCTGATCCGGGCGGTGCGCTCCCCGGAGGGGGAGGTCTCCCTGGATTTCCGGGGCCGCAAGCCCGGCCGGGGGGCCTATGTGTGCCCCAACCCGGAGTGCCTGAAAAAGGCCCGGAAGGCCCGGGCCCTGGAGCGGGCCTTCGGCTGCCAGATCCCCGAGGAGGTCTGGGACGCCCTGGAGCGGCAGATGCAGCAATCCCCGGAGGCCGGGCTGTGAGCCCCTGGCTGGCCCTGCTGGGCCTGGCCCGGCGGGCGGGACAGCTCCGGCTGGGGGAGGAGGGCGCCCGCCAGGCGGCCCGGGACCACGAGGCCCGGCTCATTCTGCTCTCCGCCGACGCCGGGGAGACCACGGCCCGGCGGGCCCGGGCCCTGGAGGGGGAGAAGCTTCCGGTGCTTGCCCTCCCGGAGGGAAAGGCGGCGCTGGGGGCGGCCCTGGGCCTGGGGGAGCTGGCCGTGGCGGCGGTGTGCGACCTGGGCTTCGCCGCCGCGGTGGCGGAGAAGCTGGCGGCGGCCGACCCGGCCTATGGCCCGGCCAGCCAGGCCCTGAAGGCCCGGCAGGACAAGGCGCTGCGCCGGAGGGCGGACACCGCCCGGCAGGGCAAAAAATCCGCCCGCCGCAAGCCGTGAGGGCCCCCGCCCGGGCCCCGCTGGGCCGGCCCGCCCGATGCGGGCCCATCGATCCGGAAGCAAAAGTACACAGAACGTTTGTGCCAATGGGAAAGGACAGGTTTCCCACCCGGGCTTTCCCATTGGCACGAGCTCCGAATTACAGGAGGTGGCGATTCTATATGAGTATTGAAGTGAAGTATCGCGTGCGCGAGGTGGCCAAGGACTTTGGCGTGAGCAACAAGGAGATCACCGAGATCCTGACCAAATACGCCTCCGCGCCCAAGAGCACCATGCAGGTCCTCACCGACGGGGAGCTGAGCATCATCTTTGAATATATGACCCAGCACCACCAGATCGGCAGCCTGGCCGAGGTGTTCGCCGAGGGCCCCCAGCCCGGGGAGAAGAAGGCCCAGGAGGCCAAGGGCGGCAAGGCCGGCCAGCAGCCCGGCAGGTCCGGCGGACAGCAGGGCCAGCAGGGAAGAACCGGCAAGGCCGCGCCCCAGGCCGGCGGGGTCAAGACCGGCGGCGAGACCAAGGCCGGCGGGGAGTCCTCCCAGCGGCCCCAGTCCCGGGTGCCCCAGAAGAAGGTGGTGGACACCCGGAAGGCCGCCGACGTCAACCTGGAGCGCTATGACCAGCACCTGGAGGATCTGGCCCCGGAGCGGGCCGAGCGGATGCAGCAGGGCCAGGGCAAGCAGAAGATCCGCCAGCAGAGCCGCAACCGCCAGCAGCAGCAGCGCCAGTCCGCCAAGCGCCGCCAGGAGGAGCAGGCCCGCCAGATGCGCCGGCTCCAGCTGGAGATCGCCAAGAAGGCCCCGGTCAAGGTCCAGATCCCCGATGAGATCGCCGTGGGCGAGCTGGCCAGCCGGATGAAGAAGACCGGCGCCGAGGTGGTCAAGACCCTGATGAAGAACGGGTTCATGGCCTCCCTGTCCGACGTGATCGACTTCGACACCGCCGCCCTCATCGCCGAGGAGCTGGGCTGCGTGGTGGAGCACGAGGTCATCGTCACCATCGAGGAGAAGCTGATCGACGACCACGAGGACAAACCGGAGGAGCTGGTCCCCCGGGCCCCGGTGGTGGTGGTCATGGGCCACGTGGACCACGGCAAGACCAGCCTGCTGGACTATATCCGCCACTCCAACGTGGCCTCCGGCGAGGCCGGCGGCATCACCCAGGCCATCGGCGCCTACCAGGTCAAGGTGGGCGAGAATACGATCACCTTCCTGGACACCCCCGGCCACGAGGCCTTCACCGCCATGCGGGCCCGGGGCGCCATGGTCACCGACCTGGCCATCTTGGTGGTGGCCGCCGACGACGGCATCATGCCCCAGACCGTGGAGGCCATCAACCACGCCAAGGCCGCCGAGATTCCCATCATCGTGGCCATCAACAAGATGGATAAGCCCGGCGCCAACCCGGACCGGATCATGCAGCAGCTGACCGAGTACGGCCTGGTGCCCGAGGAGTGGGGCGGGGACACCATCATCTGCAAGATCTCCGCCAAGACCGGCGAGGGCATCGACAACCTGCTGGACATGATGGTGCTCACCGCCGAGATGCGGGAGCTGAAGGCCAACCCCAACCGCTCCGCCAAGGGCGCCGTCATCGAGGCCCGGCTGGAGAAGGGCCGGGGTCCGGTGGCCACCCTGCTGGTCCAGAACGGCGCCCTGCACCAGGGCGACATCCTGATCGCCGGCACCGCCGTGGGCCGGGTGCGGGCCATGACCGACTTCAGGGGCAAGAAGCTCAAGAGCGCCGGCCCCTCCGTGCCGGTGGAGATCATCGGCATGAGCGAGGTGCCCGAGGCCGGGGACGATTTCTATGTGGTGGCCGACGAGCGCATGGCCCGGGAGCTGGCCGAGCAGCGCAAGCAGGAGAAGAAGGACGCCATGAGCCGCCCGGTGCAGAAGGTCAGCCTGGACGATCTGTTCAGCCAGATCAAGGAGGGCGAGATGAAGGCCCTGAACATCGTGGTCAAGGCCGACGTCCAGGGCTCTGCCGAGGCGGTCAAGATCTCCCTGGAGAAGCTGAGCAACGAGGAGGTCAACGTCAAGGTCATCCACTGCGCCGTGGGCGCCATCAACGAGAGCGACGTGATGCTGGCCTCCACCTCCAACGCCATCATCGTGGGCTTCAACGTCCGCCCCGACGCCCAGGCCAAGGCCGCCGCCGCCCGGGACAAGGTGGATATGCGGATGTACCGGGTCATTTACGAGTGCATCGAGGAGATCGAGGCCGCCATGAAGGGCATGCTTTCCCCCAAGTTCAAGGAGGTGGAGCTGGGCCGGGTGGAGGTCCGCCAGGTCTACAAGATCACCAACGTGGGCATCGTGGCCGGCTCCTACGTGCTGGAGGGCAAGGTCACCCGGAACGCCCAGATCCGGCTGGTCCGGGACGGCATCGTCATCCACGAGGGCTCCATCGCCTCCCTGCAGCGCTTCAAGGACAGCGTCAAGGAGGTGGCCGCCGGCTACGAGTGCGGCATCACCCTGGAGAAGTTCTCCGACCTGAAGGTCGGGGACATCCTGGAGTGCTTCGAGATGCAGGAGATTGAGCGCTGAGGCGCGCTTTTTCCCAAAACTGAATCAGAATTCCCAGCCCCGGGCCGGGAAATTCTGTGAGACAGACCGACACATGATTTGAACTGGCTTGGCGCAGAATGCAGAAGGGAAGAACATTCTGCATTCTGCGCCTTTTGCCTTATGACAAGGAGAACGCTATGGCAACCAATCGAATCAACCGGATCAACGAGGACATCCAGCGGGAGCTGGCCGGCCTGCTGCGCACGGTGAAGGACCCCCGGGTCCAGGGGCTGATCTCCATCACCCGGGTGGACACCACCACCGACCTGCGCTACTGCCGCGTCTGCGTCAGCGCCCTGGACTCCAGCGACATCAAAGAGGTGGTCAAGGGGCTGAAATCCGCCGCCGGCTACCTGCGCCGGGAGCTGGGGCGCGCCCTCTCCCTGCGCTACACGCCGGAGCTGCAATTTATGGCCGACGACTCCATCGAACGGGGGGTGCGCATGGTCAGCATGATCGAGCGCATCCGGGAGGAGGACGAGGAGAAATGACCGAACTTCAGGCCGCCCAATGGCTCCAGGCGCGGGACAACTTCCTGCTGCTCACCCACGTCCGCCCCGACGGGGACACCCTGGGCAGCGCCGCCGCCCTGGCCCTGGCCCTGCGGCGGCGGGGCAAGCGGGCCTGGGTGGGCTATAACAGCGGGGTCACCGAGACCTATGCCGGCTATATGGAGGGCAGTTATCCCCCGGCGGACTTCGTGCCCGAGCACATAGTGGCGGTGGACATCGCCACGGAAAACCTGCTGCCGGCGGAATTTGAGCCCTACCGGGGCAAGGTCGGGCTGTGCGTCGACCACCACCCCTCCAACGAGGGCTATGCTGCGGAGACCTGCCTGGATGCCTCCGCAGCGGCCTGCGGGGAGATCGTCTACCGCATCTGCAGGCAGCTGGGGGAGATGGACGAGGCCATCGCAAAACAGCTCTACATCGCCATCTCCACCGACTGCGGCTGCTTTGTCTACAACAACACCACGCCGGCCACCCACCGGATCGCCGCCGAGCTGATGGAGTACGGCGACTTCTGGAAGCAGGTGAACCGAAACTGCTTCCAGACCCTGTCCCTGAAGGAGATCCGGCTCCAGCAGCGGCTGCTGGGGAGCATGGAGTTCTTCGACGGGGGAGCACTGGCCGTGGGGGCCATTTCTCTGGCCGACCTGGAGGAGTTCCAGGCCGGCCAGGGGGACAGCGAGGAGCTGGCCTCCTGGGCCAACAAGATCCAGGGGGTGAAGGTCAGCGCCACCCTGCGCCAGCTGGAGGAGCGGGTGTGGAAGGTGAGCCTGCGCACCGACGGCAGCCTGAACGCCACCCGGGTGTGCGCCCTGCTGGGGGGCGGCGGACACGCCGCCGCCGCCGGGGCCAGCATGTACGACGTGGACGAGGCCCAGGCCCGCCGCCGGGTGTTGGAGGCCGTCCGGGCCGTCCAGGCCCGGGGGGAGTGAGCCATGCCCGACGGGATCATCGTGGTGGACAAGCCCCAGGGCTGGACCAGCATGGACGTGTGCGCCAAGCTGCGCCGGGTGATGGGGGAGCGCCGGGTGGGCCACGCCGGCACCCTGGACCCGATGGCTACCGGGGTGCTGCCTGTCTTTGTGGGCCGGGCCACCCGGGCGGTGGAGTTCGCCGAAGGGGGCGAAAAGGAGTATCTGGCCGTTCTGCGGCTGGGCCAGGTCACCGACACCCAGGACGTCACCGGCACGGTGCTGGAGGAACATCCGGTGGCCGCGGGCCGGGAAGCGCTGGAGGCGGTGCTGCCCCAATTCACCGGGGAGATCTTGCAGGTGCCCCCCATGTATTCCGCCCTGAAGCGGGGGGGCAAAAAGCTCTATGAGCTGGCCCGCCAGGGCAAGACCGTGGAGCGCGCCCCCCGGCCCATCACCATCTTTTCCCTGGAGGTGCTGGAGCAGACCGGGGCGGGGGAGTTCTCCCTCCGGGTGGTGTGCTCCAAGGGCACCTATATCCGCACCCTGTGCCACGACATCGGCGCCGCCCTGGGCTGCGGCGGGGTCATGGCCGCCCTGCGGCGCACCCGGGCGGCAGGGTTCGGGCTGGAGGGGGCCTACACCCTGGAGCAAATTTGCTCCGGGGAAAACCCGGCGGCCCTGCTGCTGCCGGTGGATACCTATTTCGCCCGCTATCCCGCCCTCTCCGTGGCGGGGGAGGCCGAGCGCCGCTGCCGCAACGGAAACCCCTTCCCCTCCCCGGGGGAGGACGGGGAGTTCCGGGTGTACGGCGACGACGGGACGTTTTTGATGCTGGGGCGGCGGAGGGCGGGGGTCATGTCCACCGTCAAGAGCTTTTTCGCCCCCCAAAACCAGTGACCGAACAAGGGAGATCTTCTGCTTGAACGAGACGAGAGACAATAGAAAACGGGTCATCGCCCTGGGCTTTTTCGACGGGGTGCACCGGGGCCACGGGGCCCTGCTGCAGCGGGCCGTGGAGCGGGCGGAGGAGCTGGGGGGCGTGGCGGCGGCCTTCACCTTTGACCGCCACCCGGCCTCTCAGATCCTGGGCCATCAGATCCCGCTGCTGTCCACCCCCGAGGACCGGGAGGGGCTGATGCGCCGGTGCTACGGCATCCAGGACGTGGTGGTGGGCCGGTTCGACCGGATGATGCGCATGCCCTGGCAGGCTTTCGTCGCCGACTACCTCCGGCGGGAGCTGGGGGTGGTCCATGTGGTGGCCGGCCACGACTTCCACTTCGGCTACCGGGGGGAGGGCAATCCCGCCCGGCTGAAGCACCTGTGCGCCCAGACCGGCCTGGGCTGCGACATCATCGAGAAGGTGGAGCTGGACGGCATCACCGTCTCCTCCACCTACATCCGTACCCTGGTGGCCCAGGGGGAGATGGAGCGGGTCATGACCTTCCTGGGCCACCCCCACGTCTTTTCCGGCGAGGTGGTCCACGGCAAGCAGCTGGGCCGCACCATCGGCTTTCCCACCGCCAACCTGCTGGTGCCGCCGGAGATCCTGGTGCCCGCCCACGGGGTGTACGCCACCCGGGTGGTCACCCCCGACGGGGTGAGCCGGATGGCGGTGACCAACGTGGGGGTGCGCCCCACCGTGGACGACGGCGACCAGATCACCGTGGAGCCCTGGATTTTGGACTATGACGGCGACCTCTACGGCCGGAAGATCCGGGTGGAGTACTACGCCATGCTCCGGGGGGAGCGGAAGTTCGGCTCCCTGGAGGAGCTCAGCGACATGGTTCGCCGCAACGCCCGGGAGACCCGGGTCTACTTCTCCCAGCTCAAAAAACCGTGATTTTCACCCCCGGGCGCTCTGCCCGGCGGCCGCCCCGGGCGTCCCCGCCCGGGGCGCTTTTTTGCCCCGCCGCCGGGGGCGGGCGGGGGTGGGCAGAAGCCACAAAGCCCCGGGAGCCGGGCGGGGGAAAACTGTCGAGGATTTTCCGAAAATAATGGTTGACTTTGCCTTGCGCTTTGTAGTATTATTATTGAGCGCCTGTGTGGGCGCACTGCGATGATGCGGGAGATTGCGGCGTCAAAAACCGGTAACTTCCGCGGAGTATGTCCGGACTGGATTCGGGCGGCTGAGGATTTTCCACCGCTGGGCCCAACGCGATGTATATCGCCGGGGCAGGTGGACCGGCCGGCTCATTGCGCCGGCTTTCCTTATAACCCGGAGTGATACACCCGGCAAAGCGGTTAAATCTGAAAGCCCGTTCCGAACCCCCGCCCGGCCCATGTACAACAGTACGAAATATTAAGGAGGAAGTCACCAAATGGCTAACGAAAGCATTCGTATCCGGCTGAAAGCCTACGACCATCAGCTCATCGACCAGAGCGCGGAGCGGATCGTCGAGACCGCCAAGCGCACCGGCGCCGCCGTCTCCGGCCCCATCCCTCTGCCCACCAAGCGGGAGATCGTCACCATCCTGCGGGCCACCCACAAGTATAAGGACGCCCGGGAGCAGTTCGAGCGCCGCACTCACAAGCGCCTGATCGACATCCAGAACCCCTCCCCCAAGACCGTGGAGGCCCTGATGAGCCTGCAGCTGCCCGCCGGCGTGGAGATCGAGATCAAGCTCTGATTTTCCCCGACACCTTATTATTTTACTTCCGTTGTACCCGCTTCCTGCCCGCGTTTTGAGGGCAGGGGGGTCATGTCAGCAGAGCAATGGCCAGCCCAATGAGCCAACTCTCCTGACCAATAACCTTTACAAGGAGGAAAAAACCAAATGGAAAAGGCAATCATCGGCAAAAAGGTCGGCATGACGCAGATCTTTGACGCCGACGGCAAGGTCATCCCCGTGACCGTCATCGAGGCCGGCCCCTGCACCGTGGTGCAGAAGAAGACCCTCGAGAACGACGGCTATGAGGCCGTGCAGATGGGCTTCCAGCCCGTCGCCGAGCGCAAGCTCACCAAGCCCGAGCTGGGCCACCTGGCCAAGGCGGGCGTGTCCCCCCTGAAGGTGCTCAAGGAGTTCCGCCTGGACGACTGCTCCGCCGTCAACGTGGGCGACGTCATCCGCGCGGACATCTTCGCCGAGGGCGACCACGTGGACTGCACCGGCATCAGCAAGGGCAAGGGCTACGCCGGCGTCATCAAGCGCTACGGCGCCCAGCGCACCCCCATGAGCCACGGCGGCGGCCCTGTCCACCGTCACGCGGGCTCCATGGGCTCCACCTCCACCCCCAGCCGGATCCGCAAGGGCAAGATCGGCGCCGGTCAGATGGGCGGCGACCAGGTCACCGTGGAGAACCTGGTGGTCACCAAGGTGGACGCCGAGCTCAACCTGATCGCCGTCAAGGGCGCCATCCCCGGCCCCAACGGCGGCGTGGTCTACCTGCGCAGCACCGCCAAGGTCCTGCCCGAGAAGAAGGGCGAGGGCGCCGGCATCAGCAACAACCCGCAGAAGGCTTCTGCCCGCGTCAATCCCCAGAAGGCTTCCGCCAGAAATCACTAAGGAAAGGAGAGTATCGTAAATGCCTACTGCTAATGTTGTCAACATGGCTGGCGCCAAGGTTGGCGAGATCGAACTGGCTGAGTCCATCTTCGGCATCGAGCCCAACCCCGCCGTCGTCCATGAGGTGGTCAAGAACCACCTGGCCAACTGCCGTCAGGGTACTCAGAGCTCTCTGACCCGCGCCGAGGTTTCCGGCGGCGGCATCAAGCCCTGGAGACAGAAGGGTACCGGCCGCGCCCGCCAGGGCAGCACCCGGTCCCCCCAGTGGACCCACGGCGGCGTCGTGTTCGCCCCCAAGCCCCGCTCCTACAGCTATCGGGTCAACAAGAAGGTCAAGCGCCTGGCCCTGAAGAGCGTGCTGAGCGACAAGGCCCAAAGCGGCGCCATCGTGGTGGTGGACGAGCTGGCCATGGAGGCCCCCAAGACCAGCACCTTCGCCGGCTTCCTGAGCGCTGCCGGCGTGGAGGGCAAGGCCCTGGTGGTTACCGAGGGCGTCAAGTCCAACGTGGTCAAGTCCGCCCGGAACATCCCCGGCGTGCTCACCACCCCCGCCACCCAGCTGAGCGTCTATGACATCATCAACGCCAAGGCCCTGGTCATCGACAAGGCCGCCCTGGCCACCATCGAGGAGGTGTTCGCATGACCGCCTACGATATCATTCTCAAGCCCGTGATCACCGAGCGCTCCATGGCCGGTTCCGCCGACAAGAAGTACACCTTCTATGTCGCCACCGGCGCCAACAAGATCGAAGTGGCCAAGGCCGTCGAGGAGATCTTCGGCGTCAAGGTCGCCAAGGTCAACACCGTCAACTACGACGGCAAGATGAAGCGCCAGGGCTACGGCCGTCCCGGCCGCCGCGCCGCCTATAAGAAAGCTACCGTCACGCTGACCGAAGACTCCAAGACCATCGAGCTCTTCGAAGGCATGGTGTAAGGAGGGAACGAAGAATGGCGATTCGCACTTACAAGCCCACGACTCCGTCCCGCCGCCACATGACGGTGTCCGCGTTCGAGGGCATCGACAAGAAGGCCAAGCCCGAGCGCAGCCTGACTGAGATCGTTAAGAAGAACTCCGGCCGCAACAGCTACGGCCGCATCACCGTCCGCCACCGCGGCGGCGGCAACAAGCGCAAGTACCGCATCATTGACTTCAAGCGCCAGAAGGAGGGCGTGGCTGAGGTCCTCCGCCTGGAGTACGACCCCAACCGCTCCGCCAACATTGCCCTGATCCAGTATGAGGACGGCGAGAAGGCCTATATCCTGGCCCCTGTGGGCCTGAAGGCCGGCGACAAGGTGGAGTCCTCCCCCGAGGCCGACATCAAGCCCGGCAACTGCCTGCCCCTGGCCAATATCCCGGTGGGCACCGTCATCAGCGTCATCGAGCTCCATCCCGGCAAGGGCGGCCAGCTGGTCCGCGCCGCCGGTGAGGCCGCCCAGCTGATGGCCAAGGAGGGCGACTCCGCCCAGATCCGGCTGCCCAGCGGCGAGTACCGCCTGGTCAAGCTGAACTGCAAGGCCTGCATCGGCCAGATCGGCAACATCGACTATGCCAACATCCACATCGGCAAGGCCGGCCGCAAGCGCCACATGGGCTGGCGGCCCACCGTCCGGGGCTCCGTCATGAACCCGAACGACCACCCCCACGGCGGCGGCGAGGGCCGCGCCCCCATCGGCCGTACCGGCCCTGTCACCCCCTGGGGCAAGCCCGCGCTGGGTTACAAGACCCGTAAGACCAAGGCCCGCACCGAGAAGTTCATCGTCCGTCATCGCAACGGAAAGTAAGGAGGCAAGCTGAAGAATGAGCAGATCTGTCAAGAAAGGCCCCTTCTGCGCCCCTGAGCTGCTGAAGCGGGTCGATGAGCTGAACAAGAAGAACGAGAAGAAGGTGCTGAAGACCTGGAGCCGCAGCTCCACCATCTTCCCCTCCTTCGTCGGCCACACCATCGCCGTCCACGATGGCCGCAAGCACGTGCCCGTCTATATCACCGAGGATATGGTCGGCCACAAGCTGGGCGAGTTCGCCCCCACCCGCACCTTCCGCGGCCACGCCGGCTCCAAGTCCAAGTAAGGAGGAGAGATCAAAATGGAAGCGAAAGCAACTCTGAGCTATGCCCGTATCTCTCCCCGCAAGGTGGGCATCGTCTGCGACCTGATCCGCGGCAAGTCCGTCGCCCAGGCCCAGGCCATCCTGATGGCCACCCCCAAGGCCGCCTCCCCTCTGCTGAGCAAGCTGGTCAAGAGCGCCGCCGCCAACGCGGAGAACAACTTCAACATGGACCCGGAAAAGCTGTACGTCTCCGCGACCTACGCCACCCCCGGCCCCATCCTGAAGCGTATGATGCCCCGCGCCCAGGGCCGCGGCTATCGGATCAACAAGCGCACCTCTCACATCACCGTCGTGGTGAGCGAGAAAGAATAAGCGAGGAGGTTTGAGTTTATGGGACAGAAAGTGAATCCCCACGGCTTCCGTGTGGGTGTCATCAAAGACTGGGACTCCCGCTGGTATGCGCGCGACAATCAGGTCGGTGACCTGCTGGTCGAGGACAAGAAGATCCGTGAGTTCCTGAAGAAGACCCTCTACTCCGCCGGCATCCCCAAGATCGAGATCGAGCGGAGCAACGAGAAGGTCCAGGTGTTCGTCCATTGCGCCCGTCCGGGCATGGTCGTCGGCACCGATAAGTCCAAGAGCCAGATCGAGGATCTGGAGGCCGCCCTGGCCAAGCTGACCGGCAAGACCGTGAAGCTGTCCATCGTGGAGGTCAAGCGGGGCGAGATCGACGCCAACGCCCAGCTGGTGGCCGAGAACATCGCCCAGCAGATCGAGAAGCGCACCTCCTTCCGCCGGGCCATGAAGAACGCCATCTCCCGTGCCATGCGCTCCGGCGCCAAGGGCATCAAGGTCAAGCTGTCCGGCCGCCTGGCCGGCGCCGAGATCGCCCGCGTCGAGCAGTATCACGAGGGCACCATCCCCCTGCAGACCCTGCGGGCGGACATCGACTACGGCTTCGCCGAGGCCAACACCACCTACGGCCGCATCGGCATCAAGGTGTGGGTGTACAAGGGAGAGATCCTGAGCCAGACCCTGCGCACCACCCCCCGCACCCTGGACCTGAGCAAGCCCTACCGTGAGCGCAGCGACCGTCCCCGCAGCGGCCGCGGCCGCGGACGTCAGGACGGCGACCGCCGCCCCTACAACCGCAACAACAACCGCGGTCCCCGTAAGACTGAGGAAGGAGGAGCTCGCTAATGCTGCTGCCTAAGAGAGTCAAATACCGTAAGCAGATGCGCGGCCGCATGACCGGCAAGGCCACCCGCGGCAACACCGTCACTTACGGCCAGTTCGGCCTCCAGGCTATGGAGCCCGCCTGGATCACCAGCAACCAGATCGAGGCCGCCCGTGTGGCCATGACCCGCCACACCAAGCGCGGCGGCCAGGTCTGGATCAAGATCTTCCCCGACAAGCCCATCACCCAGAAGCCCGCCGAGACCCGCATGGGTAAGGGCAAGGGTTCCCCCGAATACTGGGTGGCCGTGGTCAAGCCCGGCCGCGTCATGTTCGAGATCGCCGGCGTCTCCGAGGAGGTCGCCCGGGAGGCTCTGCGCCTGGCTATGCATAAGCTGCCCGTCAAGTGCAAGATCGTGACCAAGGAAGAAGGTGAAGCGTAATGAAGGCTGCTGAAGTTCGCGCCATGTCCCTGACGGACCTGGAGAAGAAGCTGGCGGATCTGAAGAAGGACCTGTTCAACCTGCGCCTTCAGAACGCCACCAACCAGCTGGAGAACCCCAACAAGATCAACGATGTCAAGAAGGACATCGCCCGGGTCAAGACCGTCATCCGTGAGAAGCAGACCGCTTCCGCCGACTAATCTAAAGGAGGAATTTGAACATGGAGAACAGAACTTCTTCCCGCAAGACCAGAGTCGGCATGGTCGTTTCCGATAAGATGGACAAGACGATCGTGGTGGCCATCGCCGACCGTGTGGCCCACCCCCTGTACAAGAAGATCGTCAAGAGAACCTATAAGCTGAAGGCCCATGACGAGAACAACGAGTGCCGCGTCGGCGACCGTGTCTGCGTCATGGAGACCCGCCCCCTCTCCAAGGACAAGCGCTGGAGAGTGGTGGAGATCGTTGAGAAAGCCAAGTAAGGAGGTGCCCGTATGATTCAGGAAGAAACTTATCTGAAGGTGGCTGACAATACCGGCGCCAAAGAGATCAAGACCATCCGGGTGCTGGGCGGCTCCAAGCGGAAGTACGGCAACATCGGCGACGTGATCGTGGCCTCCGTCCGCAAGGCCGCCCCCGGCGGCCAGGTCAAGAAGGGCGACGTGGTCAAGGCCGTCATCGTCCGCACCGTGCGGGGCGTCCGCCGCGCCGACGGCTCCTACGTCCGCTTCGACGAGAACGCCGCCGTCCTCATCAAGGAGGACAACACCCCCCGCGGTACCCGTATCTTTGGGCCTGTGGCCCGTGAGCTCCGGGACAAGGACTTCATGAAGATCCTGTCCCTGGCTCCCGAAGTGATTTAAGGAGGGCGCCCAGATATGAATACTATGAGCATCAAGAAGGGCGACCTGGTCGTCGTCCTGTCCGGCAAGGACAAGGGCAAGCAGGGCAAGGTGCTGACCGTCCTGCCTTCCGAGAGCAAGGTCATCGTGGAGGGCGTCAACGTGGCCACCAAGCACAAGAAGCCCACCAGCCAGACCGATCAGGGCGGCATCATCAAGAAGGAAGCCCCCATCTACGCCTGCAAGGTGCAGCGCGTGTGCCCCAAGTGCAGCAAGCCCACCCGTCCGGCCCACAAGCTGCTGGCCGACGGCAAGAAGGTCCGCGTCTGCAAGAAGTGCGGCGCCGAAATCTGAGAGAAAGGAGCGTAACTCAGAATGCCTACTCTGAAAACGAAGTATCAGGAAGAAGTCGCTCCTGCTCTGATGAGCAAGTTCGGCTACACCTCCCCCATGCAGATCCCCCGTCTGGAGAAGATCATTGTCAATGTGGGCTGCAGCGAGGCCCGGGAGAACGTCAAGGTGCTGGACGCCGTGGTGGCCGACCTGGGCCGCATCACCGGCCAGAAGGCCGTGATCACCAAGGCCAAGAAGAGCGTGGCCAACTTCAAGGTCCGCGAGGGCATGCCCATCGGCGCCAAGGTCACCCTGCGCCAGGATAAGATGTGGGAGTTCCTGGACCGGCTGTTCAACATCGCCCTGCCCCGGGTGCGTGACTTCCGCGGCATCTCCGCCGACTCCTTCGACGGCCGCGGCAACTACGCCCTGGGCCTGAAGGAGCAGATCATCTTCCCCGAGATCGAGTTTGACCAGATCGACAAGATCCGGGGCATGGATGTCGTCATCGTCACCACTGCCAAGACCGACGAGGAGGGCCGCGAACTGCTCAGCCAGCTCGGCGCCCCCTTCGCCAAGTGAGGAGGGAGAACCGAATATGGCCAAGAAGTCTATGATCATCAAGCAGCAGCGCCCCGCCAAGTTCTCCAGCCGGCAGTACAACCGCTGCAAGCTCTGCGGCCGGCCCCACGCCTACCTGCGCAACTACGGCGTGTGCCGCGTCTGCTTCCGGGAGCTGGCCTATAAGGGCCAGATCCCCGGCGTGAAGAAGGCCTCCTGGTAATCCAGAGGGCCCTTCTCCCACCCAAACGTCAAACCGGTGCCAGAAGTCATCGGAACACGGGGCTGGGGCTTCAAAATTGGCGCCGCGGCAGCGCGGCGGACAGTCATTCAGAGCTTTCAGCTTACATTCCGGTGATACCCTGGCATCTTGAACAGGCGGAAGCCTCTGCCTGTAACCTTTTCAAGGAGGTCAAAATCCATGCATATCACTGATCCCATCGCGGATATGCTCACCCGCATTCGCAACGCGAACACGGCCAAGCATGCCACCGTGGACGTCCCCGCTTCCAACATGAAGAAGTCCATCGCCCAGATCCTGCTGGATGAAGGCTATATCAAGAACTTCCAGCTGATCGACGACGGAACCCAGGGGGTCATCCGCATCACCCTGAAGTACAACGGCACCGAGAAGGTCATCTCCGGCCTGCGCCGGGTGTCCAAGCCCGGCCTGCGGGTGTATGCCGGCGCCGACGAGCTGCCCCGGGTCCTGCGCGGCCTGGGCATCGCCATCATTTCCACGTCCAAGGGCGTCATGACCGATAAGGCTGCGCGGGCGCAGCACATCGGCGGCGAAGTCCTGGCCTTTGTCTGGTAAGGGAGGGGAACGAGCTATGTCCAGAATTGGTAGAACTCCCGTGACCGTCCCCGCCGGCGTCACCGTCACCATCGCCGACGGCAATGTGGTCACCGTCAAGGGCCCCAAGGGCACCCTGACCGAGACCTTCAGCCCCATCCTGACCATCGAGCAGAAGGACGGCGTGCTGACCGTCACCCGTCCCAACGACCTGAAGGAGAGCCGCTCCCTCCACGGCCTGACCCGCAGCCTGCTGCACAACATGGTGGTGGGCGTGACCGAGGGCTTCAAGAAGGAGCTGGAGATCAACGGCATCGGCTACCGCGCCGCCAAGCAGGGCAAGCAGGTGGTCCTGAACGTGGGCTTCTCCCACCAGGTGTTCGTGGACGAGATCGAGGGCATCACCCTCGACGTGCCCCAGCCCAACCAGATCGTGGTCTCCGGCTGCGACAAGCAGAAGGTGGGCCAGTTCGCCGCTGAGGTGCGCGCCATCCGTCCCCCCGAGCCTTACAAGGGCAAGGGCATCAAGTATGTTGACGAGGTCATCCGCCGCAAGGAAGGCAAGACCGGCGCCAAGAAGAAATAAGAGGAGGTGTGCCTAAATGATTAAAAGACCCAATACCAACGCCCAGCGCCTGAAGCGCCATAAGCGTGTCCGCGGTAAGATCTCCGGCACCCCCGAGAGACCCCGTCTGAATGTGTTCCGCAGCGAGACCAACATCTACGCCCAGGTCATCGACGATGTCCACGGCGTGACCCTGGTCTCCGCTTCCTCCCTGGATAAGTCCTTTGAGGGCAAGGGCGGCAACATCGAGGCCGCCCGCAAGGTCGGCCAGATGGTGGCCGAGCGCGCCAAGGCCAAGGGCATCGACACCGTGGTGTTCGACCGCGGCGGCTATGTCTACCACGGCCGCGTCCAGGCTCTGGCCGAGGGTGCCCGCGAGGGCGGCCTGAACTTTTAAGGGGAGGAGGAAATACAATGCCTAGATTTGATAGAGACCAGCGCAAGGACGATATGATCGAGAAGGTCGTCTACCTGAACCGGGTCAGCAAGACCGTCAAGGGCGGCCGCGTCATGAAGTTTTCCGCGCTGATGGTCGTGGGCGACGGCAAGGGCAAGGTGGGCTTCGGCCTGGGTAAGGCCTCCGAGGTCCCCGAGGCCATCCGCAAGGGCATCGAGGATGCCAAGAAGAACATGATCACCGTGGCCATGGCCGGCACCACCATTCCCCATGAGGTCATCGGCGCCTTCTCCGCCGGCCGGGTGCTGCTCAAGCCCGCCCCCTCCGGCACCGGCGTCATCGCCGGCGGTCCGGTCCGTGCCGTCATGGAGGCGGCCGGCATCTCCGACATCCGTACCAAGTGCCTGCGCTCCAACAACCCCCAGAACGTCATCCGCGCCACCTTCGAGGGCCTGAAGGCGCTTCGCACCCCTGAGCAGGTCGCCCAGACCCGGGGCAAGAGCGTGGACGAGATCGTGTAAGGAGGGTTCACGAAATGGCTAATCTGACTATCAAGCTCGTCAAGAGCCTCAGCGGCCGCCATGCCAAGCACATCGCCACGGCCGCCTCTCTGGGCCTGCGGAAGATCGGCGACACCACCGTGCAGCCCGACAATGCCCAGACCCGGGGCAAGATTGCCCAGATCGGTTACCTGCTCCAGGTGACCGAGCAGCAGTAAGAAGGAGGTGCACGGAAATGAAACTGTCTGAACTGTCTCCCGCCGCCGGCTCCACCTTCACCGCCAAGCGCAAGGGCCGCGGCCACGGCTCCGGCAACGGCAAGACCGCCGGCAAGGGCCACAAGGGCCAGCTGGCCCGCAGCGGCCACACCCGCATCGGTTTTGAGGGCGGCCAGATGCCTCTGACCCGCCGCCTGCCCAAGCGGGGGTTCAACAACATCTTTGCGAAGCCCCTCTCCGCGGTCAACGTCTCCGCCCTCAACCGCTTTGAGGACGGCGCCACTGTGGACGCCCAGGCCCTGCTGGCCTCCGGCGTGCTGTCCAAGTGCGAGTACGGGGTGAAGATCCTCGGCAATGGTGAGCTCACCAAGAAGCTCACCGTCCAGGCCTCCGCCTTTTCCGCTTCCGCCAAGGAGAAGATCGAAGCCGCAGGAGGAAAGGCAGAGGTGATCTGAGATGCTGGAGACGATCCGCAACGCATGGAAGATCCCCGAGCTGCGCAAGAAGCTGCTGATGACCGCGTTCATCATCCTGATCTTCCGGCTCGGCAATAACATCCCGGTCCCCTATGTGGATACCGAACTGCTGGGCGCCTACTTTGCCAGCTCCAGCACCACCATCCTGGGGATGATGAACGTCATGAGCGGCGGCGCCTTCGGCAGCGCCACCCTGTTGGCCCTGGGCATCCAGCCCTATATCAACAGCTCCATCATCATCCAGCTGCTCACCATCGCCATCCCCGCCCTGGAGCGGCTGGCGAAGGAGGGCGGTGAGGAGGGCAAGAAGAAGATCGCCGCCATCACCCGCTACACCACCGTGGGCATCGGCCTGCTCCAGGCCTTCGGCTACTACATGCTGTGCCGGAGCCAGGGCTTCCTGATGGACACCGGGGTGTGGCCCGCCATCGTGATCATCCTGGTGTTCACCGCCGGGTCCGCCTTCACCATGTGGCTGGGCGAGCAGATCACCGAGTTCGGCATCGGAAACGGCATCTCCATTATCCTGTTCGCCGGCATCATCTCCCGGGTGCCCACCGCCGTCTATGCCCTCTACACCGGCATCTATGACTGGGCCACCGGCGCCACCGGCAGCGACAACCTGGTCATCCATCCCGCCGGCGCCGCCGGCATCCTGGTGGGTATGCTGGCCATGGTGGTCTTCGTCATCTTCATCTCCCTGGCCGAGCGCCGCCTGCCCGTGCAGTACGCCAAGCGGGTGGTGGGCCGCAAGATGATGGGTGGAAACTCCACCAACATCCCGATGAAGCTGAACATGTCCGGCGTGCTGCCCATCATTTTCGCCCAGACCATCGCCTCCATCCCCGCCACCATCGCCGCCTTTGTGCCCAGCTGGCAGGACAGCGCGGTCATGCAGCTGTTTGACACCACCAGCGTGTTCTACTGCGTGCTCTACTTCCTGCTGATCATCGGCTTCAGCTACTTCTACGCCACCATCCAGTTCAACCCCGTGGAGGTGGCCAACAACCTGAAGAAGCAGGGCGGCTTTATCCCCGGCTTCCGTCCCGGCCGTCCCACGGTGGAGTTCATCCGCAAGGTGCTCAATAAGATCACCATGTTCGGCGCCCTCTACCTCTCTGTGGTGGCCATTCTCCCCATCGTCACCGGCGCCGTCATCGGTGCGAGCTACCTGGCCATCGGCGGCACCTCGGTCATGATCGTGGTCTCCGTCGCCCTGGAGACCCAGAAGGCCCTGGAGGCCCAGATGATGATGCGGCACTACAAGGGCTTTTTGGAGTAAGGAGTGTGCTATGAAGCTGATTCTCTTGGGCGCCCCGGGCGCCGGTAAAGGCACGCAGGCGGAGATCATCAGCCAGAAGCTGAACATCCCCACCATTTCCACCGGCAACATCCTCCGCGCCGCCGTGGCCAACGGCACCCCCGTGGGCCTGAAAGCGAAGGAGTATATGGACGCGGGCAAGCTGGTCCCGGACGACGTCATCATCGGCGTCATCTCCGAGCGGCTGGCGGAGCCCGACTGCCAGAAGGGCTATATCCTGGACGGGGTGCCCCGCACCATCGCCCAGGCCGAGGCTCTGGAGGCGGCCGGCATCCGCTTCGACGCGGTGGTCTCCATCGAGATCTCCGACGAGGAGATCGAGCGGCGGATGACCGGGCGCCGGACCTGCGTCAGCTGCGGGGCCACCTACCACGTGGTGGCGGCCCCCCCGAAGCAGGAGGGCGTGTGCGACAAGTGCGGCCAGCCCCTCCGGCAGCGCAAGGACGACAAGCCCGAGACCGTCAAGGCCCGGCTTGCCACCTACCACCAAGAGACCGAGCCCCTGAAGGGCTTCTATGCCCAGCGGGGCGTGCTGAAGAGCGTGGACAATCAGCCCACCATCGAGGCCACCAACGCCGCCATTATGGAGGTGCTGGGGTGATCCGTGGCAACTGTGTGTCCTTCTCCCCCCACCAGATCGACCTGATGCGGAAGGCCGGCCGGCTGGCCGCCATGGCCCGCGCCTACGCCGGAACGCTGATCCGGCCCGGCGTCACCACCCGGGAGATCGACCAGGAGGTGGAGAAGTTCATCAAGAAGCACGGGGGCTACCCCTCCTTCTATCACCTCTATGGCTTCAAGGGGGCCTGCTGCATCTCCGTGAACGACGAGATCATCCACGGAGTGCCCGGCAGCTATAAGCTGCGGGAAGGGGACATCGTCTCCGTGGACGTGGGCGCCTGCATCGGCGATTACCACCTGGACCGGAACAAAGCCGCCAGCGGCGGCTATCACGGCGACTGCTGTGCTACCTTCGCCTGCGGCGAGATCTCTCCTGAGGCCCGGCGCCTGATCGAGGTGACCGAGCAGAGCTTCTGGAAGGGATTCGAGCAGGCGGTGGCCGGCAAGCGGGTGCACGACATCTCCCGGGCGGTACAGACCCATGTGGAGTCCAACGGCTACAGCCTGGTTCGGGAGTACACCGGCCACGGCATCGGCCACTCCGTCCACGAGGACCCGGAGGTCCCCAACTATGTGCCCGAGCGGGGCGCCAATGAGCGCCTGGTGCCCAACATGGTCATCTGTGTGGAGCCCATGGTGAACGCCGGCTCGCCGGAGATCCGCAACAAGTGGATGCCCGACGGCTGGGCGGTGCCCATGACCGCCGACCACAAGCTGGCGGCACATTACGAAAACACCATTCTCATCACCGAAGCCGGGCCGGAGATCCTGACCCGCTGCGACGAGGATTGAGTATGGCATATACCAAAGGCGAAATCGTTCTCTCCCTGAAAGGACGCGACGCCGGCGGGCTGTTCTGCGTGGTGGATACCCGGGACGGCTTCGTCTGGATCGCCGACGGGAAGGGGAGAAAGCTGGCTGCCCCCAAGCGCAAGCGGGAGAAGCATCTCCGGGGGGTAGGGACCAGCGCACATCCGGCAATCGTCAGATTGCAAAGAGGCGAGAGCGTCAGCGACCGGGCACTCCGGCGCTCGCTTGCAGCCTTCCGCGACTCAGAACAGACCAAAATGGAGGTAAATTCGTTTGTCTAAGAGTGATATGATTGAGCTGGAGGGCGTCGTCGTGGAGACCCTGCCCAACACCACCTTCAAGGTGGACATCGGCAATGGCCATATCATCCAGGCCAGCATCTCCGGCAAGCTCCGCATGAACTATATCCGAATCCTCCAGGGCGATAAGGTGACGGTCCAGATGTCCCCTTATGATCTGACCCGCGGCCGGATCACCTGGAGAAGCAAGTAAGGCCGCTCCGTACCGCCCAAGGGCGGCGGAGCGTCCGCCACCCGGCGAAAGCGAAAGGCCCCCGGGCCCGCCGGGAAGCGCGGCACACGCCCTCTGGACAAGGGAACGGCGCCGCGCAGCAAAACAGGAGGTAAAACGATGAAAGTAAGACCGTCCGTCAAGCCCATGTGCGAAAAGTGCAAGGTCATCAAGCGCAAGGGCAAAGTTATGGTGATTTGCGAGAATCCCAAGCACAAGCAGAGACAGGGCTGAGGAGGTGTATTGAGTTATGGCACGTATTGCTGGTATTGATCTGCCGAAGGACAAGAGAATTGAGATCGGCCTGACCTATATCTATGGCATTGGGCGCACCAGTGCGGCCAAGATCCTGGCCGCCACCGGGATCGATCCCGACACCCGCGTTCGGGACCTGACCGAGGAGC
Source organism: uncultured Oscillospiraceae bacterium (assembly GCA_964485125.1). Lineage (GTDB taxonomy): Bacteria > Bacillota > Clostridia > Oscillospirales > Oscillospiraceae > UMGS1766. The sequence goes on along the minus strand of CAZAIF010000005.1, from coordinate 5,082 downwards.
AGGAGCAGCTGCTCCGCGATGAGATCGACAAGAGCTATATCGTGGAGGGCGACCTGCGCCGCAATGTGGCTATGGACATCAAGCGCCTCATTGAGATCGGCTCCTACCGGGGCATGCGCCACCGCAAGGGCCTGCCCGTCCGGGGCCAGCGGTCCAAGACCAACGCCCGCACCCGCAAGGGCCCCAAGAAGACCATCGCGAATAAGAAGAAGTAAGGAGGGATAAGCAATGGCAAACGTGAAGAAGAAGACCGCGACCAAGAAGCGTCGCGATCGCAAAGTCGTGGAGAAGGGTGCCGTGCATATCCGCTCTTCGTTCAACAACACCATGGTCACCGTGACCGACAGCCAGGGCAACGCCCTCTCCTGGGCCTCCTCCGGTGAGCTGGGCTTCCGGGGCTCCCGGAAATCCACCCCCTATGCCGCCCAGATGGCCGCCGAGACCGCCGCGAAGGCCGCCATGGAGTACGGCCTGAAGACCGTGGAGGTGTTCGTGAAAGGTCCCGGCGCCGGCCGTGAGGCCGCCATCCGCGCCCTGCAGGCGGTGGGCCTGGAGGTCACCCTGATCAAGGATGTCACCCCCATCCCCCACAACGGCTGCCGTCCTCCCAAGAGAAGACGCGTCTGAGAATCGAAAAGGAGGAAATGTAGTATGGCAAAGAATACGCAGCCGATCGCCAAGCGGTGCAAGGCCCTGGGCCTGTCTCCCGCCGTCCTGGGCTATGCCAAGAAGACCACCGAGCGGGGCTCCGGCAACATGCAGCGCAGAAAGAAGAGCGAGTATGCCACTCAGCTCAACGAGAAGCAGAAGGTCAAGTTCGTCTACGGCATGCTGGAAAAGCAGTTCCGCTCCTACTATGAGCGGGCCGACCGCATGCCCGGCAAGACCGGCGAGAACCTGCTGGTGCTGTGCGAGCGCCGCCTGGACAACGTGGTGTTCCGGGCCGGCTTCGCCCTGACCCGCCACGAGGCCCGCCAGCTGGTGAACCACGGCCACTTCACCGTCAACGGCAAGAAGTGCAACATCCCGTCCTTCCAGGTCAAGGCCGGCGATGTGATCGCCGTCCGGGACTCCAGCCGCTCCTCCAAGGTGTTCAAGCGCCTTGTGGGCGAGGACGCGGTCTCCACCCCCGCCGCCCCCCAGTGGATTGAGCGGGACAAGAACGACCTGAAGGCCACCATTCTCAAGCTTCCGGTGCGCGAGGATATCGACTTCCCTGTGGAGGAGCATCTCATCGTCGAGTTGTACTCCAAGTAATCCGAGACCCTCAGAGTATATTGATGAGCGAACACCAACGGGACCGGCTGTCCCCCCTGGCCGCGCCCCCGACACGAGGAGGGTAATCTATGGTAGAAATCGAAAAACCCCGCATCAAGTGCATCGAAAACCCCGGCGACGTTTCCTATGGCAAGTATGTCGTGGAGCCCCTGGAGCGCGGCTACGGCACCACCCTGGGCAATGCCCTGCGCCGTATTCTCCTCTCCTCGCTCCCCGGCACCGCTGTGACCAGCATCAAAATCTCCGGCGTCCAGCATGAGTTCACCACCATCCCCGGTGTGAAGGAAGATGTCACCGACATCGTGCTCAACGTCAAGAAGATCATCACCAAGCTCCACTCCCCCGGCCCCAAGACCGTGTATATCGAGTGCAGCGGTGAGTGCGAAGTCACCGCCGGCGACATCAAGTCCGACGGCGAGGTGGAGATCCTCAACCCCGACCTGCACATCGCCACGCTGGGTCCCGACGCCACGCTGAACATGGAACTGACCCTCAACCATGGCCGCGGCTACGTCTCCGCCGACCGGAACAAGCCCGCGCAGAGCGTGATCGGCGTCATCCCCGTTGACTCCATCTATACCCCGGTGCATAAGGTCAACTACACGGTGGAGAACACCCGTGTGGGCAACATGACCGATTTTGACAAGCTGACCCTTGAGATCTGGACCGACGGAACCATCTCCGCCCGGGACGCGGTCTCTCTGGGCGCCAAGATCCTGTGCGACCACTTCACCCTCTTCACCGACCTCTCCGAGGCCATGGGCAGAAATGCCACCGTGGTGGAGACCAAGGAGACCACCCAGGACAAGGTGCTGGAGCTGACCATCGAGGAGCTGGACCTGAGCGTCCGCAGCTTCAACTGCCTCAAGCGGGCCAACATCAACACCGTGGCGGACCTGATCTCCAAGACCGAGGAGGACATGATGAAGGTCCGCAACCTGGGCCGGAAGTCCCTGGAGGAAGTCATCAACAAGCTGGCCATGATGGGCCTGTCCCTGGCCAGCGAGGACAACACCTGACCGAAACGTCAATACAAAGTTACGCCCCCGCCGTCTGACGGCGGGAGCTGCGAAGGAGTGAATCAAATGCCTAGCAATCGGAAGCTCGGTAAGCCCACCGACCAGCGTATGGCGATGCTGCGCGGGCTGGTCACCGATCTGCTCAACTACGGCCAGCTGAAGACCACCGTCACCCGGGCCAAGGAGGTCCAGCCCCTGGCCGACAAGATGGTCACCCTGGCCAAGCAGAACGACCTGGCCGCCTACCGCCAGGCCCTGGCCTTCCTGACCCAGGAGGACGTGGCCAAGAAGCTGTTTGACCAGATCGGCCCCAAGTATGCCGACCGCAACGGCGGCTATACCCGCGTGGTCCGCATCGGCCCCCGGCGGGGCGACGCCGCTGAGATGGCCATCATCCAGCTGGTCTGATCGGATCCCCGGAGTTCAGCGCATTCAAGAGCGTACTGTGTACCCCACAGTGCGCTCTTTTTGCATGGCGAAAAAATCCGGCGGGGGGACTTGCCGGGCGGGGCGGAATGTGCTATGATGGGCAGCGCCGCGCCGCCGCGGGCTGGCGCGGAGACATTGGACAAAGGAGAAGAGAAGATGAGACGCAACTGGAAGCTGTGGCTGCTGGCGGGACTGCTGGCGCTGCTGGGGCTGGCCATGGCCCTGTGCAGCTGCGGGGCCCAAGGCGCCGGGGAGGACGGGCCGGAGGAGTACGACCTGGAGCAGGCCGTGGCCGCCCTGGAGACGGCGGCGGACCAGACCATCTGGCAGACCGCCCAGGGGGAGACCCAGCTGGCCCAGGGCCAGGGGTTTGCTCCCACCTACTACCACGAGGGGATGGAGCTGGTGTCCGCCTATGTGGAGCGGGAGTGCGCCCTGGACCAGGGGGCCGACACCTGTGACGCCCACCTGGCCAACCTCTATGTGCGCATGGAGTACACCGGCGACAGCGACGTGGTGCCTGAGGGCTGGTATCTGGAGTACAACCTGCGCTCCAACAGCCACGACGAGGAGGGCTGGGGCTTTGTGGGCTACCGGGACAGCGGCGGCAACAGCCTGTCCGATTGCCAGGTGAACTGGCAGCTGCCCCTGGCGGAGGACTTCCCGGCGGACAAGTACCAGCTGCCCGAGCAGGGCAGCCCGGGCAGCTGGGCCCGCTGAGGACAGCTTGAGGGGGCTTTCCCCCTTGCCCCGCCCCCTTGACGGGGGCGGGAGGGGGCGCTACAATGGGGAAAACACGCCGCAGAGGGGAGGACGCGCCATGCTTCGGGAACATCACGGCTTTTTTCTGCCCAACCTGCTCTGCTTCACCAACGGAAACACCTACCTGGGCAGCTTCCTGGGCCTGCGCTTCCGGGTGCAGCCCACCACGGAGGGGGAGGGGGACGAGGCCCGGGAGGTGCTCGCCTGCCTGTGCTGGTACGGGGAGTACTGCCTGGAGGAGAGCGAGGTCGTATCCCAGGACAGCTTCCCCCTCACCGCCGAGGGCCGGGAGCAGGTCATCGACTGGCTGGAGGGCCAGTATCAGGCCATGCCCAAGCCCGAGGAGGCGGGGGAATCAGGGGAGATCCTGCGGATTTTGCAGGAGGGGAATTGACAATTCTTCGTTTTTCGCTATAATATTTCCCAGACCGCAAGGCCAGACAACTGCACAGACAGGGGCGCTGGAGGCAACTCCGGCTGAGATTGGGGCGTAGCGCCGCCCCAGGTCACCTTGAACCTGATCCGGGTAATGCCGGCGTAGGAAGTCGAAGATGCGTTTTAGAGCTATCCTTTCGTACCGCAATGCGCCAGCTGTGCATTGCGGTACTTTTTTGCAAGGAGCGTATTTGAGATGAAACGTACCAAGACAAGGGCCCTCTGCGAGGGGGCCGTCCTGGTGGCACTGGCCCAGATCCTGGGCTACATCGTGCTGTGGCGGATGCCCTGGGGGGGCTCCATCTGCCTGTCCATGCTGCCCATCTTCCTGTATGCCTACCGCTGGGGCTGGAAGGAGGGCGTGCTGGCCGGCTTTGTGTTCGGCATCCTGCAGTACATCGGGGACAACGGCATTGCCGTCAGCTGGCTGTCCATGGTGGTGGACTACCTGATCGCCTTCGCCGCCCTGGGCCTGGCGGGTGTGATGAAGGGCCGGAAGTGGGGCATCTTCACCGGCACCCTGATCGGCGCCGCCGGCCGCTTCCTGGCCGCCTATATCGTGGGGGCCACGGTGTGGGCCCAGTACATGCCCGAGGAGTTCTTCGGCATGACCATGACCACCCCATGGTTCTACTCCCTGCTGTACAACGGCTTCTATATGGTCATCGACACCGCCCTCTGCCTGCTGGTGTTCGCCATCCTGTACAAGCCCATGCACAAGTACATCACCGGCGCCGACCTGGCCTGAGGGCTGGGACAGCCGAGGGATGACATTTTTCGACATCTATGCTATCATACAGAGGACAGGGCCCGGCCCTGTCCTCTGAACTATTCTGTCATGGGGAAGGACGTGGGTATCCATTGGGAATCTTTGACGGGGTGCTGCTGGCCTCCGACTACGACGGCACCTTGCGGGGGAGCACCCTGCGGGTGCTGGACCGGGACATCGAGGCCATCCGCCGCTTCCAGGAGGAGGGGGGCCGCTTCGTGGTGACCACCGGCCGGAGCTGGGCCGCCTTTTACCAGCAGGCCAGGCTGCTGCCCCTCCGGTCCCCGGTGCTGCTCTCCAACGGGGCCACCTTCTGCGATCTGGAAACCGGGGAGACCATCTTCACCCACAACCTGCCCCTGCGGGCCTCCGAGGACATGGCGGAAGTGG
>CAZAIF010000004.1:23045-31692 GCA_964485125.1 uncultured Oscillospiraceae bacterium | reverse complement strand
TTGCCGCCGGCGGGAGCGCAAAAACGGGCCGGACGGCAAACAAAAAGACACACCGCAGGGTTCTGCGGTGTGTCCCGGTGGAGATTACTGCATGTTGGCGAAGCGCTCCACTGCCTTGGTGAAGCGTTCGATGGTCTGCTCCGCGTCCCCGTGTTCGATGCCGTCCCGGACGCAGTGGCGGATGTGGCCCTCCAGCACCACCTGGCCCGCCTTGTTCAGGGCGGACTTGGCGGCATTGATCTGGGAGAGGATGTCCTCGCAGGGAATTTCCTCGTCCACCATCCGGTCAATGGCCTGAACCTGGCCGATGATCTTCCTGAGCCGCCGGTGGAGATTGTCGGCGTCCATACACTGTCTCATGGTCGTTATCCCTCCATACCAGTGGGAGTATAGGTATTATATATTATTCTTATTATACCGGCCCGCCGGGGAGGCTGTCAAGGCCGCCGTCCCGGCCCCTCCTTTACCTCCGCCGTGTGGGGCAAATACCGCTTGTTGTGTTTTCTCCTCGGTGCTGCAATATCTATGGCGATTGTGTCCTTTCGTTAGTCTGGGTGTGGCAGCACTATTCTCGAACCCCAATCGCTTTTTTCTAACCCCTCCGGCCTCGCTTCTCTACGTGTGTTTGCAGGATGATGAAAACTTTTGCTTGACAGTCCGGGGCCGGCCTGCTATAATAACTGCGCAAAACAAAGCAGGAATGGTATCCCATCCTCACCCCCAGCCGGTTTGAGATGTGCGAAAGGGTCAACAATGACGAATTCCCCTTCCTCCCCCGGGCGGAAGGCTCGTGTTGTGCGGATGCCGTTCTGGCGTCCGTTTTTATTTATCGTTTTTCTATGGAGGTGTTTCGGTATTAGCGCTAAGAAGCAGGATCATCAGATCAATGAAGAGATCCGTGACAGAGAGGTCCGCCTGATCGGCGCCGACGGCGAGCAGCTGGGCATCATGAGCTCCGCTCAGGCCCTGCAGATCGCCGAGGAGGCCAGCCTGGACCTGGTGAAAATCTCCCCCAAGGCTGTGCCCCCGGTGTGCAAAATCATGGACTACGGCAAGTTCCGCTTTGAGCAGGCCAAGCGGGAGAAAGAGGCCAAGAAGAACCAGCATGTGGTGGAGATCAAAGAGGTGCGCATGTCCCCCGGCATCGACGTGGGCGACTTCAACACCAAGCTGCGCTCCGCCCAGAAGTTCCTGGGAGAGGGCAACCGGGTCAAGGTCACCGTCCGCTTCCGGGGCCGGGAGATGGCCCACACCGAGATCGGTCTCAACCTGCTGAAGGATTTTGCCGCTCAGTGCTCCGCCATCGCCAATATGGATAAGCCCCCCAAGCTGGAGGGCCGTCATATGTCCATGTTCCTGGTGCCCAAGACGCCCAAGGAGCTGAAAAAGGACGCCAAAGAACGCGAGGCTGCCGAGGCCGCGGCCAAGACAAAGGCCGAGGCCGGAAAGCAGTAACGACGCCCGGCCCTCCCGGGCCGGATGAAAGGAGAAACCAATTATGGCCAAGCTGAAAACCAAGACCCACAGCGGCGCGAAAAAGAGATTCAAGGTCACCAAGAGCGGCCGCATCAAGCGCGCCCACGCTTACACCAGCCACATTCTGACCAAGAAGACCACCAAGCGCAAGAGAGGCCTCCGCATGGGTGCCTATGCCGACGTGACCAACGAGGCCACCGTCCGCAAGATGATCCCCTACAAATAAGAATCTACTCACCCGTACGATAGGAGGCATATTGAAATGGCAAGAGTTAAGCGCGCGATGATGTCGCGTAAGAGAAGAAATAGAACCCTGAAACTGGCCAAGGGCTACTGGGGCTCCAAGTCCAAGCACTTTAAGATGGCCAAGCAGGCCGTCATGAAATCCGGCGCCTACGCCTATGCCGGCCGCCGGATGAAGAAGCGCGACTTCCGTCAGCTGTGGATCACCCGGATCAGCGCCGCCTGCAAGGCCAACGGCATGAACTACTCCACCTTCATGCACGGCCTGAAGCTGGCCGGTGTGCAGATCGACCGGAAGATGCTCTCCGAGCTGGCCGTCAACGACAAGGCCGCCTTCACCCAGCTCACCGACCTGGCCAAGGCCAAGCTGGCCTGAGCCAGAGTTATATCCCAGAGACGCAAAAGACCGATGGACAGGCTCCATCGGTCTTTTTTCTTGGATTCAGTTTCATAAACCCGGCGCAGCCCAGCTCACCGAACTCCGCAAAGCCCAGGGAGCGGTAGAATTGCACCGTCCGATCCTCCCGGTCGGCGGCCAGCTCGATCTGATAGATCCCCTCCCAGCGGGCCAGCAGCGCCCGCACCAGGGCGGTGCCCACCCCCTGGCGCTGGTACTCCGGCCGCACCAGCAGGTCCTGGAGGAACAGGATGGTGCAGCCGTCCCCCACCGCCCGGGCGACGCCCGCCAGCGTCTCGGACCCGTCCTCCGCCTCCGCCCAGGCCCCCAGCACCGTCAGAGAGCCCCGGAAGGCCCGCTCCAGCCGCTCCGGCCGGGCGGTGTAGTTGACCCAGCCAACGCTGTCATACAGCCGGAGGAGCTCCGGCAGAGGGATCTCCCTGTCTTCACGGATCGATACCTTCATAAACGTCTCCCTCCCGGATCAGCCCGCCGGCCCACTCCATCAGCAGCGCCGAGCGGGCGTCGAAGTCCGACCGGGTCTCCTCTCCCGCGCCCTCTGCCATGGCCGCCCGGAGCACCGCCAGGTCCGCCCCCTCCAGCCGCTCCAGCAGCTCGGCGCGGGTCCTGAGATAGACCCCGGTCTCCAGATAATATTTGGCCTGGAGCACAAAGGCCGCCTGCTTGAACAGGGCGTGCAGCAGGGCAGGGTCCTGCCCGTGCAGGGCGTTGTGGACGCACATGTGGTAGAGGTTGCAGGCCCCCAGGCGCAGGCTCCGGCCCGCGTTTGCCGGGTCGATCAGCGGCGCCAGCCAGTCCAGGCTGCCATAGAGAGGGACGGTGTCGTGATAGAACTGGAACAGATCCCCCCGGTCCCAGGCCCGCAGCTCCCCCTCTCCCGCGCAGAAGCCGCAGAGCTTCTCCCGCTCCGGCAGGCCGGAGACGGCCCGGTCATACCGCTTCAGGTCCCCATAGGACAGCTTGTCCAGAATGACCACCATGTCGATGTCGCTGCTCTCCGTGGCCTCGCCCCGGGCCCGGCTGCCCTGAATGCCGATCAGTCTGACCCGGGCGCCGAAGGCCTCCAGCACCGCCCTCTGAAAGGACTCCAGCCAGGCCGGGTCCATGCCCTGTTGTTCCCGCCGCACTCCGGCGGCAGGCCGTCCGCCGGCGCTCACGGCTGTTCCCCGGCCCGGCCGGCCTCCTTGCCCCGCCGGCGCTCTTCGGCCCGCTGGCGCCCCCGCCATTCCTCCACATACCGGTCCATACCCCGGGGGATCGGGTCCCCCTCCTTCCAGTACTCCAGCAGCCCCTCCTTGGGGGGCTCCCCCGGCTCCGCCGGGTCGGGCAGCGCCCCCAGGGTGGCCACGCAGCGGTTGATCTTCACCCCCTGCTCGTGGAACACCGCCTCGAAGTCGGTCATCACCACCTCCGGGTCATCGGCGTGGAGGTCGAAGGTCACCTCCCCCAGGGTGTAGCCCGCCCGGGGGAACTGGGTTAAGGAGTACTCGAACAGGGGCCGGTTGTCGGTCTTGAACCAGATCTTCCCCCCGGGGGCCAGGATGTCCCGGTAGGATCTCAGAAAGCCCTCGCTGGTCAGCCGCCGCTTGGCGTGGCGCTTGCTGGGCCAGGGGTCGCAGAAGTTGATGTACAGCCCGCTGATCTCCCCCGGGGCGAACCAGTCCGAGAGCAGCGCCGCGTCGTCGCAGATGAACACCACGTTCTCCAGCCCCAGCTCCCGGGCCCGCTCCATGGCCATCACCAGGGCGTCAGGCACCCGCTCCACCGCCAGGAAGAGCACCTCCGGCGCCCGCCGGGCGGTCTCCACTGTAAAGCGGCCCTTGCCGCAGCCCAGCTCCAGCCGCACCTCCGCCGCCCCGGGCAGCTTCTCCCGCCAGCGGCCCTTCCAGGCGGCGGGTTCCTTTTCCTGCCAGTGGGCGCAGGCCTCCATCCGGGGCTCCAGGTGTTTCTTTTTCCGCATGCGCATCAGGGTGTCCTCCCAATCCAAATTCGCCTCCATGATACCATACTCCCGCCCGCTCCGCAAGGACGTAGGGGGCTGTAAATCGGCCCTCGACGGTGAGCGCTTTGCCGTAGGGGGCGAAGGCATTCTGGTGCAGGAGAGAAAATCAGGGGCGGCTCACTGGGCGGCGCGCTGTTCCATCATCTCCTGGAAGGCGGCCACGGCGCCGCCGTCGTAGAGGATGTCGGTGCCGGTCAGGTAGCTGCACCCGTCGCTGACCATAAAGGCCATCATTCTGGCGATCTCGACAGGCTCGCCCAGCCGGCCCAGGGCGCCCGCCCTGGCGAAGGAGGCGGCCTCCTCCCCCTCCACCTCGCCCATGGGAGTGTTAAAGGTGCCCGGGGAGATGGACACCACCCGGATGCCCTTCTTGCCGCACTTCAGGGCCATCTTCCGGGTGTACCACTGGACAAAGTGCTTGGAGATGGAGTAGGCGGCGCCGGTGCGCTGGGCCTCGGGAATGGCGGAGAGCATCTGGCCGGCGGCGATGTCAAAGGTCTGGACGTCGGTCAGGGAGAGGGCATAGACCTGCCGGGGGGCGTTGGCCTCGGGCATTGTGTAGCCGGCCATGGAGGACACGTTCAGGATGCAGCTGCCCTCGCCCATAACGGCGGAAAAGGCCTCGTCGATGTTGACGGTGCCCACGGCGTTGATGCGGAAGATCTGCTCCGCACTGGTCATGTGGGGGGAGACGCCGGCGGCGTGGATGACGGTCTTGACCGTTCCCTGTCCGGCGGCGTACTGAGCCAAGGCCTCCACGCCGGAGCGGTCCCCGGTGTCGCAGGGATAGGCCTCGGCCTCGATGCCCAATCCCTTCAGCTCGTCTAGGGCGTTCTGGAGCTTGGAGACAGTGCGGCCCACCAGGATGATCTTCTGGCCCTGCTCCCTGCCCACCAGCTTGGCGGCCTCCAGGCCCATGCCGCTGCCGCCGCCGGTCACTACACAGATTTGTTTCAAGAAAATTCCTCCTTTATCTGTTTGGGGTTGACTTCAGTATAGCCTTTCTGCTAGACTAAAGCAACAAACATATTCCGTCATTTGCAGGTTAAACAACAAATGACCGGAAAATGAGGGGGAGTTCAAGTGGATCAGGCGGATCGGAGGGCCCGGCGGAGCCGCGCTGCTTTGCGGCGGGCGCTGGTGGAGCTGATGGGGGAGAGGCGGCTGGAGTCCATCAGCGTCACCGAGCTTTGCCGCCGGGCGGATCTGAACCGCTCCACCTTTTACGACCACTACCAGTCGGTGGAGCAGCTGCTGGGGGAGACCTATGAGCAGTTCTTCGCCGCCATGGACCGGCACCTGGGGCTGGAGAGCGGACTCTTACCACCGGGCAGGATGGAGACCCGGCGCCTGGCCGCCACGCTGCGCTATCTCTGCCAGGAGGGCGGGATGTTCCAGCTGTTTCTGTCCAACCAGGTGGCCAACACCTTTGAACGCCGGCTGTGTGACTACTACATGGAGCGCTACTGCGGGCCGGACGCCCCCCGGGAGCAGCGCTACGCCTTTCTCTACCACACCATAGGCAGCCTGACCCTGGTCCAGCGCTGGCTGCAGGAGGGGCGGCCCTGCCCGGAGGAGGCCCTGGCGGAACAGATCAACGCCCTGTTCGCCTCCGGCACCCAGGGGCGGGCGGGATAGCGAGCGCGAAAAGGCCGGCCGCTGCTTTTGGCAGCGGCCGGCCAGGTCGTTTTTGATGAATCGCCTTGGGGTGTGGGGCAGGTCAGCCCTGGACGATCTCCATGGTGTCCATGGCGATCATGAGCTCCTCGTTGGTGGGGATGACCAGCACCTTCACCTTGGAGTCCTCGGTGGAGATGATGCGCTCCTCGCCCCGGACCTTGTTGGCCTCCTCGTCCAGCTTGACGCCCATGAACTCCAGGCCCTTGACAAACTCCACCCGCAGCTCGGGGCTGTTCTCGCCCACGCCCGCAGTGAAGATGATGGCGTCCACTCCGCCCATGGCGGCGGCATACTCGGCGATCAGCTTGCGCACGTCGTACTCAAAGACCTCCAGGGCCAGGGCGGCACGCTGGTTGCCCTTGGCGGCGGCGTCCTCGATGTCCCGGAAGTCGGAGGAGACTCCGGAGATGCCCAGCACGCCGGACTTCTTGTTCAGCATGGTGACCACATCACCCATGCTCATGCCGTACTTGTTGGCGATGAACTCGATGACGCCGGCGTCCATATCACCGGCACGGGTGCCCATGGGCAAGCCGGCCAGGGGGGTCAGGCCCATGGAGGTGTCAACGCTCTTGCCGCCGTCGATGGCGGCCAGGGAGGAGCCGTTGCCCAGGTGGCAGGAGACGATCTTCAGCTCAGAGGGGTCCTCGCCCAGGATCTCGGCGCAGCGCTTGGACACATAGCGGTGAGAGGTGCCGTGGAAGCCATAGCGGCGGATCTTGTCCTCCTCATAGTACTCGTAGGGAATGGGATAGATGTAGGCCTTGGCGGGCATGGTCTGATGGAAGGCGGTGTCGAACACGGCCACCTGGGGCACCTGATCGCCCAGCACCGCCTTGCAGGCGTTGATGCCGATGATGTTGGCGGGGTTGTGCAGGGGGGCCAGGGGGGTGCACTCATCAATGGCGGCCATGACCTCGTCGGTGATCAGCACGGAGGAGGCGAACTTCTCGCCGCCGTGCACCACCCGGTGGCCCACGGCGCCGATTTCGTCCATGGAGGCGATGACGCCGTTCTCCGGATCCACCAGGGCGTTCAGCACGGTCTGGATGGCCTCGGAGTGGGTGGGCATAGCCACGTCCACCGCCTTGAGGGTCTGCTTCCCCCCCGCCTGGGGCTTGTAGGTGAACTTGCCGTCGATGCCGATCCGCTCGCACAGGCCCTTGGCCAGCAGGGTGCCGGTGGCGGGGTTCAGGAGCTGATACTTCAGGGAGGAGCTGCCTGCGTTGATCACAAGTACATTCATTGGAATTCGATCTCCTTACATAAAAACTGTTTTTTGCTTGCGCAAAGAAACGCAGATGGGATAAAATGAGGCGGACGGAACAGATTTTTGCAGCCAATCCGTCACCCCTATTTTAGCGCGTTTGATTTGAAAGGACAACCATTTTTTGCACTTTTTTCAAAGAGTTTTTTTAAACTGGAGGTGTTTTCCGTGGCGGTGGCCGGTATTGTGGCAGAGTTCGACCCCTTTCACCTGGGGCACCGGCATCTGATCCGGGCGGTCCGGGCCCGGCTGGGGGAGGATACGGCGGTGGTGGCCGCCCTGTCGGGGTGCTTCACCCAGCGGGGCGGGGCCGCCGTGTGCACCCCCCAGGCCCGGGCGGAGATGGCGCTGCGGGGCGGGGCGGACCTGGTGCTGGAGCTGCCCACTCCCTTCGCCGCCGCCTCGGCGGAGGCCTTCGCCCGGGGCGGGGTGGAGGTGCTGCTGGGGTGCGGGGTGGTGGACACCCTGTGCTTCGGCAGCGAGTCCGGAGATCTCCCGGCGCTGGAGCGGGCGGCCCGGGCGCTGGAGGGGCCGGAATTCCGCCAGGCCCTCCGGGCGGGGTGTGCCCAGGGGCTGCCCTTCGCCGCGGCCCGGCAGCGGGCCCTGGGACAGATCCTGGGGGAGGCCGTCCCCGCCGGGGCCAACGACCTGCTGGCCTCGGAGTACCTGCGCTTCTGGCCCAGGGAGAAGAGGGCTCTGGCCATCCCCCGCCGGGACGGGGGTCACGGAGGGGACCAGTCCGCCTCCCGGGTGCGGGCCCTGTTGGGTGCGGGGGACTGGGCGGGGGCCTTCGCCCTGATGCCCCCGGGCAGCCGGGCGGTGCTGCTCCGGGAGCGGGAGCGGGGCCGCTGTCCCGCCCGGCTGGAATGGGCGGAGCGGGCGGTGCTCTACCGGCTGCGCACCATGACCGCCGCCGATTTTGCCGCCCTGCCCGACTGTACCGAGGGGCTGGAGCACCGGCTGGTCCGGGCGGCGGCCCGGGCGGGCAGCCTGGAGGAGTTCTACGCCTTGGCCAAGTCCAAGCGCTACGCCCACGCCCGCATCCGCCGCATCACCCTGCGGGCCTTCCTGGGCATCCAGACCATCCCGGCCCATGTGCCCTACCTGCGGGTGCTGGGGGCCGGGGAGCGGGGGCTGGCGCTGCTGCGGGAGATGAAGGGGCGCGCCGCCCTGCCGGTGGTCACCAAGCCCGCCCACGGCCGGAGGCTGGAGGGGGAGGCGGGGACCCTCTTCACCGCCTGCCGCCGCTGGGACGGGCTGTGGGGGCTGTGCCTGGAGCGGTCCCTCCCCGCCGGCTGGAGCTGGAGCGAGGGACCGGCGCTGTGGAAGGGGGGAGAATCCCTTGACGGAAGGTGAGGGCATGGAAATGCAAATTTTGCCGCTGTCCAGGGCGGGCTATAAGGGTTACCCCTTTACGGCCGTCTATTGGACGGACGCGTACTACGAGATCGCCCCCACGGATCAGGGCTTTTCCCTCTGCCGCCGGGATCTGCCCGCCCCGGAGCGAAAGTCCTTTTCCGACACGCTGTTCGGCGGGTGGCTGGAGGCGGCCCTGGCGGCG
>CAZAIF010000004.1:0-22945 GCA_964485125.1 uncultured Oscillospiraceae bacterium | reverse complement strand
GGGTCATTGGGTGATGTGGACGTGGTTGTTGATGTGGTCCATGCAGTAGCAGTAGTAGCCCACGCACTTGGAGCAGTAGCGGAACTCCAGGTCCGGGTAGTCGGTGTCGGTGCGGCCGCAGACGGCGCACTTGTGAATGTAGCCCTTGACCTCCTTCTTGGCCTGGGCGGCCCGCTTGAAGTTCATGGCCTGGCGGCTGGTGGAGCGCTTTTGGCGGCGGACGTAGTACATCAGGTCAGACCAGAAGAAGATCAGGTAGTTGAGCATACTGACCACGATCAGCACCGCGCTCCACCACTGGAAGGTGACCAGGCTGGAGATGAAGCTGAAGGCCAGCAGGGCCCCGTCCAGCCAGGCCAGCCACTTGGCCTTGACCGGGATGATGAAGAACACCAGGAACTGCAGGTTGGGGAACAGGGTGGCAAAGGCCAGGAAGAGGGAGAGGTTCACATAGCTCATGCTGGCATAGCCGGTGCACAGGCCGCAGAGAATGGACAGCACCACGCCGGTGCAGTAATAGATGGTGAACTTGCCCGCGCCCCACTCCCGTTCCAGGTTGGTGCCGATGAACCAGTAGAAGTACATGGACAGCACAAACCAGATCAGGCCCTGGCTGTCCGGGACAAAGACAAAGGTGATCAGCCGCCAGAGCTGGCCGTGGAGGATGTAGTAGCGGCTGAAGTAGAGCAAAGGGGAGAGGGAGCCCTGGCTCACCATGTCCAGCACATAGACGATGACGTTGCAGGCCACGATGGCCAGCATCAGGTTGGGGATGCCGAAGCGGGGGTGCTTATAGCAAAAGCGGTCGATCTGGTCGCTGAGAAATTTCACGGTGTAAAGACCTCCTGTTGCGCGCTGCTGCGGGAGCTGGGCGCTTGGAATGCGGGCGCGGACTGTTCAATAGCACCATTCTACCCGCATTTGCCGGACAAGTCCAGAACAGTTTGTAAATTCTTGATGGGGAAGCGAAAAAAGCCGCCCCCGGACCGGGGGCGGCGCGGTCAGCCGGAGCGGCCCCGCCGCTCCGGCTGAGGAAATCACGGGTCAGCGGGCGTATTCGAACTCCAGGCCGTAGAGGTTGACGGTGTCCCCGTCCTGGACGCCCATGGCCTCCATCCGGTCGAAGAGGCCGGAGGAGCGCAGCTGGAGGTCAAACCAGTTCCGGGACTCGCTGTCACGGAAGTTGGTGCTCATCAGCATCCGCTCCAGCCAGTCCCCCTCCACGTACCAGACGCCGTCCCGGCGCTCGATGGTGACGTCGCCGGAGGTGTCGATCTTGGGGGGGCGGGGGACGTACTCGGGCTCGTACACCTTCACCGGGGGCAGCTTGGCCAGCTCGGCGGCGATGGCGCCCACCAGCTCCCGCACGCCGGTGTGGGCTGCGGCGGAGATCTCAAAGCACTGGTAGCCCAGGCCCTCCACATGGGCCTTGAAATCGGTGAGCAGCTGGGGGTCATAGAGAATATCGGTCTTGTTGGCCGCCACGATCATCTTCCGGCCGGCCAGCTCCGGGGAGTATTGTCTCAGCTCCTCGTTGATGGTGTCAAAGTCCTGGATGGGGTCCCGGCCCTCGCTGCCGGACACGTCTACCAGGTGGACCAGCAGCCGGCACCGATCGATGTGGCGCAGGAAGTCGTGGCCCAGGCCGGCCCCCTCGCTGGCCCCCTCGATGATGCCCGGGATGTCCGCCATCACGAAGCTGACCCCCTCGTCCACATAGACCACCCCCAGATTGGGGAACAGGGTGGTGAAGTGGTAGTTGGCGATCTTGGGCTGGGCCTTCGAGACCACGCTGAGCAGGGTGGACTTGCCCACGTTGGGGAAGCCCACCAGCCCCACGTCGGCCAGCAGCTTCAGCTCCAGGGTGACCTCCCGGCTCTCCCCGGCCATGCCCGCCTTGGCAAAGCGGGGCACCTGGCGGGTGGGGGTGGCGAAGTGCTGGTTGCCCCAGCCCCCCCGGCCCCCCCGGGCCAGGACAAAGGGCTCGTTGCCGGACATGTCGCAGATGATCTCCCGGGTCTCCGCGTCCCGGACCAGGGTGCCCCGGGGTACCCGGATGACCAGGTCGGCGCCGTCCTTGCCGGTTTTGCGGGAGCCGGAGCCGTCCACCCCGTTGGGGGCGGTGTATTTGCGTTTATAGCGGAAGTCCATCAGGGTGGACATATTGTCGTCCACCACCAGGACCACATTTCCGCCCCGGCCGCCGTCGCCGCCGTCGGGGCCGCCGGCGGCCACGTATTTCTCCCGGTGGAAGGCCACCGCGCCGTTGCCGCCGTTGCCCGCCTTGACGGTGATCCGGGCGGTGTCCACAAAGGACGCTGCCATAGGGGTTCCTCCTTTCCTGACTGTGCCCGGCCCGGGGCCGGGGCAGAAGAAACGCCCCGAACAGGCTATGTTCGGGGCGTTGCAGCGATCAGTGATTACTGAGCGATCTCCACGATGGAGACCTGCTTGCGGTCCTTGCCCAGCCGCTCGAACTTGACGCGGCCGTCCTTCAGGGCGAACAGGGTATCGTCGGAGCCGATGCCCACGTTGGTGCCGGGATGGATCTTGGTGCCGCGCTGGCGGACCAGGATGTTGCCGGCCAGGACGAACTGACCGTCACCGCGCTTCACGCCCAGGCGCTGGGAGTTGGAGTCACGGCCGTTCTTGGTGGAGCCGACGCCCTTCTTGTGAGCGAAAAACTGAATGGAAATTTTCATGGTCTGTTACACCTCCAAAACGGTGATATAGTCGGGGTATTCTTCTTGGAGCTGCGCGAGATACACCATCAGAGACACCATCAGGGTCTGGCAGGTGTTGTCCGTCTCTTCTGAGAGCCCACCGGGGAGATGGAGGGAGACGCTGGCGTTTTCCTCATCGATCTTGACGCTGGCGGCCAGCCCGAGCACGGTGTTCAGCGCGCATTCCACCAGCCCGATGGTGCTGGAGACGGCGGCGCAGACGATGTCGCTGCCCGTCTCGGCGTAGCCGCTGTGGCCGGTGCTGGTGAAGCCGGTGATCCGGCTGCCCTCCATGGTGAAGGCTACGGTGGTCATAACTCAGCCGACGACGATCTTGTTGACGGTGATCTTGGTGTAGGGCTGACGGTGGCCCTGCTTGCGCTTATAGCCGGACTTGGGCTTGTACTTGAAGACGACGATCTTCTTGCCCTTGCCGTTCTTGTCCACGGTGGCCTCCACTTTGGCGCCCTCCACCACGGGAGTGCCGAAGGTGGCCTTGTCCTCGTCGATGACGGCCAGAACCTGGTCGAAGGTCACGGCGTCGCCGGCCTCCACGGGCAGCTTCTCGATGAAGAGGGTGTCGCCCTCCGCCACCTTGTACTGCTTGCCGCCGGTCAGAATGATTGCGGTCATGCTTTGTGCACCTCTTTCCTTTATTACGGGCTCGCTGTTGCAGGCGGATGGGCATAGCACACCCTTGGGACCTGTTCAAAGCGGCTTTCATAGCATACCAGGAAATCGTGGGCTTGTCAACGAAAATGGAAAAATATTTTCCCTTTTTTACGCCCTTCGCCCCTTGTTTTTCCCCTGGCCGCCTCACTTGACCCGCACGCCGTCGATGAACACCGCCTCCACTGCGGCGCTCAGCTCCAGGGGGTGGCCCCGGAAGACGGCGATGTCCGCAT
Source organism: uncultured Oscillospiraceae bacterium (assembly GCA_964485125.1). Classification (GTDB taxonomy): domain Bacteria; phylum Bacillota; class Clostridia; order Oscillospirales; family Oscillospiraceae; genus UMGS1766. The sequence continues at coordinate 19,317 of CAZAIF010000004.1, read as the reverse complement.
CCTTGCCCGGCTCCAGGGTGCCCACCCGGCCGTCGATGCCGGCGATCCGGGCGGCGTCCCGGGTGACGGCGGCCATGGCCTCCTCCGGGTCCAGGCCGTGCTTGGCGCACACGGCGGCGGCCATGGGCAGGTACTGCTGGGGGTTTTCCGGGTGGTCGGTGCAGATGGCGGTGAGCACCCCGGCCCGGCGCAGGATGGCCGTGTTGTCCAGCCGCTGGTGGGCCAGCTCCGGCTTGCTCCGGTCCCCGATGATGGGGCCGGTCACCGCCCGCACCCCGTCGGCGGCCAGCAGGTCGGCGATCCGGTGGCCCTCGGTGCAGTGGATGACCACGAAGTCCAGCCCGAACTCCTTGCCGATGCGCACGGCGGTGGCGATGTCGTCGGCCCGGTGGGCGTGGAAGTGGGCGGGCAGCTTCCTCTGGATGACCGGCACCAGGGCCTCCAGCTTCAGGTCGAAGTCCGGGGCCTCGGCGTCCTCGTCCCGGGCGGCCTTCTCCTGTTTGGCCAGGTACTCTTTGGCCTTGAACAGCTCCTCCCGGATCAGGGCGGCGGTGGCCATCCGGGTGATGGGGGTCTCGTGGCGGTCGTTGTAGCAGTTTTTGGGGTTCTCCCCCAGGGCGAACTTCATGGCCGCCGGGGCCTTCACCACCATGTCGTCCACCCGCCGTCCGGCGGTCTTGACGGCGGCCATCTGGCCCCCGATGGCGTTGGCGCTGCCCGGGCCGGTGACCACGCAGGTGACGCCCCCCTCCCGGGCCTCCTGGAAGCAGCGGTCAAAGGGGTTGATGGCGTCGATGGCCCGCAGCTGGGGGGTGACCGGGTCGGTGATCTCATTGCCGTCGTCCCCCTCAAAGCCCAGGCTGTCCCCGAACATGCCCAGGTGGCTGTGGGCGTCTACCAGGCCGGGGTAGACGTGGCAGCCCGCCGCGTCCCACACCTCCGCCCCGGCGGGGAGGGAGAGGGCCTCCATGGGCCCCGCCCCGGTGATCTTGCCGGCCTCAAAGGCCACATAGCCCGGGTCATATACCTGGCCGGCCATGGTGTGGACGGCGCCGTTGAGCAGATACATAGGAAAAAACCTCGCTTCGACAAAAATAGAATTTGACAATAAAAGGAAATTACGGTACACTGAGGATGCAGCTCATCCAATATACGTTTCTCAGGGCCGCAAGGCTCCGGGCCAGCGATGGCCCACTCCATTCTCCCTTTGGGCGCAAATTCGGAAGCTGCCGCGCCCTTGTGCGCCCTCTGCCGGTCAGGGGGCGCATCTTTTTTGCTCCCGTTCCTCCTCTCCCGGGCTGGGATGCGAAAAACGCCGCGCAGAGCGTGTGCGCGGCGTCGGGTGAACCTGTTCGCTTTTCGCCTTTTCACCCCTTGCCTCCTGGGCGGAGGCGGTCAGCCCCGGCGGCCGTTGTTGCGGCGGCGGGAGGGCTTGTCGGTGTAGCGGCCGGACAGCTTGCTGTCGGAATCGGACATAAACTGCTTGAGCATGGCGTCAAAGGTCTGGGGCTCCTTGGCGGCGTCGGACTGGGAGCTCCTGGGCGCGGAGGAGCGGTCCCGGTCGGTGTGGCTCCGGGCGCCCTGGCCCCGGCCGCCCTGTCCGCCCGGGCGCTGGCCGCCCCGTCCGGCGTGGCTGTTGTTCCGGGCCGGGGGCGGGAGGACCCGCTTGATGGAGAGATTGATCCGGTTGTTCTCATCCACGCTGATGACCTTGACCTTGACCTCCTGCCCCTCGGACAGATGGTCGTTCACATCGTTGACATAGGAATAGGCGATTTCGGAAATGTGCACCAGCCCGGACTTCCCTCCGGGGAGGGAGACGAACGCGCCGAATTTGGTGATTCCTGTGACCTTTCCTTCCAGAATAGCTCCTACCTCGATCTCGTTAGCCAAACTGAGTGTCCTCCTGCTCTCTCTAAGCGCTGAAAATAAAAAATTGTGTCCGCGCGCTCTCAATCACGCGGCCCCAATAGATGGGCGTATGTCAATCGGCGGTGTCGTAAAAGATGACCTCGTCCTTGTAGACCAGGCCGAGCCGCTCCTTAGCCACCTCCAGCACCACGTCTGGGTCATCGCTGTTGTCGATGTCGTCCTGGAGCTCGGCGTTGTACTGCTGCTGCTGGTCCACCTGCTGCTGCAGTGCGTCCCGGGCCTGCTCGGCGGAGACCAGGCGGGCGCGGAGATCCAGCAGCGAAATGGAGACCACGATCAATACCGCCAGGATGACGGTCTTGGTCAGCAGGCTGGCGCGTTTTGTCTTTTTCATGATCCATCCCTTCTGTTCCGCTGTCCCATAGGGGGATGTAACGACGATTCTGCCATAACAGGTTCATCATAGCTCATTTCGCGGGAAATGAAAAGTGTTTTTTCAAAAAAACAGCAAATTTTTTTCCACCGCGCCGGGCGGTCCGCCCGGCCAGCCGGAACGGGGCGGCCAGCGCCCCCGTCAGCCGGGCCAGCGCTCCAGCCAGAGCGGAGAGCAGGGGGAAGCACACCGGGGAGAAGAAGTGCAGATAGCCCGCGCCCCCCAGGAACAGGGCGGCGCACACGCTGAGCCGGACCTGGCCCCGGCCCGCCGCCACGCTCCAGAGGAAGAGGGCGGCGGTGACCGCGCACCAGAACAGCAGGTCCAGCAGGGCGCTGAAGATGCGACCCCGGAGGCGGTAGCGGACGCAGCGGAGCACGTCGTAGAACAGCCCGGTGGCCACCCCGAGGAGCAATCCGCCCAGCAGGCTGTGGGCCTGCTCCCAGACGGAGACGGTCATCCGCTCCCCAGCAGTCGGGAGAGGAAGCCGCCGGAGGCGCGGCCGGCCTGATAGGTCAGCGCGTCCACCCGGCCGGTGATGCGCACCTCGCCCCCGTCCAGGCTGAGCTTCTCGATGTGCAGCCCCTCCCCCTTGAGGGTCAGGCCGCCGGCGGAGGTGGACATCACGATCTCCTCCTCGTCAAAGCGCTCCACGTCCTCCACCCCGGTGAGGGTGAGCCGGGAGCGGTCGTCCAGGGTCAGATGGTGGGGGGCAGCGGTTTCCCGGGTATAGTCGTTCATTCCAGAGACCTCCTTTCGGTCCCTAGAGTATATGCCCCGCCGCCGGGGACAAGAACCGCCCCGGCGGGGGGCGGCCTCAGGTCACAGCACCTCCCGGTACATGGCGGCGGCGTCGTTTTTGCCCACGTTGTCGGCCACCACCAGCACCTCCAGCTTGACGGTCTTCTCTCCGAATTTGATCTCCAGGATGTCTCCCACCTTCACGTCGTAGCCGGCTTTCACCGGCCGGCCGTTGGCGGTGACCCGGCCGGCGTCGCAGGCCTCGTTGGCCACGGTGCGCCGCTTGATGAGCCGGGAGACCTTCAGATACTTGTCCAATCGCATGGCAATCAAAACCTCCTGCACAGGTATGAGTCGAACCATAAAACGGCGGCGGCCCCGGCCAGGCCGGAACCGCCGCAGGACGACGCGGAGTTACTTCGCGACGATGTCCTTCAGGGCCTTGCCGGCCTTGAACACGGGCACCTTGGAAGCGGGGATCTCGATGGTCTCCTTGGTCTTGGGGTTGCGGCCCAGGCGGGCGGCGCGGCTCTTGACCTCAAAGGCGCCGAAGCCAACCAGCTGGACCTTCTCGTCCTCGGCCAGAGCGGCGGCGATGACGTCCAGGGCGGCGGTGATGACGGCCTCGGTGTCCTTCTTGGACAGGCCGGTCTTCTCGGCGGTAGTGGCGATCAGTTCAGCTTTGTTCATGATGATGAATCCTCCTGTGTGATACTCCCCCCGGGAGCGTGATGAACATATTTATCTTTCAAAAGCGCAGGGCACTTTATTCAGAACGATGGGATGTCTCCCCCCTTGGCCTGCTGCCAGAGTTCCAGCCAGCCGGCCCCGTCCAGCTCGGACAGCGGCCGGTCCGCCAGGGACTCCATGGCGGCGAAACGGGAGATGAACTTGTCCGTGGCCCGGTGGAGGGCCTTTTCCGGGTCGATGTCCAGCTGCCGGGCCAGGCCGGCCAGGGCGAACAGGGCGTCCCCCAGTTCCTCCTCCACGTTGGAGCCCTCTTCCACGGCCCGGCGGAGTTCGCCCACCTCCTCCTCCGCCTTGGAGAGGGGGGCGGCGGCATCCAGCCACTGGAAGCCGGCCTCCCCGGCCCGCTTCTGGACCTTCCGGGCCCGCCACAGGGCGGGCAGGGAGCGGGCCACCGCCTCCAGGGACTGGGCGTAGGTGTCGTAGCCCTTCTCCCGGCGCTTGAGCTCGTCCCAGCTCTGGCCCCCCTGGCCCCCGAAGAGGGCCGGGTGGCGGAAGATCAGCTTTTTGCAGGCGGCGTCGGCCACGTCGTCCAGGTCGAAATGCCCGGCGTCCTCCTCGATGGAGGCGTGGAAGATGACCTGCATCAGCACGTCCCCCAGCTCCTCCCGGAGCAGGGCGGTGTCCTCGTTGTCGATGGCCTCGCAGGCCTCATAGGTCTCCTCCAGGAAGTTGTCCCGGATGGAGTGGTGGGTCTGGACGCTGTCCCAGGGGCAGCCGTCCTTCTGGCGGAGCAGATGGATCAGGCGTCGGAAATCGTCCACATTGTAATGGGATTTGTAGAGAAAATCTATCATAGAATCTCCAGTTTTGCAAGTAGTTTTGTACAAGTTTTTAAAAAACAATCCCCACTTTAGTGGATGCGCAGCAGCCGGGCGATCTTGTCCCCCTTGGGCATCAGGGACAGGTCGTCCCGGGTCAGGATCTTCAGAGCCACCACCAGCACCCCGTAGACGGCCACCGCCAGCAGGATGGCGGCCAGGGTGGACAGGGTGTTGCTGTGGGTCACCTGGTAGAGCAGGCCGTAGCTGCCCCAGGCCGCCCCGCCCATGATAACCGAGGCCAGCAGGGGTTTCAAAAACAGGCTGAGGTAGGAGGGGCAGCGGGGGACGATCCGCCGCACCGCCAGCAGCTCCAGCAGGCAGGCGATGCCGTAGCAGATGCAGGTGCCGATGGGGCTGCCGAAGATGTTGATGTTGGGGTTGCCCACCATCACATAGTCAAAGATCACCATGATGATGCCGCCGATGAGCATGATGACGATGGGGATGTTCAGCACCCCATGGGACTGGAGCACCGAGTTGCACACCAGGGTCATGCACACAAAGATGTTGGCCACCCCCAGGATGGACAGGATGGGGCCGGCCACGGCGGCGTCCAGGGAGGGGAAGAGCAGCTTGGTGATGGGGGTGCCCAGGGCGATCATGCCCACCCCGGAGGGCAGGGCGATCAGGGCGGCGGTCTTCAGGGCGGAGCCCACGATCCGGTTGGCCCCGGCCCGGTCCCGGTGGGCGAAGCAGACGGTGACCGCCGGGATGACCGAGGCGGTGATGGCCACCATCAGGGCGGCGGGGATCTGGTAGACGGTCTGCACGCCGGTGTAGTTGCCCATCAGGTCCCGGGCGGCCTCCTCGGTCATGTGCAGGGCGTTCTGGAGCCGGCCCATGACCAGGCTGTTGTCCACGGCGGTGATGATGCTGGTGGAGGCGCTGGTCAGGGAGATGGGGATGGCCAGGGCCAGGCAGGTGCGCAGGATGGACTTGCCGCTGCTGGTCTTGCCCCGGCTGCTCAGCGGGTTTTCCCGGCGGGTGCGCCGGAAGTCCCAGAGCATATAGACGACGGCGGCCAGCTCGGAGACGGAGACGCCCACGATGGCGCCGGCGGCGCCGATATAGTCGGGCTTGTACAGCACCTCGATCAGATACCAGGCCAGGCTCAGCCCTACGATCAGCTTGAACAGGGCCTCGATGATCTGGCTGACCGAGGAGGGGGTCATGTTGCGGTGGCCCTGGGCGTAGCCCCGGAAGCAGGCCAGGCAGCACACCAGCATCACCGAGGGGGCCAGCATCCGCATGCACCAGACCGCCTTGGAGTTGTTCATCAGCTCGGCGAACTGGCCGGCGAAGATCAGCATGACCAGGGTGCACAGCAGCCCCACCGCCAGGAAGAAGGCGAAGGCGATGCGGAAGATCTTGCGCACCTGGGCGGGCCGGTCCTGCTCCAGGGCCTGGCTGATCATCTTGGACATAGCCACCGGGATGCCGGCGGTGGAGATCATCAGCATGATGTTGAAGATGTTGAATGCGGCGCTGAAGTCGGCGTAGCCGCTGGAGCCCAGGATATTGACCAGGGGCATCTTGTACACGGCGCTGATGACCTTGACGATCAGGATGCCGGCGGCCAGTATGGCGGTGCCCCCGAAGAAGGAATTGGTTCTCTTGGCTGACATGATGGCCTCCTTGAGAAAAGGCGTTGGGCCGCCCCTGCCGGGGCGCCCGAGGTATGCTCTATTGTCTATGCCGGCGGCCGGGGCGCTATGCTCCCGCCCGCCTCACATACGCTTCAGGCAGGCGCGCACCAGGGCGGTGAACTGCTCCCTGCCCGCCTCGGCGGCGGCGAGCACCTCCTGCTCGTCCAGGGGCCGGTCCAGGATACCGGCGGCCATATTGCACAGCATGGAAAAGCCCAGGGTCTCCATGCCGCAGTGGCGGGCGGCGATGGCCTCCGGGGCGGTGGACATGCCGGCGGCGTCGGCGCCCAGCACCCGGGCGGCCCGGATCTCCGCCGGGGTCTCGTACTGAGGGCCGGGGAAAAACATATAGACCCCCTCCCGCAGGGGGATGCCCAGCTCCGACGCCGCCTGCCGGGCCACGGCCTGGAGCCGCCTGGCGTACAGCTCGGTGCTGTCGGGGAAGCGGGCGCCGAACTGGGGCAGGTTTTCCCCCCGCAGCGGGGAGTCCAGGCACAGCTTGATCTGGTCGGTGATGAGCATCACGTCCCCGGCCCGCCAGCCGGTGTTGATGCAGCCGGCGGCGTTGGTGACCACCAGCTTGTCCGCCCCCAGCAGCCGCAGCACCCGCAGGGGATAGCAGACCTGCTCCATGGAGCGGCCCTCATAGTAGTGGACCCGCCCCTGCATCACCGCCACAGGCCTGCCCTCCAGGGTGCCGAAGACCAGCCGGCCTTTGTGGCCCTGGACGGTGGAGGGGCAGAAGTGGGGGATGTCCTGATAGGGGACATAGACCGGAGACTCCACCTGATCCCCCAGCTCCCCCAGGCCGGAGCCCAGGATCAGGGCCGCCTCGGGGACGAAGCCCCCCAGCCGCCGGGCCAGGAAGCGGGCGCTGGACAGATAATCCTCATAGTTAAATTCCATATGATTCCACCTTTCCGGCGGGAGGGATGGGGGAGGGAACGGAATAAAGACGCTATATTATATAGCATCCCCAGGCAAAAAGCAATCAACAGTCTGTGAATTTTCAACCGGCCCCTCTTTTGGGCTTTTAGGACAATTTGCCAATTTGCTGGGAAGCCTAGCGCATGGAGGGGAACAGGGTGGCCGCGGCGTATTGCAGGCCGTCGATCAGCCCGTCCACCTCGTCGAAGGTGGAGTCCCCGGAGAAGCTGACCCGGAAGGCCCCGTCCCGCTGGGCCTTGGTCAGGGGCAGGGCGGCGTAGACGTGGCTGGGCTTGCCCCGGTGGCAGGCGCTGCCGGCGGAGACGCAGATCCCCCGGTCCCCCAGCACCCGCACCAGCACCTCGCTCTTATAGCCCGCCATGGTCAGGGCCAGGATGTGGGGGGCATCCCCCAGTACCACCGGGGACACCTGGGGCACCTGGTCGGCCAGCCGGGCGAGGGCGTACTCTTTGAGGGCCCGCATGTGCCGGATGTCCTCCTCCCGGCGCGCCAGCCCCAGCCGGCAGGCGGCGGCAAAGGCGGCGATCTGGGAGGTGGGCTCGGTGCCGCTGCGCAGGCCCCCCTCCTGTCCGCCCCCCAGCAGCAAGGGGGGCAGCTTCAGGCCGGAGCGGATGTAGAGGGCGCCGATCCCCTTGGGGGCGTGGACCTTGTGGCCGCTGACGCTGACCAGGTCGGCCCCCAGCTCCTTTGGGGTGAAGGGCACCTTCAAAAAGCCCTGGACCGCGTCGCAGTGGAGCAGGGCGGGGGCGCCGGAGCGGCGGATCAGCTGGGAGACCTCCCGCACCGGCAGCAGGGTGCCCAGTTCGTTGTTGACCAGCATCATGGACACCAGCACCGTGTCCGGCCGCAGGGCGCCCTCCACCTGTGCCGGGTCGACGCTCCCCTGGGCGTTGGGCTTCAGGCAGGTCACCTCATAGCCCCGGCGCGCCAGATCCCGGATGGGCTCCAGCACGGCGCTGTGCTCGATGGCGGTGGTGATGATGTGTTTTCCCTTCCGGCGGCCGTACTCCACGGCGGCACGGATGGCCCAGTTGTCGCTCTCGGTGCCGCAGGAGGTGAAGAAGAGCTCCTTCGGGGCGCAGCCCAGGGCCTTGGCCACGTCGGCGCGGTGGGACTCCAGGGTATGGGCGGCCTTCGCCCCCTCCGGGTAGCGGGAGGATGGGTTGAAATAGCCCTCGGTCATGGCCTCCGCCGCGGCCTTTGCCGCCTCGGGCCACACCCGGGTGGTGGCGGCGTTGTCCAGATAGATTGTCATGCTTCCACCAGCCTTCCGTACAGCGCCCCGTCCCGGGCCGATTCGATCCGGACGGCGGCCACCTGGTTGTGGAGATTTTCTCCGGGGGAGCGCACCTCCGCGTAGTTGGGGGCGTGGCCCCGCCACAGCCCGTCCTTCTCCTCCTCGAAGAGGACCGGGAGGGTTTTCCCGATGTACCAGGTCAGATAGTCCGCCGCCATCTCCGATGCGATCCGGGCGGCCCGGTGGGCGCGGGCCTCCTTTTCCGCCATGGGTACCTGGCCGGGCATGTCGCAGGCCGGGGTGCCGCTGCGCCGGGAGTAGGGGAAGATGTGCATGGAGGCGAAGCTGGCCCGCCGGAGGAAGTCCAGGGTGGCGGCGAACTCCTCCTCGGTCTCCCCGGGGAAGCCGCAGATCAGGTCGGTGGTGATGGCCGGGTGGTCGAAGTGGGCGCGTAGCAACTCACAGGAGGTCAGATAGCGCCCCGTGTCGTACTTCCGGTTCATCCGTTTCAGGGTGGCGTCGCAGCCGCTTTGGAGGGAGAGGTGGAAGTGAGGGCACAGGTTGGGCAGCTTTGCCGCCCGCAGGCAGAACGCTTCGGTGACCGTCCGGGGCTCCAGGCTGCCCAGCCGCACCCGCAGGGCGGGGACGGCGGCGCAGACGGCCTCGATCAGGTCAATGAGGCTCTGGCCGTTCTTCAGGTCCCGGCCCCAGCTGGAGATCTCGATGCCGGTGAGCACGATCTCCCGGTACCCCTCCCCGGCCATCCGCCGGGCCTCGGAGACCGCCCGGTCCAGGGGCAGGGAGCGCACCGGCCCCCGGGCGTAGGGGATGGCGCAGTAGGTGCAGAAGTTGACACAGCCGTCCTCCACCTTCAGCATGCACCGGGTGCGGCCGGCCAGCCCGCCGGCGGGCAGAAATTCAAAGTCCCGGCGGGCCATGACATGGTCCACGTGGACCTGCTGCTTCCCCCGGACGGCCCGCTCCAGGTCGTCCAGGAACTTGACCCGGTCCCCGGTGCCGGAGATCAGGTCCACGTCCAGGGCCTCCACCGCCTCCGGGTCGGTCTGGGCGTAGCAGCCGCACACGGCAATCACCGCCCGGGGGCTGAGCCGCCGGGCCCGGCGGATGGCCTGGCGGGATTTCTTGTCGCTGACGGCGGTGACGGTGCAGGTGTTGACGATGTAGGCGTCGGCGGGGGACTCGAAATCCACCAGGGTGTGGCCCCGGCGGCGCAGAATGGACTCCATGGCCTGGGTCTCGTACTGGTTGACCTTGCAGCCCAGGGTGTAAATGGCGATTTTCATAGCGATCATCCTAAAATGTAAAATCGAACTCATTATAGCGAAAACCGGGCCGGGTGTCAAAAATACGAGTCTCACTTGGTTATAACGGTATTATGTGAAAGTTATAACAGACCGGCATTTGCGGCTTTGCTTCCCGTGGGGCATATGGTAAAATAGAAAACAAACCCGCAAAAAAGGAAAACATAGGAGAGAGAAATATGGGAAAAACCATGACTCAGGGCAGGGAGTGGAAACTGATCCTGCTGTTTACTCTGCCGCTGATGGCGGGCAACCTGCTTCAGCAGCTGTACAACACGGTGGACGGCGTCATCGTGGGCAACTTCGTGGGGGAGGACGCCCTGTCCTCGGTGGGCACCTGCTCGCCGCTGACCCTGCTGTTTATTGCCATCGCCATGGGCATGTCCACCGGCGCCTCCATCGTGATCTCCCAGTTCTACGGGGCCGGGGCCATGGAGGAGATGCGCCGCAGCGTGGCCACCGCCATGCTGCTGCTGATGGGGCTGGGCGTGGTGCTGACGATGCTGGCCTTCGCCGGGGCGGGCTGGCTGCTCTCCGGGGTGCTGGGGGTGCAGGACTACCTGCTGGCCGATGCGCTGACCTACTTCCGCATCTACGCCCTGGGCCTGTTCTTCCAGTTCGTCTACAACATCGCTGCGGCGGTGCTGCGCTCCCTGGGCAACAGCCGGGCCACCCTGTATGTGCTGCTGCTCTCCTCTCTGTGCAACGTGGTGCTGGACCTGGCGGCGGTGCTGATCCTCCACTGGGGGGTCATGGGGGTGGCGGTGGCCACGGTGATCTCCCAGATCCTCTCCGCCGTGGTGGCGGTGGCCTACCTGTTCCGGGCCTATCCCTCCCTGCGCTTCCGGAAGGGGGAGTTCCGCTTCCACCGGGAGACCGGCCGGCTCATCCTGAAGATGGGTATCCCCAGCACCATCCAGCAGTGCGTGGTCTCCTTCAACCACATGGCCATCCAGCGGGTGGTCAACGCCTTTGATATCACCGCCGGCTACACCGCTGCCATGCGCATCGAGAACTTCATCTGCATCCCGGCCCAGAGCTTTTTCCTGGGCATGGCCACCTTCACCGGCCAGAACCTGGGGGCCCGGCAGCTGGACCGGGTGCGCCGGGGCCTCCGGGGCACCCTGGTGATGAGCACCATCTCGGTGGTCATCATCTCCTCCCTGGTGCTGCTGCTGGCCCCCCAGCTGGTGGGCCTGTTCGGCGTGGTGGGGACCTCCAGAGGAGTGGGGGTGACCTACCTGCACTATGTGGCGGTGGGCTTTATCCTGTTCAGCTGGTACTTCTGCTTCAACGGGGTGCTCCAGGGCGCCGGGGACGTGATGTTCACCCTGTTCAACACGGTCTCCAGCCTGGTGCTGCGCACCATTGTGACCTACATCCTGGCCTTCCTGACCCCGGTGGGCTATGTGGCCATCTGGTGGAGCCTGATCGTCAGCTGGGTGTACAACCTGGCCCTGGCCTATCTGCGCTACCGCTTCGGCCCTTGGAAGCACAAGGGCGTGGTGGCCCAGAAGTGACCTGCCGGGGCAAAAAAGCGAGAAAGCCCTTTGCAAACCCGGCGGGATATGCTAAAATGAACTTCACCCCTGCAAAGGGGTGGAGTTCATTCTTTTTGGGAGGGATACCGGTGCCGGAGCGCTACAATTTCTTCGCCCTGATCGCCCGGATGAAGTACATTGACCGCTGGGCGCTGATGCGCAACACTGAGCCGGAGAACATCCAGGAGCACTCCCACCAGGTGGCGGTGCTGGCCCACGCCCTGGCGGTGCTCCAGAACCGCCACTTCGGCGGCCGGCTGGACCCGGGGGAGGTGGCGGTGGCCGCCCTGTACCACGACGCCACCGAGATCATCACCGGGGACATGCCCACCCCCATCAAATACTATAACGACACCATCCGGGACTCCTATAAAGAGGTGGAGGCCATGGCCGCCGACCGGCTGCTGGATATGCTGCCCGGGGAGCTGCGGCAGGTCTACGAGCCGCTGCTGAAGGAGCGGGACCCGGAGGTGAGGGCGGTGGTCAAGGCGGCGGACAAGCTGGCCGCCTACCTCAAGTGCGTGGAGGAGCTGAAGGCGGGCAACAACGAGTTCCGCCTGGCCCGGGAGCAGACCTGGGCCGCCCTGGCGGACAACCCCCTGCCCGCCCTGCACTATTTCATCGAGCATTTCCTGCCCAGCTTTGAACTGACGCTGGACGAGCTGCAATCATAAAAGGAGAGGGTTTCACTATGCGCGCTATCGTATCTGTCATCGGCAAGGATCAGGTGGGCATCATCGCCGCGGTCTGCGCCCTGCTCAGCGAGAAAAAGGTCAATGTGCTGGACATCAGCCAGACCATCCTCCAGGGGTACTTCACCATGATCATGGTGGTGGACGCCTCCGACTGCCCGGTGGACTTCGCCACCCTGGTCACCGAGCTGGAGGAGCAGGGCCGGAAGATGGGCCTGACCATCCACGCCCAGCGGGAAGACATCTTCAACGCCATGCACCGGATCTGAGGAGGCCACGCCATGCTGAGCAATGAGGAGATCCTGCAGACCATCCAGATGATCGACCAGCAGCACCTGGACATCCGCACCATCACCATGGGCATTTCCCTCTTGAGCTGCGCCGACCCGGACGCGGCGGCGTGCTGCCGGAAGATCTACGACAAGATCTGCCGGAAGGCGGAGCATCTGGTCTCCGCCGGGGAGGCCATCGAGCGGGAGTTCGGCATCCCCATCGTCAACAAGCGGGTGTCGGTCACCCCCATCTCCCTGGCGGCCGCCGGCTGCGACACCCAGGACTACGTCCCCTTTGCCGCCGCCCTGGACCGGGCGGCCCACACCGTCGGCATCAACTTCCTGGGGGGCTACTCCGCCCTGGTCCAGAAGGGGATGACCGAGTCCGACGTCAAGCTGATCCGCTCTATCCCCGAGGCCCTGGCCACCACTGAGCTGGTGTGCTCCTCGGTGAACGTGGGCTCCACCCGGGCGGGCATCAACATGGATGCGGTGCGGCTGATGGGGGAGACGGTGAAGGCCGCCGCCCAGCGCACCGCCGACCGGGGCGGCTTCGGCTGCGCCAAGCTGGTGGTGTTCTGCAACGCAGTGGAGGACAACCCCTTTATGGCCGGCGCATTCCACGGGGTGGGGGAGGCGGAGAGCGTCATCAACGTGGGGGTCTCCGGCCCCGGCGTGGTCTACCACGCCCTCCAGAGCGTCAAGGGCCAGCCCTTTGACGTGGTGGCGGAGACCGTGAAAAAGACCGCCTTCCGGGTCACCCGGATGGGCCAGCTGGTGGCCCAGGAGGCCAGCCGGAGGCTGGACACCCCCTTCGGCATTGTGGACCTGTCCCTGGCCCCAACCCCCGCCGTGGGGGACAGCGTGGCCCGGATTTTGGAGGAGATGGGCCTGGAGACCTGCGGCACCCACGGCACCACCGCCGCCCTGGCCCTGCTCAACGACGCGGTGAAGAAGGGGGGCGTCATGGCCTCCTCCTCGGTGGGCGGCCTGTCCGGCGCCTTCATCCCGGTGTCCGAGGACGAGGGCATGATCGCCGCCGCCAAGTCCAGGGTGCTCACCCTGGACAAGCTGGAGGCCATGACCTGTGTGTGCTCGGTGGGCCTGGACATGATCGCCGTCCCCGGGGACACCCCCGCCGAGACCATCGCCGCCATCATCGCCGACGAGGCCGCCATCGGCATGGTCAACAACAAGACCACCGCCGTGCGCATCATCCCCGCCCCCGGCCTGGACGTGGGGGACACGGTGGAGATGGGGGGGCTGCTGGGCTCCGCCCCGGTGATGCCGGTCCACAAGGCATCCTCCGCCGACTTCATCCGCCGGGGAGGACGCATCCCCGCCCCGCTCCACAGCCTGAAAAATTGAGCGGGCCCCAGAACCGCGACAGACAGACCAAGCCCCCGCTCCGGCGCGCCGGAGCGGGGGCTTCTGCCGTGTCAGACCGGGCCGCGGGAGGGGAGCTCCCCTTGCCCCTCCGGCCCGGCGGGGCAGCGGTGGCCGGCCAGATAGGCCTGCTCCGACTCCTGCTGGGCCCGGAGCAGGATCTCCCTGGCCAGCCCGAAGTTCTGCCGCTCCAGGGCGGAGATGGCCGCAGTGCAGCTGGTCCAGAGGATCAGATATGGCTTCTTGTAGGCTTCCATAGCATTTCTCCCTCCGCAATGCGTCAAAATTGCGTCATTTTGTCACACCATTATAAAATGACGCTAAAATTTTGTCAATACTTCGTCATGGAAGGGCTGAGGCAGATGAAGGATGACAAGAGCCGCTACACCCTGCGGGTGGCCCCGGAGCTGCTGGACAAGCTGGGCTACATCGCCGAGTACGAGGGCCGCACCAAGAACCGGGAGCTGGAGCAGATGATCAAACGGCGTATCGCCGACTTTGAGGCGGAGCACGGGACCATCCAGCCCAAAGAGCGGAAGACGATACCCTGAGCGCCCCGGCGCGGCGGGGAAAACCGCCCCTGGCAACGTGGGCGGAGCCCGGAACAGACGCCAGGCGCCCCGGCAAACAAAGTTTGCCGGGGCGCTGTTTTTTGTGCCGGTGTGAACTCGACTCAGCCCAGGATGGCTTTGTCCGAGGCGAAGGTCTGGCCGCTGACCTTTTCAAACTCGCGGAGCAGGTCCTCCACGGTGAGCCTGGCCTTTTCCTCTCCCCGGATGTCGAGGATGATCTGGCCCTCGTTCATCATGATGAGCCGGTTGCCGTGGGCGATGGCGTCCCGCATGTTGTGGGTGATCATGATGGTGGTCAGGGCGTCCCGGTTGACGATCCGGTCGGTGGCGGAGAGCACCTTGGCGGCGGTCTTGGGATCCAGGGCGGCGGTGTGCTCGTCCAGCAGCAGCACACGGGGGCGCTGGAGGGTGGCCATCAGCAGGGTGAGGGCCTGGCGCTGGCCGCCGGAGAGCAGGCCCACCTTGCTGGTCAGCCGGTCCTCCAGCCCCAGGTCCAGGATCTTGAGCAGTTCTCTGTACTCCGCCCGCTCTGCCTTGGTAATGCCGCTGCGCAGGGTGCGCCGCTTGCCCCGGCGCCGGGCCAGGGCCAGGTTTTCCTCGATCTGCATGGTGGCGGCGGTGCCGGTCATGGGGTCCTGAAAGACCCGGCCGATGTACTTGGCCCGCTTGTGCTCGGGCAGATTGGTGACGTCCATCCCGTCGATGACGATCTTGCCGCCGTCCAGGGGCCAGACGCCGGCCACGGCGTTGAGCATGGTGGACTTGCCGGCGCCGTTGCCGCCGATGACGGTGACAAAGTCCCCCGGGTCCAGGTGGAGGCTGACCCCCCGCAGTGCCTGCTTTTCGTTGACGGTGCCCGGGTGGAAGGTCTTGCAGATGTTCTGAATGTCAAGCACGGTCCCGCACCCCCTTCCGGCCGGGGCGGCTGAAGTATTTCCCCTTCCAGTAGGGGATGGCCAGGAAGAGCATGACCACCAGGGCGGTCAGCAGCTTCAGGTCGTCGGTGGACAGCCCCAGCCGCAGCACAAACTGGATGACGATGTAGTAGATGATGGCGCCGATGGCACAGGAGACCAGCTTCAGGGCGAAGTTGTGGAACACCCGCTCCAGGATGACCTCCCCGATGATGACGGCCGCCAGGCCGATGACGATGGCGCCCCGGCCCATATTGATGTCGGAGAAGCCCTGATACTGGGCCAGCAGGCCGCCGGACAGGGCCACCAGACCGTTGGAGATCATCAAGGCCAGCACCTTGGTGAAACTGGTGTTGATGCCCTGGGCCTGGGCCATGCTGGGGTTGGCGCCGGTGGCCCGGAGGGCGCAGCCGGTCTCGGTGCCGAAGAACCAGTAGAGCACCAGGACGATCACCGCCAGGAAGAGGATGAGCTTGGGCAGCGGGTTGTCCAGCAGGGAGAGCGACCTGACGTACCGGGAGGAGACCAGCAGGTCGTACTTGTCCACGCTGATGGGCAGGTTGGAGCGGCTGCCGTTGTCGGTGCCCCAGCCCATGATCCGCAGGTTGATGGAGTACAGGGCCAGCTGGGTCAGGATGCCGGCCAGGATGGCGGGGATGCCGCAGAAGGTGTGGAAGAGGCCGGTGACCAGCCCGGCCAGCATACCCGCCGCCAGGGCGGCCAGCAGGGCCAGCCAGGTGGGGCAGCCATTCAGGGTGAGCACCACGCACACCGCGCCGCCGGTGCACAGCGAGCCGTCCACCGTCAGGTCGGCGATGTCCAGGATGCGGAAGGTGATGTACACCCCGATGGCCATGATGCCCCAGATCAGGCCCTGGGTAACCGCGCCCGGCATGGAGTTGAGCAGGGATGACAAAAAGTCCATAAAAAGATGCCTCCCAAAATGGTATTCAATCGTCAGGGGTACGGCGAAAACCGCGGGAAAGGAAAGCCCCTTTTCCGCGGTTTTGCAGGGAGAATGGAGAAAAAGGCAGGCTCTCGCGGGGAGAACTCACTCGGTCTCGATGGGCTCATAGCCCTCTGGGGGCGTGATGCCCAGGGCGTCGCAGTTGGCGGCGTTGTACTTGGCGGTGACCTCCGGGGCGTACTCGATGGCCATGGTGGACACGTCGGCCCCGTTGACCAGGATCTCGTAGGCCATCTCGCCGGTGGTGTAGCCCAGGTCGTAGTAGCTGATGGACAGGGTGGCCACGCCGCAGCCGCTGGCGATGCCCTCCTCGCCGGCGATGACGGGCACGCCGGCGGGCAGCACCACGTTGGCGATGGCCTCAGTGTTGGAGGCGGCGGTGTTGTCGGTGGGGATGTAGATTACGTCGCTGTTTTCAGCGGCGGCCTGGGCCACGGAGGTGACGTCGTTGGTGTCGGTGAAGGCGTAGCGCTCCACGGTGTAACCGTACTCCACCAGATAGTCGGTGATCACGTCGCACTGATAGACGGAATTAGGCTCGCCGGAGCAGTAGAGCAATCCCACATTCTGGGCGTCAGGGAACAGCTCGTGGAGCATGTCGGCCTGTTGATCCAGGGGGGCCAGGTCAGAGGTGCCGGAGATGTTGTTGCCTACAGTGCCGGTCCAGTTGTCGATCTCCAGAGCGGTGGCGTAGTCGGTGACGGAGGTGCCCAAAATGGGAATTTCCGCAGTGGCTGCGGCGGCGGCCTGGAGAGGGGCGGTGGCGTTGGCCAGGATCAGGTCCACACCGTCGGACAGAAAGCCGTCGATAATGGTGGAGCAGTTGGCGCTGTCGCCG
This sequence comes from uncultured Oscillospiraceae bacterium, assembly GCA_964485125.1. Classification (GTDB taxonomy): domain Bacteria; phylum Bacillota; class Clostridia; order Oscillospirales; family Oscillospiraceae; genus UMGS1766. Next base: position 2,365 of record CAZAIF010000004.1, on the reverse strand, counting down.
GAGGCGTTGCCCTCCTCAAAGAGGACCGCGTCCCCCAGCTTTTCGGTCAGGGCGTCTTTGAAGCCCTGGGTGGCCTGGTCCAGGGCGTCATGCTGGGTGAGCTGGCAGATGCCCACGGTATATGTGACGCCGTCGGCAGCGCCGCCCTCGCCGGTCGCGTCGCCGGTGGAGGTGTCGCCGGTGCCGCTGGAGGAGCCGGCGTCGCTGGTGCCGGAGGCGGAAGTGCCGCCGCTGCCGCAGGCGGCCAGGGCCAGCGCCATGACCAGGGCCAGCAGGACACAGAGCAGTTTGGAAAGCTTTTTCATTGGATGATTTCCTCCTTCTTTGGCGCGGGGGTTGTCCCGCTGCTTTCGTGAATCACACCTTTGAAGTGTAATGATTTGGTGTAGTGAAAATTATAACCGCGCCCGTTCCTTTTGTCAATGCGGCCGGAGGGGAAACCCATACTTTTTTGCGCAGAGAGGGGCGGAAGCCGGGCTGAGCGCCCGGCTTCTGCTCGGTTATAGGACATACCTCCGCCACAGCCGCTCCGCCCAGCCCCCGGTGCACACCCGCCGGAAGGGGGTGCGGAGGCCGGGGCACCTTGTCGAACAGAGGGATCAGCGGCCGGTAAAAGATCAGATCCAGCAGGGACCAGAGCAGCCAGTAGGGCACCGTGAACTGAAGGCGCACTTTTCCGACGGGGCCGCCCTGGAGCACCAGGGTGTCAAAGAGCAGATAGAGGATCTGAAACAGGACGTAGGGATAGGCCGGGCCGGTCAGGATCTTGGAGAACTGGAAGCGGGAGTAGTAGCCGGTCAGGAACAGAAAGGCGGGCATATGGAACAGGCAGATGACCCGATAGAGCCCGTCCGTCCCCGGGATCAGGGCCAGGAAATGCCCGAACACCACCAGGAAAATCAGCAGGCACCGGATGTTGTCCATCCTGTCGCTGCGTATATTCCGCTTCGCCCCCTTGCCAAGCGCGTTTTTTGGTTGCCCGTCTCCGCTCTTGTGGTCTATCAGGAAAAATCGGACGGATTGACGGATCAGAGGTGGAGCACCCGGGCTTTAATCTCTTTGGTCTTGCCCACGTTCCAGAAGTTCTCACCCAGATAGCCGCAGGTGCGGCGGGTGACGTTCATCTTGCTCTGATCCTTGTTGCCGCAGCAGGGGCACTCCCACTCCAGGCCGTCGTTGATGATGATCTCCCCGTCGTAGCCGCACACCTGGCAGTAGTCGCTCTTGGTGTTGAACTCGGCGTACTGGATGTTGTCGTAGATGAACCGGACCACGTCCTTCAGGGCGGTCAGGTTGTGGCGCATGTTGGGGATCTCCACATAGCTGATGGCGCCGCCGGGGGAGAGGCGCTGGAACTGGCTCTCGATGGAGAACTTGGAGAAGGCGTCGATCTTCTCCCGCACGTCCACGTGGTAGGAGTTGGTGTAGTAGCCCTTGTCGGTGATGTCCTTCACCTCGCCGAACTTCTGCCTGTCGATCCGGGCGAAGCGGTAGCACAGGCTCTCGGCGGGGGTGCCGTAGAGGGAGAAGCCGATGTCGGTCTCGTCCCGCCAGCGGTAGCAGGTGTCCCGCAGGTGGGTCATCAGCCGCAGGGCGAAGTCCTTGCCCTCGGGCTCGGTCTGGCTGCACCCCTTGACCAGCTTGGTCACCTCGTAGATGCCGATATAGCCCAGAGAGATGGTGGAGTAGCCCCCCACCAGATAGCGGTCGATGGTCTCGCCGCTCTTGAGCCGGGCGATGGCGCCGTGCTGCCAGTGGACCGGGGAGACGTCGCTCTTCACCCCCATCAGGGCGTTGTGGCGGCACATCAGGGCCTCAAAGCACAGCTGGAGCCGCTCGTCCAGCAGCTTCCAGAACTCGTCCTCGCTTTCGGGGACCTTGCGGCCGCCGTCACTGACGATCAGGCCGATCTGGGGCAGGTTGATGGAGCACACGCCCTGGTTGAAGCGGCCCTCGTACTTGTACTCGCCGGTCTCCGGATCGATCCAGTCGGTCAGGAAGCTGCGGCAGCCCATGGGGGAGAATACGTTGCCGTTGTGGGTCTCCCGCATGATCTTGGCGGAGATATAGTCCGGGTACATCCGCTTGGCGGAGCACCTGACGGCCAGCTCCGTGATATAGTCGTATTTTCCGCCCTCCAGGCAGTTGTTCTCGTCCAGCACATAGACCAGCTTGGGGAAGGCGGGGGTGACGTAGACGCCGGAGGCGTTCTTGATGCCCTCCAGCCGCTGGCGCAGGATCTCCTCGATGATCTTGGCGTTCTCCTCGATATAGGGGTCGTTGTCCCGCAGGTAGAGGAAGAGGGTGACGAAGGGGGACTGGCCGTTGGTGGTCATCAGGGTGTTGATCTGGTACTGGATGGTCT
>CAZAIF010000003.1:9716-34015 GCA_964485125.1 uncultured Oscillospiraceae bacterium | reverse complement strand
ATCCACTCGGGCACCAACAACATTGTCTGCGCCCAGCCCTTCGGCTGCCTGCCCAACCATATCGTCGGCAAGGGCATGATCCGGGCCTTGAAGGACGACTACCCCAACTCCAACGTGGTAGCCATCGACTACGACCCCTCCGCCACCGAGATCAACCAGGAGAACCGCATCAAGCTGATGCTGGCCAACGCCCGGGGGCTGGCCGCCAAAACCCAGGAGACCGAGGCGCAGCCGGAACACGCCCGGAGCTGAGAGGGCCGGGAAAGGAGGGAAGGGCAAATGAATTCCAGCGACTACAACAGGTATCTGGCCGCCATCAAGGCCGCCAACGACTGTGAGGCCAGCCGGGCCCGGGAGATGCTGCGCCGCATCCAGGCGGAGCTGATCTCCAAATACGGCCTGGAGGATCGGGACGTGGACTATCATCTGATCCGGCAGTTCCGCTACCACATCTGACCGCAAAACAGCGCAGCGCCTCCCCGGTTTCCATAAAAACCGGGGAGGCGCTCTGTCATACATATGCCTAAGAGCCGAAGAACAGCCGCACCGTCCAGGCCGAGGCCAGAAAGCCCACCACGTCCGCCGTCAGGGCCGCCGGGATGGCGTAGCGGCTCCGCTTCACACCCACTGCCCCGAAGTAGACCGCCACGGTGTAGAAGGTGGTCTCGGTGCTGCCCAGCATGACCGCCGCCGTCCGCCCCACGGCGGAGTCCGGCCCCCAGATCTGGATCAGCTCCGCCCCCACCCCCAGCGCGCCGCTGCCGCTGAAGGGCCGCACCAGCATCAGGGGCAGCACCTCCGCCGGCAGCCCCAACGCCCCCAGGGCAGGGGAGAGGGCCTGGGCCAGCAGGTCAAAGGCCCCGGAGGCGCGGAGCATGGCCACCGCAGTCAGCAGGGCCACCAGGTTGGGGAAGATCCGCAGCAGGATGCCCAGCCCCTCCTTCGCCCCGTCGGCCAGGGCGGAATAGACGTCCGCCCGCCGGGCTGCGGCGTAGAGGGCGGCGCCGGCCAGGATCAGGGGGATGATCAGATCGCTCACGGCGGCCACACCCGCCCCAGCAGCTTGGCCGCCCCCAGCCCCGCCGCCAGGGCCAGGGCAGAGGTGAGCCACACCGCCGGCAGGATGTCCAGGGGGCTGGCGCAGCCGGCGGCGGAGCGGATGGCCGCCACCGTGGTGGGCAGCAGCTGGATGGAGGCGGTGTTGCACACCACCAGCAGGCACAGCCCGTCCCCGGCCCGGCCCCCGTAGCGCTCCGCCATCCCCCTGGCCGCCCGGATGCCGCAGGGGGTGGCGGCGTTGCCCAGCCCCATCAGGTTGGCGCACACATTGGCGCTCACCGCATCCAGCACCGCCCCGTCCTCCCCGAAGTCCGGGTAGAGCCGCCGGAGCACCGGCAGCAGCCCCCGCCGCAGCTTGGCGGTCAGGCCGCTGCGGTTCATCACCTCCAGCACCCCGTTCCACAGGCAGAGCATCCCCGCCATGGAGATGCACAGGGTCACCGCGCTCTGGGCCCCCTCCGCCGCCGCCTGGGACACCTGGGAGAGATTGCCCGTGGCCAGCCCGCACAGCAGAGAGAGCGCCACCATCCCCACCCAGAACACCGTCATCGCCATCGCGACCCCTCCCCCGAGAAAGCTGGTCTATCCTATGCCCCGCCCGGCGGGGCTATGTGCCGGGGGCGGGGGCTTTTTTTCGGAAGGGCTATGGACGGCCCGGGCCCCAGAGGGTAAAATAAAGTCGGAATATCCCGGCCGGGCATACCCCATATCCTGCCCGGCCTGCGAGGAGCGAGAGCATGGAACGAGCTATCTATGATACCTATGTGCGCATTTTGCAAGAGGAGCTGGTGCCCGCCATGGGCTGCACCGAGCCCATCGCGGTGGCCTATGCCGCCGCCCTGGCCCGCCGGGCCCTGGGGGCGCCCCCGGAGCGGGCGGCCATCGCCTGCAGCGCCAACATCATCAAAAACGTCAAGAGCGTGGTGGTGCCCAACACCGGCGGGCTGCGGGGCATCCCCGCCGCCGCCGCGGCCGGCATCGCCGCCGGGGCGCCGGAGCGGAAGCTGGAGGTGCTCTCCGCCGTCACCCCGGAGCAGATCCCGGCCATCGCCGCCTGCCTGGCTGAAGCGGACTGGACGGTGGAGCAGGCGGACAACGGCCAGATCTTCTACATCGAAGTCTCCCTCTCCGGCGGCAGCCACACCGCCCGCGCCGAAATCACTGGCCACCACACCAACGTCACCGCCCTGGAGCGGGACGGTCTCCCCCTGTCCACCGTCTCCGGCGGTACGGGCGGCGGCGGTGAAAAAACCGGGCCGGAGCCCCCGGAGAGCGCCGACCGGAGCGTGCTGACAGTGGAGGGCATCGTGGAATTTGCCGAACGTGTGGATTTAAATGACGTGTCGGAGGTGCTCCAGCGGCAGATCGACTGCAACACCGCCATCGCCCGGGAGGGGCTCCGGGGGGACTGGGGAGCCAACATCGGCAGCATTCTGCTCTCCGCCTACGGGGACAATGTCCACAACCGGGCCAAGGCCTGGGCCGCCGCCGGCTCCGACGGGCGGATGAACGGCTGCGAGCTGCCGGTGGTCATCAACTCGGGCAGCGGCAACCAGGGCCTCACCGCCTCCCTGCCCGTCATCGTCTACGCCCAGGAGCTGGGGGCCTCCCGGGAAAAGCTCTACCGGGCCCTGGTGGTGTCCAACCTGGTGACCATCCACCTGAAGAGCGGCATCGGCCCCCTGTCCGCCTACTGCGGGGCCACCAGCGCCGGCTGCGGGGCCGGGGCGGGGGTGACCTACCTCTACGGCGGGCGGTTCTACGAGATCGCCCACACCATTGTCAACGCCCTGGCCATCAACTCGGGCATGATCTGCGACGGGGCCAAGGCCAGCTGCGCGGCCAAGATCGCCTCGGCGGTGGAGGCCGGGCTGCTGGGCATGCAGATGCAGATGCACGGCAGCCAGTTCTACGGCGGCGACGGTATCGTGGTCAAGGGGGTGGAGAACACCATCCGCAACGTCTGCGAGCTGGCCACCGACGGCATGCGGGAGACCGACCAGACCATCATCAAGCTCATGATCCATCCCTGCGTCTGACCGCCCCGGCGCCCTGGCGCCGGACAGCGTCCATCTGGAGGGCTGAATGCCATCCCCACCGGATCCACAGACATACGAAAGCGCGCGCCGCGGTTCGCGGCGCGCGCTGTTGCTTTTTTCGTCAATACCGGTTCACGTTGCCCGAGATCAGCAGGGTGGGGATAAGCCAGAGGGCCAGGAAGATCAGCACGTTCACCGGGGCCAGGGAGGCGAAGGCCTGGACCGTGGTGAGGTAGTAGCCCAGGGCCAGCCCCACCAGGGAGGCCAGCAGACAGAGCACTCCGCTCTGCCGGGCGGCGGAGCGCAGCCGCCGGCAGCCCACAATAGCGTCGGCGTAGGACTCCACATTGTCCCGGCTCAGCAGGGCGCACAGGGTGTCGTGCTCCTGGTCGGGCTCGGTCAGCTCCAGCCGCCGCTCCACCGGGGGATACTCCATCTTCTCCACCGGCAGCTTCAGCTTCTGGCGCACCATGGCCGGGATGACGTTGAAATCCCGGGACGCCAGCACCGGCACCAGCTTGGAGCGCAGCAGGGACAGCACCGCCGGGCGCACCGCGTTGGTCTTGGCGTAGTTCAGGGCGAAGATGCCCCGCAGGGCGCCGTCGATGGCGCAGAACACCGCGTTCTTCACCTTCAGATCCTGGGGCAGGGGGACGTCCATCACCGTCATAAAGGCGGCGGACCCCACCATGATCTCCTCCCCCCGGATGCTCCCCGACAGGCCGCCGGCCTCATAGCACCGGAAGTCGTCCACCCCCCGGTAGAAGCCCCCCTGGGTGCGCACCAGCCCGTCGAACAGCTCGGTCAGGCCGCTGCCCGACACCCGGATCAGGCTGGCGGCGCAGCCCACCAGCTTCTCCAGGGAGATGTCCCCGTAGACCTTGATGCCGTTGAACTGGACGGTGCCCACGGGGAACAGGTCGGTGTCGGTGATCAGCACCCCGGCCTCTCCCCCGGCGGAGTGTACCCCGGGCCAGCCCGCCACGGCCACGCCGCTCTTCTCCAGCCGGCGGCTGAGCCGCAGCCAGGGCTGGGTGAAGCAGAGCAGGGCGGAAAGGGGGCTGGCGGCCACCAGGATGGCCGAGGCGCACCAGAGGAACTGCCCCGGGCGGCCGTGGCCCACCGAGGCCAGGAAGGCCAGCAGCAGGGCGGCCAGCAGCAGAATGGGGGCCACCCGGCTCTGGATCAGCTCGGGGCCGCTGGGGGCCTGGATCTGGGAGCCGAAGTCCCGGGCGTCACCCCGCTCCTTGGTGAAGGTGTCCCGGGCGTTCCAGAGCTTGGCGTCCTTGGCCAGCCGCTGGGGCTCCTGGGAAAAGCCGGCCTGGCGGCACACCCGGTAGTTGGCCAGCTTCCGGTCATAGCAGCCCCAGGTGAGGCAGAGCAGGATCAGCACCGCCGGGGCGCAGTAGGGGGCCGGCCCGTCCCGGCCCGCCAGGCAGTAGTGCAGGGCGTCCCCGGCGGTGAAGAACACCGCCAGGTCGGCCAGGGAGTGGAGGGTGAACAGCCTGCTGCGCAGGCTGCTCAGCCCCATCCAGATCACGTCCAGGCTGAGGACGATGGCCCAGCCCAGCAGCCACAGCTCCAGCCCTGCCCGCAGCCGGGGGACATCCTCCAGCAGGCCGGGCAGGGGCAGCCCCGTCCCGGCGGCCACCGCCAGATAGCCGCACAGCAGGCACACCAGCAGGAGCAGCACCACCCGCCGGTTCATAAAGTTCAGCCCGGTGAAATAGATCCGGGTCAGCTCCTGGGGGGCCAGGTCGTTGGCCGGGCGGCGCACCCGCCGGGGCCGCTTGGGCTTCTTGGGGGACGGTCTCAGCTCGGCCTCCTCGTCGGTGCCGGGGATATACTTCTCTGCCATCTCGGTGTCCTCGTCGGTGGTGGCCGCCTGGGAGAACATGGAGTCGGAGAATCGGTCCATCCGCTTCCGCAGCCGCTCCAGGCGGCCCCGCAGGCCGCCCCGCTCCTCCTGCCGCTCCGGCTCGGGCTCCAGCTTGGCCTGGTAGTCCTCGTGCCGGTCCACCGCAGACTGCTTGAGCTGCTTGATCTTGGGCCGCTTCCCCGGGGTGAAGCCGTCGGGACGGTGGGCCTCCGGGTCATCTTCCTCCTCCCGCACCTCCGGGCGGAAGGGGGCGTGCCGCCGGGGCGGGGCGGCCGCTCCGGGCTCCTCCGCCGGGGGAGACTCCTCCCCCGCCGGGGCGGCCGGGCTTCCCTCATCCTCCGCTCCGTCCGCCTGCTCCGGCGGCCGCGGCCCGGGAAAGGTCACTACCCTCCCCCGGCGGCGCCGGGGGGGCTCCGGGTCGGAGCGCACATCGACCTGGCGCTCGTCGTCATCCCGGACCACCGGGGGCAGGGGGCCGTGGGGCGGGAGAGGCTCCTCCTCTTCCGCCGGGGCGGCCGCCTCCTCCGGGACAGCTTCCCCCTCCGGGGGCGGCGCCTCCCCTGCCGGGGCCGCCCCCCCGGCGGGGGGGGCGTCCTTTTTGCCATAGACCTCCACCAGGATGTCGTCCACCGACTCCTCCGAGGACTCCACCCCGGCCAGCAGGTCGTTGAGCTCGAAGAGCTCGTTATTCGGTTTTTCGCCGTGTTCAGCCATGAAACCAAAACTCCTTGATCCAGTAAACAGGCTCCGCCTCCGGCGTCAGCTCAGCCGCTGGCGCACCGCCTCATAGAGCAGGATGGCCGCCGCCGCCGAGGCGTTCAGCGAGTCCAGCTCCCCTTTCATGGGGATGCGCACGGTGAAGTCGCACTCCCGGGCCACCAGGCGGCTCATGCCCGAGCCCTCGCTGCCGATGACGATGGCGGCGGGACCCTTCAGGTCGGCCTCGTAGAGGGAGACCGCTCCGTCCATGGCGGCGCCGAAGACCCAGACCCCCGCCTCCTTGAGCTCCTTGAGCAGGGCGGTGATGTTGGGCACCCGGGCCACCGGGATGTGGCTGACGGCCCCGGCGCTGGTCTTGGCCACCACCGCAGTGAGACCGGCGGAACGGCGCTTGGGGATGATGACCCCGTGGGCGCCGGCGCAGCAGGCGGTGCGGATCACCGCCCCCAGGTTGTGGGGGTCGGAGAGCTCGTCGCAGACCACAATGAAGGGGGCCTCCCCCTTGTCCCGGGCGGCGGAGAGGATGTCGTCCACGCTGGCGTACTCCCGCACGGCGCACAGAGCGATGACCCCCTGGTGGGCGTGGGTGACGCTCATCCGGTCCAGCTTGCGCCGGTCCGCGTCCACCACCACGACCCCCCTGGCCCGGGCGGTGGAGGCGATGTGGCCCAGGGAGGCGTCGGTCTCCCCCTTGAGCAGATAGATCTTGTCAATGGCGGCGCCGGTGCGCAGCGCCTCGATCACGGCGTTGCGCCCCTCGATGACGCCGTCGGCCTCCGCCTGGGGGGCGGGCCGGGGGCGGTTTCGGTCAGACATGGAGCTTCCTCCTGTTCCCTGTGGGGCAATATACAGGAAGTATATCACAGTTTGTCCCCGGAAGAAAGCAAAATATTATGAAGGAGCCATTAAGGCCCGGCAAATGCTGGTGGAAAAAGCCGGGAAAATTCACAGGATATTCGTGTGAAAGTTACAGTTTGTTCACGGGTGTTCCTTGTATTGCAAAAGATTTTGTGCTATATTAAAGGCACTATTTTTGAAACCATGGGAGGAAATGCGCTTGGACCGTAAAGGCAATAACAAGAACGGCAAAGGCGGCGGGCCCAAGAGAAATATCATGGGCATCGTGTCCATTGTGATCTGGGCCGTCGTCATTGTGGTTCTGTTTAATTATTTTACCTCCACCGTCGCCACCTCGGGCCAGGTGGAAATCAAATTCAGCGAGCTGATCCAGCTGGTCAAGGACGACCAGGTGCAGGAGATCGAGCTGCAATCCACCCGCTACACCGTCACCCTCCGGGAGGACGCCCAGCAGAGCTGGATGCAGGAATACTACGGCGAGGCCTACAACGAGCATCTCCAGATGCCCGTGCTCTACGCCGCCCCCCTGTCCTACACCGACTTCCTGCTGCTGCTGGAAGAGCACGATGTGGAGTACTACACACCCTATCAGAGCTCCAACTTCCTGACCGAGTTCCTGCTCAGCTACCTGCTGCCCATGCTCATCATGGTGGGCATCATGATCCTGGTCTTCCGCATCTTCATGGGCGGCAAGATGGGCGGCGGCATGGGCATCGGCAGCGTGGGCAAGAGCAACGCCAAGATGTATGTGGAGAAATCCACCGGCGTCACGTTCCGGGACGTGGCCGGCCAGGATGAGGCCAAGGAGTCCCTGGAGGAGATCATCGACTTCCTCCACAACCCCGGCAAATACACCGCCATCGGCGCCAAGCTGCCCAAGGGCGCGCTGCTGGTGGGCTCCCCCGGCACCGGCAAGACCCTGCTGGCCAAGGCCGTGGCCGGCGAGGCCAAGGTGCCCTTCTTCTCCATCTCCGGCTCCGACTTCGTGGAGATGTTCGTGGGCGTGGGCGCCAGCCGGGTGCGGGACCTGTTCAAAGAGGCGGCCAAGATGGCCCCCTGCATCATCTTCATCGACGAGATCGACACCATCGGCAAAAAGCGGGACAGCGGCGGCATCGGCGGCAACGACGAGCGGGAGCAGACCCTGAACCAGCTGCTGGCGGAGCTGGACGGCTTCGACCCCACCAAGGGCGTCATCGTCCTGGGGGCCACCAACCGCCCCGAGGTGCTGGACAAGGCCCTGCTGCGGCCCGGCCGGTTTGACCGCCGGATCACCGTGGACCGGCCCAACCTGGCCGGCCGTCTGGCCACCCTCCAGGTCCACACCAGAAACATCCGCCTCTCCGACGACGTCAACCTGGAGAAGATCGCCGCCGCCACCGCCGGCTGCGTGGGGGCGGACCTGGCCAACCTGGTCAACGAGGCCGCCCTGCGGGCGGTGCGCATGGGCCGCCAGGCGGTCAACCAGAACGACCTGCTGGCCTCCTTTGAGCTGGTCATCGCCGGCGCCGAGAAGAAGGGCACCGTGCTGACCGAGAAGGAGAAGAAGCTGATCGCCTACCATGAGGTGGGCCACGCCCTGGTGGCCGCCCGCCAGAAGGGCACCCAGCCCGTCAGCAAGATCACCATCGTCCCCCACACCCAGGGGGCTCTGGGCTACACCATGCAGACCCCCGAGGAGGAGAAGTACCTGGAGGACAAGGAGGAGCTGCTGGCCGACCTGCGCACCCTGCTGGGCGGCCGGGCCGCCGAGTGGACGGTGTTCCACACCATGACCACCGGCGCCTCCAACGACATCGAGCGGGCCACCGACCTGGCCCGGAAGATGGTCACCATGTTCGGCATGAGCGAGCGTTTCGGCGTCATGGGCCTGGCCACCCTCCAGAACCGCTATCTGGACGGCGCTGCCGGCATGAACTGCGCCGAGGCCACCGCCGCCCAGGTGGACGAAGAGGTCCGCAATCTGATGAACGACGCCTACCGGGACGCCCGGCGCATCCTGGAGGAGAACCGGGAGATGCTGGACAAGATCGCCGCCTATCTGCTGGAGAAGGAGACCATCACCGGCCAGGAGATGATGGCGATTCTGGATGGCCGGGACCCGGCCCTGGTGGACAACTACGGCGCCACCCCCGAGGAGCCCCGCAAGCAGGCTCTCCACAGCGACGTGGAGCCCCCCGCCCGGGCGGTCCACATGGTCAGCGAGCCCCCGGTGAACCCCTTCAACGATCCCCCCGCCGGCGGGGAGGGCGAAGCATCGGCCCCCGACGCCCCGGCGGCCCCGGAGAGCACCAGCGGCGGCGCCCCCTCGGAGGCGGTCAACGACGCCGGCGGCAGCGATCCCGGGGACGAGAAGAACTGACCGTTTTCTTCTTTCCAAACCACAACAAAACCGCGCTGCGGCGAATTTCCTTCGCCGCAGCGCGGTCTTTTCATGTCTCTGATGCCCCGCCCAGGTCAGCGGGGCCAGCATGTCCCCCAAGAGAAGGCGCCGCCGGCCCAGGCATTTGAAAGGTCTCCCGCGGGGAGCGAACCGCCCCTGACTGCGCGGACGGCGTAAAAAGGCCCCAGGGCAGGGAAAGATGTTCACGGTCAGGTCCTGGAACAGCGCGCGGGTGTCCAGCCCGAAGGCATCGGAGAAGGCCTCCTCCACCTGGGGGCAGTTTTCATCCCAGCAGACCTGATACGCCGTCCGCTTCTCCCCGATCAGTTCCCGGCTTTCCCGGTAGACCGCCCCCAGCCGCTCCCGCAGATAGTCCCAGCGGGCATCCCCCTCCAGCGCGTCAAAGCGCGCCCGGTCCAGCTGGGGGTAGAACAGGAACAGGGCGTTCCGCCGGTCTCAGATCACGATCCCCCCGTTGGGGGCGATGACCTGGCCGGTGATGAACTCCGAGCCGTCGGAGCACAGGTAGCGCACGCACCGGGCCACCTCATAGGGGACGCCCACCCGGCCCAGAGGGGTCTCCTCCGCCAGGGCCCGGAGGTCGGCCCGGGAGAGGTGTCCGTTCATGTCGGTGTCGATGACCCCCGGGGAGACGCAGTTGACCCGGATGCCGGAAGGGCCCACCTCCTTGGCCAGGGCCTTGGTGAAGGCGATGACCGCTCCCTTGGTGGCGGAATAGGCCGCCTCGCAGCTGCCCCCTACCTGGCCCCACATGGAGCCGATGGTGACGATGGCCCCCTTCTGCCGGCGGATGAAATAGGGCAGGGCGGCCCGGACGGTGTAGAACACCCCGTCCACGTTGACGGCGAAGATCCGGCGCCAGTCCAGGTCGGAGACGCGGGTGACCACGTCCTGGGGCAGGGCGATGCCCGCGCTGCACACCAGGGCGTCGGGCTCCCCCAGCTCCTGGGCGGCCCGCTCCACAAAGCCGGCGGCCTGGGCGGAGTCGGATACGTCCGCCTGCAGGGCCAGCACCCCCACCCCCCGGCGGATCAGCCCCTCCCGGAGGGCGGCGGCCTGCTCCTCGGAATGCAGATAGCTGAAGGCCACGTTCCAGCCCTTGTAAGCGAAGGTGTGGGCGACGGCGGCGCCGATGCCACGGCTGCCCCCGGTGATGAATACAGTGCTCATAGGCCTGCCCCTCCTTGTTCCGCCCGCCCCGGCCCCAGAGGGCCCGGCGGCGGACCCATTGACGCTATTTTATCATATACGCTCTGGAAGAACAAGGCAAAACGCAAACCTTTTTGAGCTATATGCCAAAAAACGCCCCGCTTAAAGCCATTTCATTTGTGGGATAATGAAAATAATGTCTTGTAATCCGCCCCATGGTGATGTATAATGTGCCTAATGATGGATGAAATGCGCAAGTTTTACTTGTTTAATTCGCCCTGAATCAACACAATCCAAAGTAAGGAGAGAAGCAACCATGAGTTATTCCGTGCAAAATATCCGAAACGTCGCCCTGCTGGGCCACGGCGGCAACGGCAAAACCACCCTGGTGGAGAGCATGCTGTACCTGACCGGGGTGCTGGACCGTCAGGGCCGCACCACCGATGGCAACACCGTGTGCGACTATGACGCCGAAGAGATCAAGCGCCAGATCTCCATTTCCACCGCCCTGGCCCCTGTGGAGTACAACGGGTGCAAGATCAACGTTTTGGATACTCCGGGTAACTACGACTTCTCCGGCGAGGTCCAGGAGGCCCTGCGGGTGGCGGAGCTGGGCGTCATCGTCTGCGACGCCAAGAGCGGCCTGAGCGTGGGCACCGAGCGGGCCTGGAAATACCTGAACCAGCACAAGCTGCCCCGGTTCATCTACATCTCCAAGATGGACGAGGACAACGGCGACTTCAACGGCGCCTTCGCCACCCTGCGGGAGCACTTCGGCCGCACCATCGCCCCCCTGGTCATCCCCATCTGGGACGACGCCAAGCACGTCACCGGCATCGTGGACATCGTCAACAAGCGGGCTTACACCCTGGAGGGCAGCAAGCGCCAGGAGATCCCCGTCCCCGAGGACAAGGTCTCCGTGGTGGAGGAGCAGTACGAGGCCCTGATGGAGTCGGTGGCCGAGACCAGCGAGGAGCTCATGGAGAAGTTCTTCAGCGGCGAGAGCTTCACCTATGCGGAGATCATCCAGGGCCTGCGCACCGGCGTCAAGGACGGCAGCCTGGTCCCGGTGTTCTGCGGCAGCGCCCTGACCGGCCTGGGCACCATGGCCCTGATCAACGGCATCGTGGACCTGGCCCCCTCCCCCATGGACGCCCCCGCCCAGGTGGTCACCAACGCCGACGGCGAGCCCGACGACTTCGTCACCGCCCCCGGCGCCATGCCCGCCGCCCTGGTCTTCAAGACCACCGCCGATCAGTACGGCAAGTACTCCTATGTCAAGGTCTACTCCGGCGCCCTGACCCCCGACCTGTCCTTGGTGGACGCCACCACCGGCAACACCGAAAAGCTGGGCCGGCTGTACACTATGCGGGGCAAGAAGGCCGCCGAGGTCAAGGAGCTGACCTGCGGCGACATCGGCGCCATCGCCAAGATGGACCGGGTCAAGACCGGCGACACCCTCTGCGACAGCCGCCGGGTCATCAGGTTTGAGGGCATCTCCTTCGCCGAGCCCAACTTCTCCAAGGCCATCGTCCCCAAGACCCGGGGCCAGGAGGACAAGGTGGCCGCCGGCCTCCAGCGCCTGAACGAGGAGGACCCCTCCTTCACCGTCACCAACAACGCCGAGACCCATCAGATGGTCATCACCGCCGCCGGCGACATCCAGATCGATGTGCTGGTGTCCAAGCTGAAGAGCCGCTTCGGCGTGGAAGCCCAGCTCCAGGAGCCTCGGGTGGCCTACCGGGAGAAGATCCGCAAGACCGTCTCCAAGCAGGGCCGCCACAAGAAGCAGACCGGCGGCAGCGGCCAGTTCGGCGACGTGTGGATCCGCTTCGAGCCCTGCGACAGCGAGGATCTGGTCTTTGAGGAGGAGGTCTTCGGCGGCAGCGTGCCCAAGAACTTCTTCCCCGCCGTGGAGAAGGGCCTGCGGGAGGCCTGCCAGCACGGCGTGCTGGCGGGATACCCGGTGGTCAACCTGAAGGCCGTGCTCTATGACGGCTCCTACCACCCGGTGGACTCCTCCGAGATCGCCTTCAAGACCGCGGCCCAGCTGGCCTACAAGGCCGCACTGCCCGAGGCCAACCCGGTGATGATGGAGCCGGTGGGCGAGCTGAAGGTCACCGTGCCCGACAGCTACATGGGCGACGTCATCGGCGATTTGAACAAGCGCCGGGGCCGCGTCATGGGCATGAACCCCACCGAGAGCGGCGAGCAGGTCATTGAGGCCGAGGTCCCCATGGCGGAGATGACCAACTACGCCATCGACCTGCGGGCCATGACCCAGAGTCGGGGCACCTTCACCTTCCACTTCGTCCGCTATGAGGACTGCCCCCCCGCCGCCCAGGCCAAGGCCATCGAGGAGGCAAAGGCCCTCCAGGCCGAGTGAGCGAGGCATCCCATCCAGAAATTTCCTCAGCCGCCGGAGTCTCCTCCGGCGGCTGTTTCTGACAAGAAATGTCGTCAAATGGAAATATTCCAGCGGAAAATTGTATCTTTTTGACGCAATTTCTTAATCAACTTTTTATTTGACAGCTTCCAGGGACAGAACTATAATAGAATAGAAGGGATATAACCTTTGATCAACGGAGGCTGCTATGAAACAACAGGAGACCCGCAATCAGCGGCGTAATTTTGTCATACTCTGGATCGCCGTGGCGGTGGTGGCCCTGGTGCTGCTGGCCCTGATCTACTGCATCATAGCCCGGAGCCATCAGGGGCGCTTCCCCGCCAACACCACCATCAACGGCATCGACGTCAGCGGGCTGACCGCCGAGCGGGCCAAGGGAGAGCTGGCCGACCAGGTGGAGTCCTACACCCTGACCATCCAGGAGCGGGGGGACGTCACCGAGACCATCACCGCCGAGGACATCGGCCTGGTGTACGTGGACAACGGGGACGTGGACCGGCTGATCGAGCAGTACAACCCCTATCTCTGGCTCATCGACCGCTTTCGCACCCATGCGTTGACTGCGTCCACTGACACAACCATCGACACCGCCAAAGCGGAGCAGGTGGTACGCAGTCTGGACTGCTTTGTGGACTATGTACCCGTACAGGACGCCGAAGTCGTGGACGACGGCACCCAGTTCATCGTACAGGAGGAGGAGTACGGCACTCAGTTGGACACGGAAAAGGCCGTTGACGCCATCCTGACCGCCTTGAACACAGGGAAGACCGAGATCGACCTGGACGAGGAGGGGCTCTACCTGTCCCCCACCGTCTATGCCGATGATGAGGCCCTCAACGCCACGGTGGAAAAGCTCAACGGCTATCTCCAGGCCAAGGTCACCTTTGACTTCGGTGACGACCGAATTGTCACCATCGACGCCGATGTGATCCGCACCTGGATCGCTGAGGATGAGACCGGAACGCTGGATTTGAATTATGATTTGGCCTATGAATTTGTCAAAACCCAAATCGCCTATAAGATTGATACTTTCGGCCTGACCCACACTGTCACCACCCACAGCGGCGTGACGGTCAAGCTCACCGGCGGCGACTACGGCTGGTGCCTGGCTCGAGGCGATACCACCGACAAGATTCTGGAGGCGGTTCAGGCCGGTGAAACAGTAGAGAACATGGAGGCAGAGTGGCAGTATCAGGCCAAGAATATGGGCGAGGACGACATCGGCGGCACCTATATCGAAATCAGCATCTCCGAGCAGATGATGTGGTGCTATGAGGACTACGAACTGGTCGTGGAGACACCCGTGGTCACCGGCAACCCTAACGCCGGCAACGACACCCCTTACGGAAGCGTCTGGGCCATTGATGGGATGCAGCGGGACGCGGTGCTGGGCACCATCGAGACCATGGGCTATGAGAGCCCAGTAAAGTATTGGATCCCCTTTAATGGCAACGTGGGTATTCACGATGCCGATGGCTGGCGCAGCAGCTACGGCGGGGACATCTACCTGACCAACGGCAGCCACGGCTGCATCAACACCCCGGAGCCCGCCGCCAAGACCATCTATGAGACGGTCACCATCGGCACCGCCGTGGTGGTCTACAACCTGGACGACCCGGAGACCGTGATCGTCAACAACTGAGCGTCCACAGAACAGATGTGAATTCACGGCCAGCCCCGGCTTTTGCCGGGGGCTGGCCCTTTCCGTTATTTTATGCTACAATGGGGCAAAACAGGGCGGGGAGGCGGAACCATGATTACCCAGGAGGTCATCGGCGGCCTGACCCTGCTCCAGTCCACGGAGGAATTCCGGCTCACCCGGGACGCCCTGGCCCTGGCCCGGTTTGCCACCCTGCACCCGGGGGACCGGGTGTGCGACCTGGGCTGCGGGGTGGGCAACCTGCTCATCCCCCTGGCCGCCCGGTGCCCCCGGCGGGAGGGGCTCACCCTGGACGGGGTGGAGCTGCGGCCCGCCGCCGCCGGGCTGTGCCGGGAGAGCCTGGCCCGCAGCGGCCTGGCCGGCACGATTGTCACCGGGGACCTGAACGGCCGCCACCCGGAGCTCCCCTGGGGGAGCTATGACCTGGTGGTGGCCAACCCGCCCTACTTCCTCTCCGCCGCCGGGGCGGCCTCCCCGTCGGCGGCCCGCTCCGCCGCCCGGACCGAGGGGAGCTTCACCCTCCAGGCCGCCTGCAAAGCGGCGGGACGGCTGGGCAAAAACGGCGGGCGCTTCGCCCTCTGCCTGCGGCCGGAGCGGCTGGCGGAGCTGTTCGAGGCCCTGCGGGAGGCGGGCCTGGAGCCCAAGCGGCTCCAGCTGCTCCAGAGCGGGCCGGCCTCGGAGGCCAACCTGGCCCTGGTGGAGGCCAAAAAAGGCGGCAGGCCCGGGCTGCGGGTGCTGCCGGCGATCATATCAACCTGAGGAGGCAAGGGCCGTCATGGCAGGCATTTTATATCTGGTACCCACCCCCATCGGCAACCTGGAGGATCTGAGCCAGCGGGTGATCGACACCCTGGCCCAGGCGGACTTCATCGCCGCCGAGGACACCCGGGTGTCCCTGAAAATTCTGAACCACCTGGGGCTGAAAAAGCCCCTGGTCAGCTACTACCGCCACAACACCGGCACCAGCGGCCCCCAGATCCTGGGCCGCATCCTGGCCGGGGAGAGCTGCGCCCTGGTCACCGACGCAGGGATGCCCGCCATCAGCGACCCCGGGGAGGAGCTGGTGGCCCAGTGCGCCGCCGCCGGGGTGCAGGTGTGCGCCCTCCCCGGGCCCTGCGCCCTGGTCACCGCCCTGGCGGTCAGCGGCCTGCCCACCGGCCGCTTCACCTTTGAGGGCTTCCTGGCCATGAACAAGAAAAACCGCGCCGCCCACCTCGCCTCCCTCCGGGAGGAGAGGCGCACCATGATCTTCTACGAGGCCCCCCACAAGCTGCGCGCCACCCTGGCCGACCTGCGGGACACCTTCGGACCCCAGCGGCGGATCTCCCTGTGCCGGGAGCTGACCAAGCTCCACGAGGAGGTGGTGCGCACCACCCTGGGGGAGGCGGTGGAGCGCTACGGGGAACAGACCCCCAGGGGGGAGTTCGTGCTGGTGGTGGAGGGCGCCCCGGAGGCGGCGCCGGAACGCCCCTCCCTGGAGGAGGGGGTGCGCCGGGTGCTGGCGCTGCGGGAGCAGGGCCTGTCCATGAAACAGGCCGCCCGCCAGGCCGCCGCCGAGACCGGGCTGGGCAAAAATGAGCTCTACTCCCTGGCCGCCCGGGCCGGGCAGGAGGAGGGAAAAATTATACTCTGAGTATAACGGACAAAACTCCAAAAACCACAATAAAAGCAAAAAAGAAGTGCGGCGAGGACATGTTCCGTTCCTCGCCGCTTTTCCAGTTGCGTTCCTCACTGCTCCTGCTGGCTCTGCAGCTCCCGCAGGCACTTGGAGCAGACATTCTTACCCTTGAAATCCACGACTTTTTTGGCTTCTCCGCAAAAAATACAGGAAGGCTGGTACTTTTTCAGAACAATTGAAGTACCTTCCACATAGATCTCAACGGCGTCTTTCTCTCCGATGTCCAGCGTGCGCCGCAGCTCGATGGGGAGCACGATCCGGCCCAGCTCGTCCACCTTGCGGACGATACCTGTGGACTTGATTTTCATGTAATGACCTCCTCTACATGTAAATAACCAGTAAAACGAACGACAACATTCGTCAATTATTATAACAAATCGTATAATCTTGTCAATCCAATCATGGAAAATTTAAAGAATTCGGTCAAAATGTTGCCTCTGTTTTTCATTTTCTCCCGATCCCCGCTATTTTTTACCGCTTCGAAGCATCAGAAACGCAGAAATCCCCAGAAAATCAGACATTTTGTTCACATAATATTTATTCTGGCCGGCCAGGTCGGGCCTTCTACAGAACAACAGGATGCGCCACGGCGATGGCGGGCGCGCCCTGCGCTGTTACGGTGTTCAGAAAACCGGATGCCCGCCTTTGGCCTCTCTTTGGATCTGGATGAAGGTCACTTGCGCCGGGGCCGCTCCCCCTCCCCCAGGTTGCCGAAGCTGCCCGAGTCGGGCCGGGCGGGCTGGCCGCTGAACTCGTAGTCCTTGCCGGGCAGGATGGCGTTGAGGGCGATGCCGGCGATGGCGGCGATGGCCAGGCCGGTCAGGGTGACGTGGGCCCCGGCCACGTTGAAGGTCAGCCCGTCGGAGAAGCCCAGGCCGCACACGAAGATGATGCCGGCGATGATCAGATTGCGGGACTTGGTCAGGTCCACCTTGTTCTCCACCACGTTGCGCACGCCGATGGCGGAGATCATGCCGTAGAGCATGAAGGAGACGCCGCCGATGATGGAGGCGGGCATGGTGGAGATGATGGCGGAGAATTTGGGGATGAAGGAGAGGATGACCGCGTAGACGGCGGCCAGCCGGATGACCCAGGGGTCGTAGACCTTGGACAGCTCCAGCACGCCGGTGTTCTCACCATAGGTGGTGTTGGCCGGGCCGCCGATCAGGCCGGCCAGGGAGGTGGCCAGGCCGTCCCCCAGCAGGGTGCGCTGGAGGCCCGGGTCCTCGATGAAGTTGCGGTTGGTGGTGGCGGAGATGGCAGAGATGTCGCCGATGTGCTCCATCATGGAGGCGATGGCGATGGGGGCCATAACCAGGATGGAGGTCACGTCAAACTTGGCCAGCTGGAAGTCGGGCAGGCCCACCCAGCCCGCTTCCGCCACGGCGGAGAAGGTCAGGATGGCGGAGCCGTCGGGGTTGGTGACTCCAAAGGCGTTGAGCACCGCCGCGAAGGCATAGGCCACCAGCACCCCCATCAGGATGGGGATGATCTTGAACATGCCCCGGCCCCAGATGTTGAACGCCACGATCACCGCCAGGGCCACCACGGCGATCAGCCAGTTGGTGGAGGCGTTGGAAATGGCGGAGCTGGCCAGGGTAAGGCCGATGCAGATGATAATGGGGCCGGTGACCACCGGGGGCAGGAAGCGCATGACCTGCCGGACCCCCACCAGCTTGATGATCAGGGCCAGCACCAGGTACAGCAGGCCGGCGATGACCACGCCGCCGCAGGCGTAGGCCACCTTCTCGTTGGCCCCCATGGCGGCGTAGGGGCCGCTGTTCAGGTTGGCCACGGTGGAGAAGCCCCCCAGGAAGGCGAAGGAGGAGCCCAGGAAGGCAGGCACCTTCAGCTTGGTGCACACATGGAACAGCAGGGTGCCGATGCCGGCGCAGAACAGGGTGGTGGACACGGTGAGGCCCCGGGTGATGGGCTCGCCGCAGGCGGCCTGGAAATAGCCCGCCACCAGGATGGGCACCAGGATGGTGGCGCCGAACATGGCGAACATGTGCTGCAGCCCCAGCAGCAGGGTCTTGGGGGTGCCCAGCTCTTTGAAGGAATCCCGGACGCCGTCCGGCGGGATGGGCTTGCGCTCTTTTGACATAATCGTACTCCTTTCTCTCTCAAAGCGGATACTCTCTGGCGCTATTCTACCACCTCTTTCCTGCCCCGTCCAGCATTTCCCGCCCCTTTCCGCCCTCTTTTCCGCCGGGCCGGCCGCCATCACCTCCCGCCCGGGGGAGAGGACGCCTCCCCCGCCCCTCCGGCGGAACGGAAGCCGCCCTTTGCGCCCACACAATTCTTGACAGCACACCCAGGACATTCTATAATTACCGGGAATGAACTAATATCTGATCAGACTGTGAGGACAGAGCATTGAAGAATCATAACACCAGAATCGTCGTCACCGGCATGGGGGCGGTCACCCCCATCGGCACCGGCGTGGATACCTACTGGAAGAACCTTGTGGCCGGTGTCAGCGGCATCGCCCCCATCGCCAGCTTTGACGCCTCCCAGCTGCCGGTGCGCTTCGCCGGAGAGGTCAGGGACTTTGACGCCGAGGCGCTGATCCCCAAGGCCTATATCAAAAACCTGGCCCCCTTCGGCCAGTACGCCTTCGCCGCCGCCCAGGAGGCCCTGGCCATGAGCGGCATGGAGATCGACCCCTTCCGCACCGGTCTGGCCATGGGCACCGCCATGGACGGGGTGGCGGAGATCGCCAACGCCCAGGCGGAATATGACGCCTCGGAGCGCAAGAAGGTCTCCCCCCGGTTCGTGCCCAGGATCCTGGGCAACATGGCCCCCTGTCAGATCGCCATCGCCAACAACATCCGGGGCCCCAGCCTGACGGTGAACACCGCCTGCTCCTCGGGCATCGATGCGGTCTATGTGGCCTGTATGCTGCTCCAGTCCGGGGCTGCGGACGCCATGGTGGCGGCGGGGGGCGAGTCCATCATGTGCGATGTCACCATCGCCTCCCTGGCCTCGGCCCAGGCCCTGAGCCGCAGCAACGACGACCCGGCCCACGCCTGCAAGCCCTTTGACCTGCACCGCAACGGCTTCGTCATGGGAGAGGGGGGCGGCGCCCTGGTGCTGGAGACCCTGGACCACGCCCTGGCCCGGGGGGCGGAGATCTACGCCGAGATCCTCTCCTGCGCCAACAACAACGACGCCTACCACATTACCTCCCCCCGCCCCGGCGGAGAGGGGGGCGCCCTGTGCATGGCCGCCGCCCTGGAAGAGGCCGGCCTGAGGCCGGAGGATGTGGACTATATCAACACCCACGGCACCGCCACCCCCAAGGGGGACGCCTACGAGTGCGCCGCCATCCGCACCGTCTTCGGCCCCCACGCCGACCGGCTGGCCGTCTCCTCCACCAAGGGGGCCACCGGCCACCTGATGGGCGCCGGCGGCATCACCGAGACCATCGCCTGTATTTTGGCCATCCGAGAGGGGATCATCCCCCCCACCATCAACTACGAGACTCCGGACCCGGAGTGCGACCTGGACGTGGTGCCCAACGCCGCCCGGCAGGCCCGGGTGGACGTGGCCATGAACAACGCCCTGGGCTTCGGCGGCCAGAACGCCAGCCTAGTGGTGGGACGCTGGCGCCCTCGTCCGCCACTTTCAGCGCCGAGCAGGAGCTAAACACATGGGAATAGCCGCGAGCGGGGCTGCCATCTCTCTGCAGGTGGAACAATTCCAGGAGACGGCTGCTGTATCCCGGAACCGTGATATATTCCGCGAAGTCCTCCCCCCGCTCCTTTTCAAACCACCCCTTGCTGTGCAGCTTGCGGATCAGAAACCTGGCGCGGCCTGAAATATCCCGCAGCTCCTCTTCATCAATGTCCTCTCCTTCAAAGCTCGCATCGGCCAACTGTCGCTCCAGCTTGCCGCGGAGCATGGAGCAGCGCGTGTCTTCCGGAATTTTCAGGTGCTCGCGGGTAAACGCCTCTTGCCGGCCCCGGCAAGAGGCGTTTTGTTCTTTCTCTCCCGGTCTAAGGGGGGCTTAAGGCCGCCCCAGCGTCCCCCGGGGTGCGCCGGTCAGCCCCGTGGCGGAACCACCCTTTGGCAGCACCCCCCACAAAGCAGGCGCCCTCCCCTTGATCCGGGCCGGAAAAGGCGCGCCGCTCCGCGCCGGTGAGCACAAAGCCCAGCCCCTCGATCAGCCTGCGGGCAGGGGGCGTTCCGGAGCGCCTGAAGTGGGCGGCGATCCGCCTCATGGAGGGCCAGTCCCCGGCCTCCAGCGCCCGGATGTGCAATCGCTGGGTGTTCAGCTCCATCTGATCCTCCTCTCCTCCTCACGGGGAACAGATCCGGCGGAGGAAGGCCCGGGCCTGCTCCAGGTCCTCCTCGTTGGGGCGGCCCTTGGCCGCGCCCCCGGCCAGCCGGAGAGGGCCGAAGGTGGTCCAGCCCCGGCAGCTGAACTCCCCCAGCACGGGGCAGCCCTTCTCCCGGGCCACCGCCTCCAGGTTTTTGGCCCCGGTCCCCCGGTTCAGGCCGTAGGTGTACACGAAGAACACCGGCATCCCCTCCGGCAGATACTGCCGGGCGAAGTCCACAACGGCCTTGTCCACTTCAAAGCCGTAGATCCCCGAGGCCAGCCCCACCCGGTCGAATTCCTCCAGATGGACGGCGGAGCGGGCGGTCACGTCGATAAGCTCCACCTGGGCGGCCTGGGCCATGGCCTCCAGCACCTTCCGGGTGTTGCCGTGGTGGCGGGAGTAGTAGCAGATCGCGGTTTTCATGGCATATCCCTTCTGTCTCGGATGGTTCCCCGCTCTATTCCGCCTCCTCGTCCAGGGCCTCCACCAGGAAGCTCACCGGGCGGAAGCCGTCGTTGCAGGAGAGCATGGCGGAGCGGGGGTTGCGCATCCAGCCGTCATAGAAATTCTCTCCCCCGTGGCTCAGGGCCAGCACAAAGGGGGACATGGTGTCCCAGGCGCTCTGGCACAGCCCCTGGGGCTTTTGCCAGCCGTTGGCCACAAAGACCTGGCCCTCCCGCAGCTCACAGGCGTGGGGGATGGGGTTTTCATAGCGGGCCATCAGATCCTCATAGCGGGAGATCCGCATCACAGTGATCCTGCACTTTTTCATCGCGCATCCGCTCCTCTCTCCTGTTCAGCGCCGCCAGCCCATGGCCGCCTCCAGCGCCTGGGGGGTGACGGCGGGAAAACAGCCCAGAATCTGTCCCCAGATCCGCGCCCGGGATTGCTCCGGCTCCTCGCCGTAGGCGGAGGATACGTGCTCATAGCCCCACAGGGCCTCCGGGGCGGCGTAGACCGAGATATGCCAGCCGTAGGGCTCCCCCCGCCGGTTGCGCCGCCGGCGGAAGTCCCGGATCAGCAGATAGCCGCCCATCTGCAGGCCGGTCACCGTCCCCTCGAAGTTCTTCTCCCCGCCCCGGCCGAAGCCGGCCAGGGCCTTGAGCTGGAAGGAGAACAGCTCCTCCCGCCCGGTGAACTGGTCCATAAGCTTCTTCTGGCGCAGGCTGGCCAGGCCGTCGTCCCAGCGGCTGTCGAAATCATAGCCCTCCCGCCGCCAGTTGGCAAAGGCGGGGAACCAGGCCCGGGAGACAAAGCCCGCCTTTCCGGCGAAGAACTTGCCGTAGGCCGCCCGGCCGCTGGCGGCGATGAGCCGCCGCCACTCCCAGGGGTCCCGGTCCTCGTCGCCGGTCCACCAGTCCCCGGGGGCGGTAAGCTCCTCCACGGAAAAGCCCCGGGCCTGGTTGGCGAACAGGGGCAGGAAGCCCACCCGGTCGATCCGCTCCAGCAGCCCCTCCCAGCTTTTGACCGCCCCGCCCGGGAGCGGCCCCCGGGGGCGCCGGTCCTCATATTCCACAGCCATGGCATTCCCTCCCGCCGTTGTGGTTTCTCCATCCCATGATACCATAACGGCGCCTCCAGAGGAAGCCTCTGCTTTGGCAGTTCGGCGAATTTCAAGGCCTTTTTAATCGAATTTTTTGTTGAATGCCTTCAAATGCCGCTGTAAAATAGAGATACTATACCGCTGAAGCACAGCGAACATAGGAGGAATATCCCCATGGCAAATCTGATTACACGAAAACTCTCCCGGCTGCCCATCGGCACCCAAGTAGAATTGACCTGCGGCGACGGCGCGGACCACTATGAAAAAGTGGGCGGCGTCATCATAGACAACGATTTCTCAGACAGCGTGGCCCTCCTGACCCCGTCAGGAGAAGAGATCATTCTGAATTACGCCATCATCCAGGGGGTCTCCGTGGTGAAGAACCTGGAGAGCGCCCTGGGGGAGCTGCCCCCAGGGACCCGGATCCGATTTTCCTATGGGTCAGAGGACAACAGAGAGCCAGAGCTCTCTGGGACCGTCCTGGACAACGACTTTGAACAGTACCTGGAGATCCAGACGGACCGGGGGGAGGAGCTCACCCTCCAATACGCCCTGATCCGCAGCCTGGTGATCCGACCCGGCCCGGCGGGGAGCGCAGCCGCATCCCCCTCCGCGCCGTCCGTCCGCCCAGCCCCCTCCGCCCCGGAGGGACGGGCGGCTGGGGTTCCGGCGCCCCGGAAGGCCCCGGAGGACACCCTGAACGCCGGGGATCCGCTCATCAAGCAGACCTTTGAGCAGCTGCCCAAGGAGGAGCGCAAAAAACTGGGCGGCGCCTTTGACAGCTTCCAGTACGGGGTCAAAAACAACGACCGGGAGAAGACCGCCCGGGCGGCCAGACAGGCCCGCCAGATCCTGCTGGAGGGCTATGACCAGGGCTACGCGTGGTCGGAGGGGGCCGTGCGGCTGTGCGGCTATCTGCTGCGCCGCAATGGACTGGGCGACCCGGAGGTGTTCCTGGCCGGAGGGCTGTTCTGCGAGGCGGCCCTGGTGTGCTGGCAGCGGGAGGACTTTCTCCCGGCCGGAGTGTACGCGGCCCTGGCCCTGCTGCAGCCGGAGCAGGGCCGGCTGGAGGACCTGGACTCCATTCTGGCCTCCGCTGTGGAGCGGACCGGGGACGCCTCCGCTCTGCGCCCCCTCTACGACCGCCTGCCGGCAGAGCGCTCGGCCCGGCTGGAGCCGGTGATCCGGGGGCTGCTGGCCGGTAAAGGGGTCCAGGCCGCCCCTGGGCAGGGCGTCTCCGGGGCGCTGGACGCGCTGGAGGCGCTTTACCCCAAGGGGGAGATGGCTCTGGAGCTCCGGCCCTGGCTGGAGGAGGACGGGGATGACCCCTCCGGTGTACCGAAGGCGGCAGAGGAGCCCCAAAGCGCCGCCCCGCCCCGCTTCCTGTACGGGGTCATCTCCCGGCTGCGCTGGATGGAGCGCGCCGGCGTCATCACCGGGGACGACGGGGAGCGCTATCCCTTCCGCTATGAGGACGTCTCCGACGCCCCTCTGGCCAAGGCGCTCTCGGAGTGCCTCCGGGCCGATCTGGGGGGGCGGGAGTATTTCGTGAAGTTCCGCCTGGAGGGCGGACAGGCCCGGGAGGTCCAGAGCGACGCCAATCTGGTGGCCCGGGCCCGGGCCATTGCCGCCGACACCGGCCGGGAGGACCGGGGCGAAGCGGCCTTCGGGCTGTGCAAAAAGGCGGTGGACACCCCGGACGCCCGCCGGGCGCTGGGGGATTTGGTCAAATACGCCCTCTATTTGTACAACGCCCAGCAGCGCACCGAGCCCATCGGGGAGGCCCTGGCCCTCTACGAGTCCCACGCCGCCCTGTATCCCGCCAACGCCTTCGCCCTTCTGGACTTGGCCCAGTGCTATTTCCATGTGAAGAAATACCCCCAGATGGTGGAGCACGGGGAGAAGGCCGTCGCCCTGCCGGGGCTGTCGGCCAAGCAGAAGATCGCCCTGCTGGCCAACTACCTTCGCATGCTCCGGGAGTACTACCAGGTCTCCGGCGACCGGGCGCTGCTGGCCAGGATGCTGGAGCTGATCGACGGCCTGCGGGGCAGCTATGCCCAGGACTTCTCCGACCCCCAGCTGCTGAACCTGTACTATTCCAACCTGCTCCAGTACCGGATCCAGGCGGAGTGCGGCCTGGACCAGCTGGAGGCGGCGGAGGCGGATTACGCCCTGGTCTCCGACTCCAGCGCCCAGAAGCCGCTCCTGGACGAGCTGATCGCCAAGGCCCGGGCCCGGCTGGCCCCCCGGCCGGAGCCTGAGCCCGAACCGGCGCCGGGACCGGAGCCCGCGCCGGAAGCGGAATCTGAGCCCCAGGGAAACTCCGAGCCCCCGGCCGGATGGGGCGCCGCCGGGGAGGCGGACGAGGAGGAGGCCGAGGAGATCCCCCCCTATCAGGACGCCGACGGCTGGGCCGCCCTGAAGCTGTCCAAGGGGGATGTGGCCGACTATGCCCTGGGCATCACCGGCCCGGGCCAGATCCCCGCCCTGCTGGCCTACCTGCGGGCGGGGGCGGCCCTGAACCCGGCGCTGGCCCCCCTGTACCGGTCCGCCGCCCTGGCCGCCAACGACCCGGCGG
>CAZAIF010000003.1:0-9616 GCA_964485125.1 uncultured Oscillospiraceae bacterium | reverse complement strand
CCGGCGCTGGCCCCCCTGTACCGGTCCGCCGCCCTGGCCGCCAACGACCCGGCGGAGGCCCCCGACTACAGCGCCGAGGCCCTGATCGGCGCCCTGTCCGGCGGCGACCCCGACTACCCGGAGTTCAACGACTGCTGCATGGGTGCCGCCTTCCTGCGCGCCGCCTTCCAGTGCGGCATGGCCTATGACTACAGCACCAAGGGGCTGCGGGACAGCATCTCCGTCTGCCAGCGCATCCCGGCCCTGAGCGCCGCCTTCGACACCCTGGAGGAGTTCCACCGGGAGGCCGGCCGGGCCATCGACATCTATGCCGACTACCGCAATTCCGGCGTCAAGCGGATACAGCAGGAGCTGGAGGAGACGGTGCGCCAGGCCGGGGAGCTCTACACCAAGTACATCCTGACCCCCGCCCGGGAGGACGCCAGGCTGGCCCGTCTGCTGGAGGCCAAGAAGATCGTCTTCGCCCGGGACGGCGAGCTGGCCGCCCTGCTGCGCCATGTGATGGATCGGGACCAGGCGGCCCTGGAGGAGGCGCGGGAGCGCTTCTTTGAGACCTATCTGGGCGGCGCGGCTCAGGCCGCCGCCGCCCGGGTCAGCGAGCGGGCCGTGGACGGACTGATCGCCTGGAGCTGGGAGGAGGCGGCCAGCCAGATGCAGCTGCGGCGGGGCAACTCCACCCTGCAGGGGGACCGCCGCAACAACCTGCGCTCCAACATCACCCACATCCTGAACACCGTCCTCCGGTGGTACGCCCTCAGCGAGCAGAGCGCCGGGCTCACCTGGCGCACCGAGGCGGGCGAGGCGGCCTACCGCCGCCTGCGGCCCCAGCTGATGGAGCAGCTCTCGGCCGTCAGCGCCGGCTGCGCCGCCGAGGGGGAGCAGTGCGGGGAGCCCCAGCGCCGCTCCGGGCTGGCCCTCCTCTCCGCCGCCGCCCGGGAGCTGGGGGCGCGGCTGGACGGGAGCTGGATCTTCGGCCAGGAGAAATACCTCTACGCCGATTTCCTGCGGGGCAACTGGATCACCCTGGGCGAAGACTTCCTGCCCGAGCTGTCCTCCACCTTCTGCGCCCTGCCCGAGTTCAACGTGCTCGCCCGGATCCGCCGGCATGCGGAGGGGCCGAGGCGCTCCTTCCAGGAGCAGATCGACCTGATCTACGGGCACAAGGCCTGCAACAACTACGGCACCGCGGCGCGGATCGTGGAGTATCTGGCAGCCTGCGGCGGGCCGGAGACGGTCACGCTGCCGGAGCAGCCCGAGCGCTTTGTGGCCCAGAGCCAGCGGCAGACCGAGATCCAGTACCGGGGCTTCCGGGAGACCTACGCCCTGGCGGTAAACTACGGCCAGATCATCAAGACCGACACCTTCTGCCACACCCTGGAGGACACGGTCAAGTACTGGTACGCCTTCTGCCGGGAGAGCGGGAACTACGGCTTCTTCACCAGCCTGCTGCTCCAGGCGGAAAATCAGATCCACGCCAGCGCCCAGCAGTACGAGCAGCAGCTGGAGGAGCAGCTGGAGGCGCTGATCGAGAGCAACCAGGGCTGCTTCCAGGAGCACCCGGACTACGCCGAGGCCATCCGCACCCAGATCGCCAACCAGAACTTCACCGTGGCCGAGGACTGGATGGCCCGGATCCGCATCGGGGACTTCTCCCTGAACGTCCAGCAGCCCGAGGCCCTGGGCTACCTGGCCGCCTTTTGGAACAGCTATGTGGAGACCTACAGCCAGGTGGCCGACGCCAGCCACACCCTGAGCAGCCTGCTGGGGCTGCGGGAGGGGCGCAGCCGGGACCGCAAGCGGGCCCAGCAGCTGATCGACAACTGGCTGCTCAACGGCAGGCACTCCAACCCGGCCCGGATCGGCCAGCTGCTGGCTCTGCTGGGCTGGCAGAACATCACCGTCCGCCAGTCCCCCTTCTCCGGGGAGCTGAACACCGAGCTCTACGAGGTCCGCCGGGAGGCGCGCACCGTGGGGCCGGCGGCCCCCCTGCATCCGGTAGCCGCCTTCGGCTCCGCCCTGGACCGGAAGCCCATGTACACCGCCTGCCTGTACGGCGCCAACGATTGCGACCGGATCATCGAGAAGATCCGCTCCCTGGACAGCCTGGACGGCAGCGTGCTCGTCCTGGTGGACTGGGCCCTGGGCCAGGCGGACCGGCGGGCCCTGGCCCGCAAGCTGAAGCGGCGGGAGAGCGGGCTGCGCAACGTGTACCTGGTCATCGACCGGGTGCTGATCACCTTCCTGGCCAACCATTACAGCGACAACCTGATCAACCGCATCCTGATGGCGGTGGCCATGCCCTTCTCCTACTACCAGCCCTATGTGGTGGAGAGCGTGCTCACCATGCCCCCGGAGATCTTCATCGGCCGCAAGGACGAGCTGCTGAAGATCGAGCAGCCCGACGGGGTGAACCTGATCTACGGCGGGCGGCAGCTGGGCAAATCCGCCCTGTTCAAAAAGGCCCTGTCCGACCTGGACGGGTGCCGGGGGCAGCGGGCGGTGCTGGTGGACATCAAGGAGCTGGACTGCGCCGCCGCCGCCCGGAAGGTGTCCACCAAGCTGATCGACCTGGGCATCACCCCGGAGGGGGAGATCACCGAGGACTGGGACGTGCTGTGCCGCAGCATCGAGCGCCGGCTGCGCTCCGCCCCGGAGGGAGAGATCAACTATTTCCTGCTGATGCTGGACGAGGCGGACACCTTCATCGACGACTGCGCCGGCCGGGGCTACCGGCCGCTGGTGGCCCTGAAGGACGTGCAGCAGTCCCTGCCGGGCCGGTTCAAGTATGTGCTGGCCGGCCTGCACAACATCGTCAAATTCAACCGCCAGGTGGCCCTGGGCAGCAACTCGGTCATCACCCACATGCCCTCCCTGAAGATCACCCCCTTCCACACCCCCGAGGCCCAGGAGCTGCTGACGGGGCCGCTGAGCTATCTGGGCTTCTCCCTGCCCAGCAAGGTGACCGTCTCCCAGATCCTGGCCACCTGCAACTACTTCCCGGGGCTGATCCAGCTCTACGCCAAAAAGCTGATCGGGTCGGTCCGGGCGGCGGACTACGCCGGCTATGACGAGAGCAAGACCCCGCCCTATGTGGTCTCCGACGAGCACCTCCGGCGGGTGATGAGCGACAAGGAGTTCGTGGACCAGATCCACGAGAAGTTTGAGATCACCCTGACCCTGGACCAGGACCAGGGGAGCTGCTACTACCCCCTGACCCTGCTCATTGGCTGGATGTACAACGACGCCCCCTCTAAGAGCGGCTACACCGCCGGGGACGTGCTCCGCTGCGCCCGGGAGCTCTCCATCCACCCCATCTCCGAGCTGGACGAGGAGAAGGTGGGCGCCCTGCTGCTGGAGCTCCAGGACCTGAACATCCTGCGCAGCGTCTCCAACAGCTCCTTCCTGCTGGCCTCCAAGAATTTCCGGGACCTGCTGGGCACCGAGGAGGAGATCCTGGACAAGCTGGTCAAAGTGGGAGGCGCGGGATGAACCCGGGCGCGGTCTGGTGGGGGCAGATCGGCCACTCCCTCCGCCTGCTGGACCGGGTGACCGGCGCCCTGCGGGAGTGCCGCTCGGCGATGCTCCAGATATCCGGCCGCCTGCCCTGGCGAGAGGCCTTCTATGAGGCGGTGGACTTCCGCCGCACCGCCTTCGGCAGCCAGCGCCGGCTGGTGCGGCTGGCCTGGGCGGAGGGGGCCGACCCCGGGGAATTTGTCCTGGAGCGGCTGTGCTCGGAGGCGGTGCGGGCGGACTACTGGCCGGGGGAGAGCTATGCCGCCTATCTGGGCGGCCTGGAGGGCATCCCCCTGTGGGACTGCTACGTCTGGGTCACCGGCGTCCACCGGCGCTCGGATCTGGCCGGCTGGGCCGGATTCGCCGAGGACTACGCCCGCCGGGCCGGGGCGGGCCGGGGGGCGGTCTTTGTGCTGGAGTACGACGGCCCGCCCCAGGCCGTCTCCGGCCTGGAGGTCATCCCCTGCCCGGTGGAGAGCTACGACCTGCGGGTCTTCGCCCTGGAGGCGGCCGCCGCCCTGGGGAACGCCGGAGTGCGGTCCTACCAGGCGGAGCTGGCGCTGCGGCTGTCGGGGGCCGACCCGGAGCTCTGCGCCGCCCTGCTGTCCCGGGGGGAGGCACTGCTCCACGCCCCGGCGCCCACCGCCCTGGCGGTCAGCCGCTCGGGCCGGGACTCCGCCGGGGCGCCCTTCCGGCCCCTGGACGAGCTGGAGGCCAACAGTGCGGCCTGGGAGGCGGCGGTGGTGCTGCTCTTCCCCATCCTGGAGCGCTTCCGCATGGGGCTGATCCGGGCCAACGAGGCGGAGCTGGCCCGGCACCTGCCCATCAGCAACTCCAACGGGGAGGTGGTCCGGGACCCCTATGACCTGGAGATCGGGCCGCTGTGCTACATCGTGACCGGGGTGTCCCGGAGCTTCTCCCAGGAGGAGGTGGAGGCGGTGCGGCTGTGCCGCCGGGTGCGCAACCTGCTGGCCCACAACAAGGCCGTCCCCCTGGAAGAGGTGGAACAGGTCTTCCGGCTGGGGGCCGGGGGCCAAGGGTGAGCTGCGCCGGGGCCGCCCGGCAGGAAGGCACGCAGGCGGCCCGGAAAAACGGCCGTCCGTCCCCAAATGCTGGACGGGGCGGGCTGGGGGCGGCCTTCTACGTGGAGCTGCTGGCCCTGTGCTATGCCCTGATCTGGCTGCCCACCGTGTTCCTGCTGTACAACTACACCGCCCTGTATCAGTGCGGCGTCCTGTTCCTCGCCGCCCTGGCGGGGAACGCCCTGGGCGCCCTCTGGCGGCGGCCCCGAAAGGAGGAACGGCAAACATGAAAAACCGTGAAATTAAACTCTACAACGTGCTCTTCCCCCTCTGGCTTCTGGTGTTTTTCCCCCAGATTTTGGTCTTTGTCATCCCCGGCAACCTGATCGTGGACGTGGCGGTGCTGCTCATCGCCCTGGCGGCAATGCATCACAGGGAAAAGGGGGCGGTTCTCCGCAAATGCTGGTGGAGGGTGTGGCTGCTGGGCTTCGCCGCCGACCTGATCGGCACGGCCTGGATGGTGCTGGGGTGGCTGCTGGCCACCTGGCTGCCCGGCGGGGCGGAGACCCTGGGAAAGATCCTGTACAACCCCTTCGGCCACCCCCTTGCCCTGCTGTGGACCGCCGCGGGGGTGGCCATTGCCGGGGGATTCATTTTCCTGCTGGACCGGCGGGTGTTCCGCTCCGTCCCGGAGCTGACCTCCCGTCAGGGCACCCGGCTGGCCCTGACCTTCGCCATCGTCACCGCCCCCTGGCTGTTCCTGGTCCCCCTCACCCTCTTTTTCTGAGCGGGCCGTCCGCCAGACGTTCCCCCACGCTCCGCAGTCCCCATTGTCATCCCCCGTCCGGGGCGGGCCGCAAGCCCGCCCCTTTTTTGCGTCCCGGCCGGGCTGCGACACAAAAATTTTGACATTTCCCCAAAAATGGGCTATCGTCAGGACAGTATAAAACCGCCGCCTCTTTCCCGGGCGGCCGAGAGGAGACAACCATGCGCACATCCAGCGAACTGCGGGAGCTGCTCTCCCGGATCGACCGGAAGAGCTATCCCGCCTACAAAGATACGAAAGGTACCTACCAATTTTCCGGCTACACCCTCTCCATCGACCACGTCCAGGGGGACCCCTTCGCCGCCCCCTCCCGGCTGAGCATCCGGGTGTCCGGCCGGACGGCGGCCTTCCCGCCGGAGCTGTACCGGCTGCCCTGCCAGCGCGCCGCCCTCCAGGACGGGCTGATCCGCCGGTTCGGCCGCCAGGCCGCCCGGGCCTCCTACCAGGCCAAGGGCTCGGGCCACAGCGGGCTGATCGCCGTCAGCCGCTGCGGCCAGGAGGTGCTGGAGCGCACCGCCTGCCGGGTGGACCCCAAGAGCGGCGAGGTGCTGCTGCGGCTGGAGGTGGGCTTCCCCGCCAACGGCCGCACCATCAACGCCAGGGCCCTGGAGCAGATCCTGTTCCAGCTGCTGCCCCAGTGCGTCAAGTCCGCCCTGTGCTATCCCAATCTGGACGCGAAACAGCTCCGGGCGGCGGCGGATCTGGCGGAGGACCAGCAGTTCATCCGGGACGCCCTGCCCGGCCTGGGGCTGTGCGCCTTTGTGGCCGACGGCAGCGTCCTGCCCCGGGCCTCCGGGGTGTCCCAGCTCCCTCTGGAGGGGGCGGTCCCCTTCCAGTCCCCGCCGGAGCTGGCGATGGAGCTCACCCTGCCCCACCGGGGCAAGGTCACCGGCATGGGCATCCCCAAGGGGGTCACCCTGATCGTGGGGGGCGGCTACCACGGCAAGTCCACCCTCCTCAAGGCCCTGGAGCTGGGGGTCTACAACCACATCGCCGGGGACGGCCGGGAACTGGTCATCACCGACGCCACCGCCGTCAAGGTGCGGGCTGAGGATGGCCGCAGCGTCCGGCGCACCGACATCTCCATGTTCATCTCCGGCCTGCCCAACGGCAAGGACACCACCCGCTTCTCCACCGAGGACGCCAGCGGCAGCACCTCCCAGGCCGCCGGGGTGGTGGAGGCCCTGGAGGCGGGGTGCGGCCTGCTGCTGATGGACGAGGACACCAGCGCCACCAACTTCATGGTCCGGGACGAGCTGATGCAGCAGGTCATCCATCGGGACATGGAGCCCATCACCCCCTTCCTGGACCGGGTGCGGGAGCTGTATGAGGGCTCCGGCGTCTCCACCGTCCTGGTGGCGGGCAGCTCGGGCTCCTTCTTCCACGTGGCCGACCACATCATACAGATGGACCGCTACGTGCCCCGGGACATCACCGCCCGGGCCAAGGAGGCGGCCCGGAGCTTCCCTCTGACCGGCGAGCCCCTGGCCCCGGCCGCCGCCCCGGACTTCCGGCGCGCCCCCGCCCCCGCCCCGGAGTTCCGCAGCGGCGAGCGGCTCAAGCTCAAGGCCCAGGGCCGGGACGGCTTCTCCCTGAACCGGGAGACGGTGGACCTGCGGGGGGTGGAGCAGCTGCTGGACGGGGAGCAGACCGCCGCCCTGGCCCACTGCCTGATCTATGCCCAGCGCCACCTGCTGGACGGCCGGCGCACCCTCTCGGAGGTGGCGGCGGCCCTGGAGGATCTGCTGGAGCGGAAGGGGCCCGAGGCCCTGTGCGAGGACCGCGCCGGCGTCCCCTTCCTGGCCCGCCCCAGGGTCCAGGAGATCTTCGCCTGCTTCGACCGGTACCGGGGGCTCAAATTATAAGGTACCTCTCATTTTTGCAGCAAAACAGCCTGTCTGGCCGTGGGCCGGACAGGCTGTTTTCTCTTGTTCGGTTCAGTAGCGCTCCCAGTGTACTTTGTCCGCATCCCAGCGGTCCTCCGGCTCCTTCTCCCGGGCCTTGTAGCCCAGGGCGATGACCGCGAAGGGCATGATGTGCTCCGGCAGCCGGAAATAGGCCCGCAGGGCGTCGGTGCGAACCTTCCGGGGGTACATCCCCAGCCAGGTGGCCCCCAGCCCCTCCTCCTCGATCTGGAGCAGCATGGTCTGGGCGGCGGCGGCCAGGTCCTGCACCCACCAATCCTCCGCCGGGTCCACCCGCTGCAGGTTGGCCAGGGGAATGATCAGGGCGGCGGCCTTGGCCGCACACATGGCGTACTCGCTCATCTCCGACACCGCCTGTTTGGCCTCCGGGCCGGTGACCACCAGGAACTCCCAGCAGCGGCTGTCCTTGGCGGTGGGGGACTGCATCCCCGCCCGGAGGACGCGCTCCAGCTTCTCCCGCTCCACCGGCCGGTCTTCAAACTTTCGGATGGATCGCCGGGTCCAAATGCTGTTCATCTCTGTCTCCTCCCTTTTTATGAAAATCTGCTCCGGCCCCGCCTCCGGCGGGGCCCGTATTTATCATTATTGTATCCTCCCGGGCCCCGGTATGTCAATCCGCCGCCGGAAGCCAGCGCAAAAAACCAGGGCGGCCATGTTCCTTGCCGCCCCGGCTGCAACCCGGAATGCTCTGTGGGCATCAGCCCTTACCGTCATAGCGGATGACGGTGGTGTAGTCCTTCCCCCGCTGCTGCAGAGCCCGGTCGATGGCCCGCTTGAACTCCTGGCGGCGGCCCATCAGCTCATAGGGCACCTCCAGGTCAAAGACCAGCTTGGTCTGCTTCGCCCCCCGAACCAGCCGGAAGTCGTGCATGGCCAGCCGGGGCTCCACCTGATGGAGGATGTCCCGGAGCTCATCCTCCATCCCGTCCCGCTCCGCGTCGTCCTGGACCACCGGGTCGTAGTGGATGACCAGGTGGACGTTGAGCTGCTCCAGGGCATCCTCCTCGATGTCGTCGATGATGTCGTGGCAGACCAGGGGGTCCTCCTGGGCGCTGAGCTCCACATGGACCGAGGCGTAGCACTGGCCCGGCCCGTAGTCGTGGACCAGCAGGTCGTGGATGCCCAGCACCTTGTCGTGGGAGAGCACCAGCTGGCTGATGTGCTCCACCAACGACCCGTCGGCCCGCTTGCCCAGCAGCGGGGAGACGGTCTCCCTGGCGATGCCGATGCCGGACCAGAGGATGAACAGGGCCACCGCCAGCCCCATCCAGCCGTCCAGGTTCAGGGGGGTGAAGCGGCCCACCAGGCAGGCCGCCAGCACCGCGGAGGAGGCGATCACGTCGTTGCGGCTGTCCACCGAGGCGGCCTTGAGGGTGGTGGAGCCGATGCGGCAGGCCAAGGCGGCGAAGAAGCGGGACATCCACACCTTCACGGCGATGGCCGCCGCCAGCACCCCGAACAGGGCGCCGGAGAACTCCACCGGGCTGGGGTGGAGGATTTTCTCCACCGAGGACCTGGCCAGCTCCGCCCCCACCAGCAGGATCAGGACAGCCACTACCAGCCCGGAGAGGTACTCGTAGCGGGCGTGGCCGTAGGGGTGATCCCGGTCGGCGGGCTGCTGGGCCATCCGAAAGCCCAGCAGGGTCACCACCGAGGAGGAGGCGTCGGACAGGTTGTTCACCCCGTCGGCCAGGATGGACAGGGACCCGGCCGCCAGCCCCACCGCCAGCTTGCCGGCGCACAGCAGCAAATTGCAGACGATCCCCACCACCCCCGCCAGCTTGCCGATGGCGGTGTGGACCGCCGGGGAGGCAGTGTTCCGCCAGTCCCGGACAAACAATCTCAAAAGCAGTTCCGTCATGCGCTCTCCTCCAAAGGCCCCCGGCGGGGAATAAAATTTGCCCACGGCCCAGTAATGTCGTCTACTGTCCCGTGGGCAAAGCTCATCCACTGTCACTTCCGCGACCCGGCTCCGAAGCGCCGGGCTCCGGCCTGATCAGTTCCTGGTCTGTATGCTCTATTATATGCCCCGCAGGAGCAGAAAATGCCCGGCGGAGCGGCAATTGGAAGCATTATAGCAGGCGGAGCCCGCCCTTGTCAAGGCGGGCTCTGGTCCAGCGCAGGGCGGCATTGAAAAGCAGCAACGCAGCCCTTGGCCGGGTATCCCGGTCAGACCAGCTGGCCGGGCAGCTTACGCTTCTCCCTGGGTGGAAAGCGCCGGCCAAAGGCCTCTACAGCGGACTCATCCACAAAATACCCCGCAGGGGTGAGGTAGACACCGGAGGCCACTTCCTCTCCCCCTGCTATCGGGCCAACGCCACCATCGGCCG
>CAZAIF010000002.1:4444-43438 GCA_964485125.1 uncultured Oscillospiraceae bacterium | reverse complement strand
CGGGGCTGTTGCAGCACTTGCAACAGCCCCGCTTTTTTATCCAATCAGATCAGGGACCGGATGACCAGCTCCAGGGCCGCCGTCATCCGCTCCAGCTCCATGCTGGGGGTGGAGGCCCCCTTCCGGGCGGCCTGGGCGGGGAGATAGGGGACGTGGATGAAGCCGCCCCGGGTGGCGGGGGCCCGGCGGGCGATCCAGTCCAGCAGGGTGTACATCACGTTGTTGCACACATAGGTGCCCGCCGAGTTGGAGACAAAGGCGGGACAGCCCGCCTCCCCCAGGGCGGCGGCCAGGGCTTTCACCGGCAGGGCGGCGAAGTAGGCCGCCGGGCCGCCGGGGACCACCGGCTCCTCCGAGGGCTGCGCCCCCAGGTTGTCGGGCGTTGCGGCGTCCCGCAGGTTGACCGCCACCCGCTCCAGGGCCAGGGCGGCGTAGCCCCCGGCCTGGCCCAGGCAGAGGGCCACATCGGGGCGGTGTTCCTCCAGGGCCGCCGTCAGGGCGGGGCCGGAGCCGGCGAAGGAGACGGGCAGCTCCAGGGCGGCCACCCGGGCCTCCCCGATCTGCCCGGGCAGGGCCCGGGCCACGGCATAGGACGGGTTGACGGCCTCGCCGCCGAAGGGCTCGAAGCCGGTGACCAGTACGGTTTTCATGGGAAAGACCTCCTCTTCCGGGGCGGCTCAGCCCTTGGGGGCCGGGGTCTCCCGGTCCAGATAGACCCGGGAGCCGGTGGCCCCCCGCTGGCCCTGGTACTTGCCGGCGTAGGGGTGCAGGGCGGGGGCGTCCATCTCGGCGAAGACCATCTGGCCCACCCGGCGGCCGGCCTGGAGCTGGATGGCGCAGCGGTTGGCGTTAAAGAGCTCCAGGGTGATCTCCCCCTCGAAGCCCGGGTCCACCCAGCCCGCGTTCTGGATGAACAGCCCCATCCGGCCCAGGGAGCTGCGCCCCTCCACAAAGGCGGTCAGGTGGTCGGGCAGGTCGAAGTACTCCATGGTGGTGGCCAGCACAAATTGGCCGGGCAGCAGCACATAGGTGTCGGTGGTGATGGTCTTGTAATGGATCTGGTGATCCATGGTGACCACTCCGCTGGGGGAGTCCTCCACAATGCTGAAGGTGTCGCCCAGCCGCACGTCCACGCTGGCGGGCTGGATCTGGCCCGGTTCCAGGGGGGTGATGGTCAGCTCGCCCCGCTCCAGCAGCCGCAGGATGGTCCGGTCGGACAGGATCATGGCGTCAGGCCTCCTCACAGAAAATAGAATTGCTGGCCTCCATTATATCACACCGGGACACGGTTGGGAATCGCCCTTTTTGGGCCCGGCGGCTCAACGCCGCCCCACCGGGGCGGCGCTTCCGCACCCCGCCCGGCCCCCCGGCATAGAATGCGCCGGAAAGATCATGCGCGGGCCTGCCCCGTCCCCCCGGAATCAGGGGGCGGGGCGCTGGGGCGGGCGCCGGTCGCCGGGGCCCGCCCCGCCCGCCTGACTGCGCCGCGGGGCGGCGGAATGGAGGAATTTTGATGTGCGGGATCGCGGGATTTTGTGATTTCAGCCGGGACAACCGGGGGCCGGAGTGGGCCGCCGTGGCGGAGCGGATGGGGGCCACCCTGGAGCGCCGGGGGCCCGACGACGGCGGGGTGTGGCAGGCCCAGTCCTGCGCCTTCGCCCACCGGCGGCTGGCGGTCATCGACCCGGAGCACGGCCACCAGCCCATGGTGCGCACCCTGGCCGGGGCGGAGTGCGCCATCTGCTACAATGGGGAGCTGTACAACACCCCCCAGCTGCGCCGCCAGCTGGAGGCGCGGGGGGTGGCGCTGGAGACCCGGTCGGACACCGAGGTGCTGCTGTGGCACTGCATCCTCTTCGGGGCGGAGGGGCTGGAGCAGCTGGAGGGCATCTTCGCCTTCGCCTTCTGGGACGGCCGCAGCCGCTCCCTGCTGCTGGTCCGGGACCGGTGCGGGGTGAAGCCCCTGTTCTACGCCCGGCAGGGGGATACCCTGGTCTTCGGCAGCGAGCCCAAGGCCCTGTTCGCCTACCCCGGCCTGGAGCCCCGGGCGGATCTGGAGACCTGGCAGGAGGTGCTGGGCATCAGCCCGGCCCGGACCCCGGGCCACGGGGTGTTCGCCGGTGTCCGGGAGCTCAAGCCCGGCCACTGGATGCGGCTGGACCGGGACGGGTGCCGCACCGGGCGCTGGTGGAACGTGGCCAGCCGGGTACATACCGAGGACTATGCCGACACCGTGGAGCACCTGCGGTATCTGCTCAGCGGGGCCATACGCCGCCAGCTGGTCAGCGACGTGCCCCTGGCCACCCTGCTCTCCGGGGGGCTGGACTCCTCCATCATCACCGCCGTGGCCGCCCGGGTCTGCCGGGAGGAGGGGCGGCCCGCCCTGGAGACCTACTCCTTTGATTACACCGACAACGACAAGTATTTCCACCCCTCCTCCTTCCAGCCCGACGCGGACCAGCCCTGGGTGGAGCGGATGTGCCAGGCCTTCGGCACCCGCCACCAGGTGCTGACCTGCCCCATCCCGGCGCTGGTGGAGGAGCTGGACGAGGCCACGCTGGCCAAGGATATGCCCGGCATGGGGGATATGGACTCCTCGCTGCTCTGGTTCTGCCGCCAGATCCGGCGGCGGCACACGGTGGCCCTGTCCGGGGAGTGCTCCGACGAGATCTTCGGGGGCTATCCCTGGTTCCACCGGCCGGATATGCTGGCGGCGGACACCTTCCCCTGGAGCATGGACATGGCCGCCCGGGAGGAGGTGCTCCGGCCCGAGGCGGCCCGGGCCCTGGCCCTGGCGGACTACGCCCGGGAGCGGTACCGCGCCTCGGTGGCCGAGACCCCCAGGCTGGAGGGGGAGGACCCCCAGGAAGCCCGGCGGCGGGAGATCGCCTGGCTCAACCTGAACTGGTTCATGACCAATCTGCTGGACCGGAAGGACCGCA
This sequence comes from uncultured Oscillospiraceae bacterium, assembly GCA_964485125.1. Lineage (GTDB taxonomy): Bacteria > Bacillota > Clostridia > Oscillospirales > Oscillospiraceae > UMGS1766. The sequence goes on along the minus strand of CAZAIF010000002.1, from coordinate 40,496 downwards.
TCTCCATGTTCTCCGGCCTGGAGGTGCGGGTGCCCTTCTGCGACCACCACCTGGTGGAGTACGTCTGGAACATCCCCTGGCACATGAAGAGCAAGGACGGCCAGCGCAAGCAGGTACTCCGGGACGCGGCGGAGGGGCTGCTGCCCGAGGACGTGCGCAACCGGCCCAAGTCCCCCTATCCCAAGACCCACAACCCCCTCTTTGAAAAGCTGGCCCGGGCGCGGCTGCTGTCCATCCTGGACGACCCAAACGCCCCCATCCACAGCCTGGTGGATGAGAAGGCGCTGCGGGAGGGGCTGCTGGCGGACGCCGGGGACTACGGCCGGCCCTGGTTCGGCCAGCTGATGGCCGGGCCCCAGATGATCGCCTGGCTGATCCAGCTCGACCTCTGGATGGAGCGCTTCGGCCTGAGCTTCCCCGGGTGAGTTTTCCTCCGCCCCGGGGCGGCAGAGGGAGGGCGAGGGGGCCGGCGGGGGAAACGGGCGGGCAGAGGGGAAAAAGACAGAAAATAGGGAAAATAGCCGGTTGACGGCCCCGGCAGGAGCGTATATGATACAGGCGGGACGCCCGAAGGGCCTCCCGCCTGACCTTTTTATGCGCCTATTGAATCGGAGAAAAATCGCCATGCTGTTTTCCAAACTGACCGCCAAGCTGAAGGGGGAGAAGCCCTCCCGCAAGCAGGTGCTGAGCGGGGTGCGCTTCTTCGCCCTGCTCAACGCCGGACTGTTCCTCACCGCCCTGGGCATCGTCCTCTTCAAGAGCCCCAACCAGTTCGCCTTCGGGGGCACCTCGGGGCTGTCCATCATCCTGGCCGCCCTGGTGCCCGGGTGGAACGTCAGCGTCTTTATGTGGATCATCAACCTGGCGCTGGTCATCCTGGGGTTCTGCCTGCTGGGCTGGAAGAGCATGGGCTGGACGGTGTACTCCTCCTTCGCCCTGTCCTTCTTCACCAGCCTGTGCGAGTGGCTCTGGCCCCTGTCCGCCCCCCTGACCGACGACACCTTCCTGGAGTTCTGCTTCGCCGTGCTGGCCCCGGCCCTGGGCAGCGCCCTGGTGTTCAACGTGGGGGCCTCCACCGGGGGCACCGACATCCTGGCCCTGATCCTCAAGAAGTACACCAGCCTGGAGATCGGCAAGGCCCTGATGGTCAGTGATCTGGGCATTGTGGCCGCCGCCGCCCTGCTCTTCGGTCCCCGCACCGGGATGTACTGCATCCTGGGGGTGGTGTTCAAGAGCACCGTGGTGGACGGGGTTATCGAGAGCCTGAACCTGCGCAAGGTGTGCACCATCATCACCCAGCACACCGAGGAGGTGGAGCGGTTCATCATCGAGGAGCTCCACCGCTCCGCCACCGAGCAGCCCGCCTACGGGGCCTACACCCGCCGGGAGGAGCGGGCCATTGTGACCGTGCTTACCCGGGCGGAGGCCGCCCGGCTGCGCATCTTCCTGCGCAAGCTGGACTCGGGGGCCTTCATCACCGTGGTCAACTCCAGCGAGATCATCGGCAAGGGCTTCCGCTCCATCTAGCCCGGAACACGTGGCGCCCCATGTCCGTCAGAACCGCTTGTACGGGCGCCGTCTGGGTGGGGCAGCGGATGGCGGCGGCTTTTGCCCACGCCCTTGGCCGGATGGCCCCGGCGTTTCGGCCGGCTTCCGTCTCTTGGGGGATTGGCGCCGCATAGAGAATAACGAGCGCAGCAAGCGTAGGTACGCCTGTCCACTGAGCGCTTCGGCAGCAGGGCCGAAGCGCTCAGTTTCGTTTATAGAGTCATCATGCCCCGGAACAGAATCGGGTTGAGCGCACCTGCCGCCGCCTTCACTTTCTCTGGAGCTCCGGCGCGGACCCGGTCCCGGCCCGCTCCGGCAGCTTCCCGTCCTGCGCCCGCAGGGCCTTCTTCACCCGGCTCAGGGTCACCGGCGTCATGTCCAGCAGGGAGGCAATCTGCTTCTGGCTGACCAGTCCCGACAGGCCGGGATAGTGCTCCAAAAACCACTGGTAGCGGTGTATGGCTGAGTATCTGTCAACGGTCCGCTTCTGCTCCCACTGCTGGGAAAACGCCTCCACCAGAAGCCTGTTATAAACGCGCATCACATCGGAATACTTTTCGATCAGCCGCCAGACGTCCCGAAACGGGAGCGTCACAAAAGAGACGTCCGTGACCGCCTCCATATTAAACCATGCCGGCTGTTCAAAATCGATCCCGGCCAACACCGGCGTTCCGGGCTTCATGAGAAAGCACTCTGTTTTCTCATCCCCATGCTCGTCAAAATAATAGCTGCGGACAATCCCCTCGACCAGCAGCAGGACGCCGGGCTGAAACTTGCCCTCCCGCGCCAGCTCCGACCCCGCCGGGAGCCGGCTGTACGTGCTGATGGCGGTCAGCTCGGAGAGAATCGTCTGATCCGAGAGGCCGAAGCACTGTACAAAAAAATCTTCCAATGACATAAAACATCATCTATCCCCCATAAAAGATAATTTCATTGTATCATTTTTCTCTGGCAAACGCATTAACATAGGTTAATTTATAGCCGTATTTTCCAAGGGATTCCTCCCGGCGGCATCCGTATCCCGGCGCCGCGGCGTCCGGCTGGCTCCTCACAACAGGAAACGCCATGCTCGGCCAAAGAGATCCAGCGTCTCTGCGGCCCGCTTTCAGTCCTTGATGACCGCCCGCAATCTGAACCGGTGATTTTGGCAAGTTGTCATTCCAGCAAAACGAAACCGCAGACAACAGCGGGAGTATGATCGTTATTGGTATCGGCTTTGTCACTATTCTTCCCGGGCCGTCCCTCAGAAAACAGGCATAATTTTCCCGCCGGCGCACAAACTGGTAAAAAAGCCCTGGGACATTCCGGGCCGGGAGGTAATCTGATATGAGAGGTAAACGAGTGGTATCCCTGCTGCTGGCGGCCCTGCTGGTGCTGGGCCTGGGGAAGATGGGGGCGCTGGCCGCCGGGGAGGACGGCTCCGCGTCCGCCAGCGCTTCCGGCTCCGGGGAGTGGACGGGGGAGCACTCCCTGGAGGTGACCTATGACCCGGCGGCGGAGCTGACGGCGGACCCGGTGGGCGGCTCCACCGCGGCGGCCACCCTGCTGATGGACGCCTCCACCGGCACGGTGCTCTGGGCGGAGAACCCCCACGAGGCCCTGGAGCCCGCCTCGGTGACCAAGGTGATGACCATGCTGCTGGTGTGCGAGGCCATCGATGCCGGGCAGCTCTCCCTGGACCAGACCGTCACTGCCTCCGCCCACGCCGCCGGCATGGGGGGCAGCCAGATCTATCTGGAGGAGGGGGAGCAGATGACGGTGGAGGAACTGCTGAAGGCGGTGGCGGTGTCCTCGGCCAACGACGCCGCCGTGGCCCTGGGGGAGGCGGTGGCCGGCAGCGAGTCCGCCTTTGTGGAGCGGATGAACCAGCGGGCGGCGGAGCTGGGGATGGGGGACACCCACTTCTGCAACTGCACCGGGCTGCCCGCCGACGGCCATGTGACCTCCGCCTATGACATCGCGGTGATGAGCCGGGCGCTGCTGGAGCACGACCTGATCCGGGAGTTCACCGGCATCTGGATGGACACCCTGCGGGACGGGGCCTTCGGGCTGAGCAGCACCAACAAGCTGCTGCGCAGCTATGACGGGTGCACCGGCCTCAAGACCGGCTACACCTCCACCGCCGGATACTGCATCTCCGCCACGGCGGAGCGGAACGGCCTGGAGCTGATCGCCGTGGTGCTGGGCGCGGAGGACTCCAAGGACCGCTTCAACACCGCCGCCACCCTGCTGGACTGGGGCTTTGCCAACTTCCAGCTGGTCACCGTGGCCCCGGAGGAGGCCCTGCCCACCGTGCCGGTGGCCCTGGGCGAACAGGACGCCGTGGCCCTGGAGGAGGTGCAGGCCCAGGTGTTGATCCGCACCGCGGACGCCGGGAGCGTGACCAGCCAGGTGGTGCTGCCCGGCGGGGCGGAGGCCCCGGTGGAGCAGGGACAGCAGCTGGGCAGCTTCGTGGTGCTGGTGGGGGGCCAGGTGGCGGCGGTCTGCCCGCTGGAGGCCGCCCAGGGGGTGGAGCGGCTGAATCTGGGGGGCGTGTTCCGCCGGTTTGTAAAAAATCTGCTCTCAGGGGCGGCGTGAGACTTCCCATTTTGTGCACATTGTGGTAAAATAACAGCATCACCCCAGCAATACTCGGCCGGCCGTCAGGCCGGTACATACGGGAGGAATCACTGTGATTAAAGTTGATCTGTCATCTGTTTCCGGCTTTGTCTCGTCCCAGGACCTGGAGGCCATGGCCCCCCGGGTGGCCGCCGCCCACAGGACCCTGGAGGAGGAGAGCGGCGCCGGCAACGATTTTTTGGGCTGGCGGGAGCTGCCCGTCAACTACGACAAGGAGGAGTTCCAGCGGATCAAGCAGGCCGCCAAAAAGATCCAGTCCGACTCCCAGGCCCTGGTGGTCATCGGCATCGGCGGCAGCTACCTGGGGGCCCGGGCGGTCATCGACCTGATCCAGAGCCCCAACTACAACCTGAAGAAGAAGGACACCCCGGATATCTTCTTCGCCGGCAACACCCTGTCCACCGACGCGGTGCTGGAGGTGCTGGAGCTGGTGGGGGACCGGGACTTCTCCGTCAACGTCATCTCCAAGTCGGGCACCACCACCGAGCCCGCCGTGGCCTTCCGCATCTTCCGGGCCGCCCTGGAGAAAAAGTACGGCAGGGAGGAGGCCCGCCGCCGCATCTACGCCACCACCGACGCCCATAAGGGCGCCCTGAAGGGGCTGGCCGACGCCGAGGGCTATGAGGAGTTCGTGGTGCCAGACGACGTGGGCGGCCGCTACAGCGTGCTGACTGCCGTGGGATTGCTGCCCATCGCCGTGGCCGGCATCGACATCGACGAGCTGATGGCCGGCGCCGCCGAGGCCATGGCCGCCTTCGCCGCCGACAAGAGCATGGAAAACCCGGTGTGGAAGTATGTGGCTGCCCGGAACTGCCTGTACGAGAAGGGCAAGAAGGTGGAGCTGCTGGCCTGCTTCGAGCCCGCCTTCCGCTTCATGAGCGAGTGGTGGAAGCAGCTCTACGGCGAGAGCGAGGGCAAGGACGGCAAGGGCCTGTTCCCCGCCAGCGTGGAGTTCACCGCCGACCTGCACTCCATGGGCCAGTACATTCAGGAGGGCGAGCGGCTCATGTTCGAGACCGTGGTCCGCTATGACAGGCCCCACGGCCGGGTGGTCATCGGGGAGGACGCCGACAACGTGGACGGCCTGAACTTCCTGGCGGGCAAGGACCTGCGCTTCGTCTGCGAGCAGGCCATGCGGGGCACCCGGCTGGCCCACGTGGACGGGGGCGTGCCCAACATCCTGATCGAGGCGGACGCCATCTCCCCCCGGTCCACCGGCGAGCTGATCTATTTCTTCGAGCTGGCCTGCGGCATCTCCGGCTATGTGCTGGGGGTCAACCCCTTCAACCAGCCCGGCGTGGAGGCCTACAAGAAGAACATGTTCGCCCTGCTGGACAAGCCGGGGTACGGCGACCTGCGGGCCGATCTGCTGGCCCGGCTGGGGGACTGACCCAGGGGACGCGGGCGGGGCGGCGCCGGGTCCCTGTTGGGAAATGGATGTGAAATTTTGATGAAAACCGGTTGAAATGCGCCCGCCCGTATGGTAACATAACTACAACAAATTCCCGCCAAACCGGCGGGAACGAGAACAAGGAGTGACACATTATGGTTAGAGTCATCATGGGCAAGAAGGGTTCCGGCAAGACCAAGCAGATGATCGAGCTCATCAACGCCGCCGTCGGCACCGAGCACGGCAACGTGGTCTGCATCGAGCGCAACCGGGCCATGACCTATAACATCGACTACAGCATCCGCCTGGTGGAGGCCAGCGACTTCGACATCAAGAGCTTTGAGTTCCTCAAGGGCATGATCTCCGGCCTGTACGCCGGCAACTACGACATCACCCACATGTTCATCGACTCCCTGCACCGGGTGGTGCCCTCGGAGCCCGGTCCCGAGGTGGAGGAGTTCCTGGACTGGCTGGAGGATTTCTCCGAGAAGAACAACATCAAGTTCACCATCACCATCTCCGACGACCCCGCCACCGCCCACGAGAGCGTGCGGAAGTACTTCTGAGCCCGGACAGACAGACCATAGAACGCTGATATGACAACAGCGGGCCGCGATCCTCAGGATCGCGGCCCGCTGTTTTTGTCTGTTGAGGGAGGTTTATTCCTCCGGGTCGGAGACAAAGAAGAAGTCGTCCTCGGTCTGATCCCCGAAGAGGTTGTAATACTGTAAGTACTCGTACTGGTCCAGCAGAGCCTGCTCCTCTTCCCCCAGTTCCTCCCGGCTGGCGTACATGGTGCCGTCGGCGAGGACGTAGCCCACCCGGGAGATGGAGGCGAAGGTCTCGTTGAGCTGGGAGAGGAACTTCATGTAGCCGGTCTGGGGGTAGCCAGCCATCTGGCTGGCCATCACCCCCAGGAAACTGGGGCTGATGATGAGGTCTTGTTCCTCCTCGATGTCGTAGTTAGTCCAGATAAAGAAGGGCACGGCGTACTGCTGCATCAGTTCCTCGATGGTGCGCTCGTCCAGGTCCTTGCCGTAGATGTCCCGGTACAGGTTGTTGCTCAGCGGGGGCTGGTGGTCCCCGAAGAAGAGGATCAGGGTGGGCTCCTCTACCTGGGAGTAGTGCTCGATCAGCTCCTGGAGGGCGTTGTCGGTGGCGGTGGCCAGGGCCAGGTACTGGGTGGTGGTGCTGTCGTAGCCGTTGCCCACATAGTCCCCGGCCAGGGTGACGCTGCGCTGCAGGTTGGTCCAGGACTTGTTGTAGCCTGAGTGGTTCTGCATGGTGACGTTAAAGACAAAGCAGTTCTGGCCGTTCTCCTTGGCCGCGTCGGTGAGCTGGTAGATCCGGGAGAAGTCGGCGCTGTCGGAGACGTAGACCCGGACCAGCTCGTCGTCGCTGTACTCGGTGGTGATGTCGTCCCCGTCCACGGTCAGGTCCTGGTAGTACTGGCTGTCAAAGCCCAGGCGCCGGTAGGCGGTGGTCCGGTTCCAGCCCGAGGAGAGGTAGGGGTGGTAGGCCGAGGAGCGGATGTCCAGGGCGGAGGCGATCTGGGCCAGGGAGGGGGTGTTCTCGGTCAGATAGAGCTGATAGGCCACGGTGCCCGAGGGCAGGAAGGCCATGGTGTTGCCGGTGAGCAGCTCGAACTCCACGGCGGCGGTGCCGCCCCCGGTGACCGGGGAGTACATGGTGCCCTTGATGGTGTTCTCCGTCAGGGAGTGGTAAAAGGGGGTGGGATCCCCGGTGAGGGTCAGGTCGTCGAAGATGGTCAGGTCGGCGAAGGACTCGTCCATGATGATGATGAAGTTGGTGACGGTGTCCGCCCCCTCGGTACTGTCGCTGGTCATGCCCTCCTCCTCCAGACGGAAGATCAGGGACTGGGCCTCCTCCTGGCTGTAGCCCTCGGGCTGCTCCACCCGCATGTACCGGGCGGAGACGGTGAAGTTGAGCAGGAAGCCGTTGCCCTTGGTCTTCCACTGCTGGGCGTACACCCCCAGGGAGGGCAGCATGCTGCTGAAGAAGAACAGTCCGATGTAGACGCACCAGCCGGCGCTCACCCCCAGATTGAGCCACTTCATCCAGCGTATCCCTCCGTAGCGGGCCCGCTCCTTGGGCAGCAGAAATAGGAAAAAGAGGATGGTGCACAGGATGCCCAGCCCGCCCCAGACGTAGCTGTCCGGGGTGTAGTCGTAGCTGCCGGCCACGTTGGCGGCGGTGTTCAGGCTTAAAAGGTCAATGGGGAACAGGGCCCGGCCCCGGAACTCCAGCACATAGTGGTTGGCCAGGCCGATGAAGAAGGAGAACAGGGCGTCAAAGGCGATGGCGCCCCGGCGGCCGCCGGTGATGAGCCAGCCCAGGAAGAGCAGGCAGGCGTACCAGACCAGGTTCATCAGCCACTGCCAGGGGGCCAGGGAGGCGATGCTGTTCTCGCTCAGGGTCTCCACCATCCAGAAGCACAGGAAGGGGGTCAGGGCGAAGAGCAGCCAGAGGGCGGCCTGCTTTGGGTGGGCGCGGATCAGGTCCCGGAACCACCGGAAGGGAAAGCGCATCCCCTCCCAGAGCTGGGAAAGGGCGGAGCGGAATTTGGTGAGCATGGACAAGACCTCTTATCGGTTTTTTGGACGGCCCGGGGCGCCGGGGGCGGGGCGGGCCGGAAAAGATGCGACAGACATTATCATACACGATTCCGGCGGGAAAGAAAAGAGCAAACGCGAAGGGTTCCCGTCCCGAAAGAGTGCCAGTTTCTCACAGCAGGCACCGGAAGGGGCGGATCAGCCGCCGGAGCACCTCATAGGCCAGCGCCTTGCCCCCGGTCAGCGTCTGGGGGACGAAGCTCTCCCCCAGTACCTCCCCCTGGAGGGAGACCTGGCGGCAGTGGGCCAGGTCCTCCTGGGCCCGGAGGCGGAGCTGGGCGTTCAGGTCCGCCGAGTCGATGACCAGCATCAGCTCGGTGTCCAGATAGGCGCTGCGCATGTCGAAGTTGAAGGAGCCCACCAGGCAAAGCCGGTCGTCGATGAGCACGTTCTTGGTGTGCAGCGAGTGCTCCCCCAGGTACTCCCCCACGGTGAGGCCGGTGGAGAGCAGCTCCTCCTTCCGGTTCAGGTAGTCCATGCAGCCGAAGGGGTTGGCCCCGCCGGCCGGGTCGTTGAGGATCAGGGTAAAGGACTCGCTGCCCGCCGCCACGGTGGAGAGGTCGGAGAGCATTTCCTCACTGAGGATGACGTAGGGAGTGTAGACCAGGATGTCCTCTCCCTCCTTCAGCAGCTCGGTCATGGCCACCCACAGCTCCGGGGCCTTGTTGACCGGCTCGATGGGGTTGGAGAGCAGGGTGATCCGGTTGGTCTCCACCATCTCCAGCTCCTCCAGCCAGGCCGGGTCAAAGGCCTCCGGGTAGGCCTGGGGCAGGGCCTCATAGAGCTGGGCGAGGGCCTGGGCCTTCTCCCGGGCGGCGGCGGGGTTGGTCACCGCCAGTGTCCGGCAGTCCTCCAGGGCCCAGACCCGGTCGAAGTAGTCCAGCAGCTGCTGGGTGGAGTCCCCGGGCCGGGGGTCGTCCCGGCGGACCAGCACCTCGCTGTCCATGTTTTGGCCCGAGCCGCCCTCCCCCAGGAACAGTTCGGTGGAGTTTCGCCCGCCCAGCAGGTACATCTCCCCGTCCACGATGAAATACTTGTCGTGGAGCCGGTACATGTCCTTCCAGGGCTCCAGCAGGGTAATGGGATTATAGATTTTGATCTCTCCGTTGGGGTGGGAGGCCAGGGCCTGGAACCAGGGGTTTCCGTATATATCCAGCCAGCCGCTGACCCCGTCCACCAGCACCATGACCCGCACCCCCCGCTCCGCCGCGTGGAGCAGGGCGGCGAGCAGCTGGCAGCCGGGCTCGTCGGCGTCGAAGTCGAAGGTGGACAGGATGATCTCCTCCTGTGCCGCCTCCGCCATGGCCAGCCGCAGGGCCATGGCCTCCCGGTTGTCGGCGATGTAGCGCACCGTCTCCCCGCCGGGGGTGTCGGCGGTGTAGACCGCCGCCTCCGCCGCGGCCTGGAAGTCCGAAGAGACGGAGGGGTGGCGCACATTGGGCAGCAGCGCCCCCAGCACAAGGTAGAGCAGAAAGGCCAGCAGCAGAAGCAGCGGGACGCCCCAGTCCAGCCACCGCCCCCGCCGGGGTTTGCCGCAGCGCGCCATCGCGCTCCCTCCTCCCGTTTTACAGTCAATTACACCTAGCATAACGCCAATTTATGAACAGGCTGTGTCCGGAAGCCCGCTTTTTACAAAAAGCCGCCGGAAGTGTGAACCGACGAACCGCTCCGGTAAAAACGGACAGTAGGCAAAAGCCCCCTGATGTAGGAAAAGCTACATCAGGGGGTATTGCCATGCCGGGAAGCTACGCCGGCAGCAAGACAAAGGTTTTCAAACCTAAAAACAGAATGTATCTATCGGCATAAACCGGCCGCTTTCGCCGCGGCCGTGGATTGACCGGTGTGCAAGGACAATCTCAGGCCGCTCAGTAGGCCACGCCCCAGATCATCATCTTGTCGGCGGGTTTGCCGCACACGGCGCACTTGCAGGCGCCGATCTTCTTCTGGACCAGGGGCATGCACCGGGAGGAGACGCCGGCCTTCTCCTTCATGGCCAGCTCGCACTCCAGGCTGCCGCACCACATGGTCTCGGCAAAGCCGCCCCGCTGTTCCATGGCCTCCTTGACCTCGTCCAGCGTCTCGCAGGTGTAGGTGTTCTCCTCCAGCCGCTTGGCGGCAGACTCGTAGAGGTTGGTGTGCACCGCCTTCAGCAGCTCGGTTACCTTGGCCTCCAGCTCCTCCAGGGGGACGAAGTACTTCTCCCCGGTGTCCCGGCGGGCGATGACGCACTGGCCCTTCTCCATGTCCTTGGGGCCGATCTCCACCCGCAGGGGCACGCCCTTCATCTCATACTCGGCGTACTTCCAGCCGTTGGACTGGTCGGAGTCGTCGCACTTGACCCGCACGCCCAGGGCCTCGAGCCGGGAGCGCAGTCCGTAGGCGGCCTCCAGGACGCCTTCCTTGTGCTGGGCCACCGGGATGACCACCACCTGGATGGGGGCGATGGGAGGCGGCAGCACCAGGCCGTTGTCGTCGCCGTGGGTCATGATGACCGCGCCGATGAGCCGGGTGGTGGCCCCCCAGGAGGACTGGAAGGGGTATTGCAGGGTGTTGTCCCGGCCGGTGAAGGTGACGCCGTAGGCCCGGGAGAACTTATCCCCGAAATAGTGGCTGGTGCCCGACTGGAGGGCCTTGCCGTCCTTCATCATGGACTCGATGGTGTAGGTGGCCTCAGCCCCGGCGAACTTCTCCTTGTCGGTCTTGCGGCCCTTGATCACCGGGATGGCCAGGGCGTCCCGGCAGAAGTCGGCGTAGCAGTTGAGCTGCTGCTCGGTCTCGGCGATGGCCTCCTCGGCGGTCTCGTGGATGGTGTGGCCCTCCTGCCACCAGAACTCCCGGGAGCGCAGGAAGGGCCGGGTGGTCTTCTCCCAGCGCACCACCGAGCACCACTGGTTGTAGAGCATGGGCAGCTGCTTGTAGGTCTGGAGCACATGGGCCCAGTGGTCGCAGAACATGGTCTCGCTGGTGGGCCGCAGGGCCAGCCGCTCCTCCAGCTTGTCGCCGCCCCCCATGGTCACCCAGGCGCACTCCGGGGCGAAGCCGTTGACCAGCTCCCCCTCCTTGCGCAGCAGGCTTTCGGGGATCAGCACCGGCATAGCCACGTTCTGGTGGCCGGTCTTTTTGAACATCCCGTCCAGAATGTCCACCATGTTCTCCCAGATGGCGTAGCCGTAGGGCCGCAGAATCATAAAGCCCTTGACGCTGGCATAGTCCACCAGCTCCGCCTTCAGGCAGATGTCGGTGTACCACTTGGCGAAATCCTCCTCCATGGAGGTAATGGCTTCCACTCGCTTCTTTTCTTTTGCCATGGTGTCTCTCTCCTATCCGCCGCCGTCGCCCCTCCGGCGCGGCGGCACTTCACAGGCGCTCCGGCACGCCGGGCGCAGATAGGTTTATTTTAGCCAGCCCCCGCCCCCTTGTCAACCCTTGCCCCTGCCCTCCGCCCGGCCTCCCCGGGTCCGAAGGCGGAAATTTCTTGTCAACGGCCCTCAGGTTTGCTATAATAGTATGAATATTTTGATGTTCCATCCACCCATCCGCCGCCCGCCCCCAGCGGCGCGGCCTTCAGGTTCCGCAGGAGGTGCCGGTATGCCCAACAACGAACCCAGGCGCGAGGCCAAAGCGCCGGAACAGGACTCCACCCTGGCCCGGGTGCTGGAGCCCCGGATGTGGATCTATCTGCTCTTTCTGCTGATCTTCTCCGCCATCACCGCCTATTTCAATCTGTATATCGGCGCGGGCGAGGCGGTGGTCACCCTGCTGCTGTTCTGCATGTACAAGCTGTTCTCCCGCCAGCGGCGCAAGCTGGTGGCCCGCTACATCGCCTCGGCGGGGGAGGACATCGGCACCGCCGGCAACGACTTCATGCTCAACGCCCCCTTCCCCATGGTGATCTTCCGGCCGGACACTGGGGAGATCATCTGGTCCAACGACCTGTTCCTGCGGATCAGCGGGGAGCGGGAGCACCTGTTCGACACCAAGATCACCAGCGCCGTCCCCGGCTTTGACAGCCGGTGGCTGATGGAGGGCAAGAGCGAGTGCCCCAACGCCGTGGACATCGGCCAGCGGAAGTTCGCCGTCTTCGGCCACATGGCCAAGGCCAAGAGCGGCCGCAGCTCCGGCAGCGTCATCGCCACCACCTATTGGCTGGACATCACCGAGGAGCTGGCCCTGAAGGAGGAGTACTACGGCTCCCGCCCGGTGGTCAGCATCCTGACCATCGACAACTACGACGACCTGTGCCGGGGACTGAACGACAACGCCCGCAGCGCCGTCCGCACCGCCATCGACCAGGAGATCGAACACTGGGTGGCCCCCACCCACGGGCTGACCGTCCGCTATGACCGGGACCGCTACCTCTTCGTCTTTGAGGAGCGCTACCTCACCGGGCTGCAGGAGGGCAAGTTCGCCCTGCTGGACGCGGTGCGCAAGATCAACTCCCCCAACGGCCTGCCCGCCTCCATGTCCATCGGCATCGGCATGGACACCTCCTACGAGGAACTGCTCCAGTACGCCTCCCTGGCCACCGAGATGGCCCTGAGCCGGGGCGGCGACCAGGCGGTCATCAAAAACCGCTTCAACTTCGAGTTCTACGGCGGCCGGGCCAAGGAGACCGAGCGGCGCACCAAGGTGAAGAGCCGGGTCATGGCCAGCGCCCTGGGGGGGCTGATCAACAGCGCCTCCACCGTGTACGCCATGGGCCACAAGTTCACCGACCTGGACTCCATCGGCGCCGCCGCCGGCATCATGGCCGCCGCCCGGAAGGCCGGGGTCCCCGGGCGCATCGTCATCGAGCAGGGCAATAACCCCTCCACCATCATGGCGGAGCGGCTGCGCAAGCTGCCCGAGTATGAGGACGTATTCATCTCCGCAGACACCGCCATGCTGGAGGCGGACAACCACTCCCTGCTGGTGGTGGTGGACACCAACCGCCCCGACCAGGTGGTGGCCGAGCAGCTGCTGCTCAGCTGCAACAAGGTGGCGGTCATCGACCACCACCGGCGCACCGCCAGCTATATCGAAAACGCCGCCCTGAACTACCACGAGCCCTACGCCTCCTCCGCCAGCGAGCTGGTCACCGAGCTGCTCCAGTACCTGCTGGAGTCCTCCGACCTGCTCCGGGGCGAGGCGGAGGCCCTGCTGGCCGGCATCGTGCTGGACACCAAGAGCTTCACCCTGCGCACCGGTGGGCGCACCTTCGAGGCCGCCGCCTTCCTGCGCCGCAGCGGCGCCGACACGGTGGAGGTCAAGCGGCTGTTCCAGACCAACCTGTCCGACGCCATCGCCAAGTACAGCATCCTGGCCCACGCCCGCCCCTACAAAAACGGGGTGGTGGTGGCGGCCATGGACCAGCCCGTGGGCCGGGTCACTGCCGCCCAGGGGGCCGACGAGCTGCTCAACGTGGCGGGTACCTCCGCCAGCTTCGTCCTCTCCCCCGACGGCCAGGGCCGGATCTGCATCTCCGGCCGCAGCATCGGGGACGTAAACGTCCAGGTTATCCTGGAGGCTCTGGGGGGCGGCGGCAACGCCGCCGCAGCCGCCGCCCAGATCCCCGGCGGGGACGTGGAACAGGTGCGGGAGCGGCTGCTCCGGGCGGTGGACCAGTACTTCCGGGACGAGGAGTCCTGAGGCGACCTAAGCGCCCGCTCCCGTCATCCTGAGAAGGCGGAACAAACCGCCGCTGTTTTAGCATCCCGTTTGATTTGACAGTTTTCCACCATTTTGATACCCACAAGGAGGATATTGACCATGAAAGTGATTTTACAGCAGGACGTCCGGGGCCAGGGCAAAAAGGGCCAGCTCATCGAGGTCTCCGACGGCTACGCCCGCAACTTCCTGCTCCCCCGGAAGCTGGCGGTGGCCGCCACTGCCGACAACGTCAACACCATGAAGCTCCAGGACCAGGCCCGCCGGGAGCGGGAGGCCAAGGAGAAGGCCGAGGCCGAGGCCCTGGTGGAGAAGCTGAAGGACTGCCCGGTGAAGATCGCCGCCAAGGCGGGGGCCGGGGGCAAGCTCTTCGGCAGCGTCACCACCAAGGAGATCTCCGCCGCCCTGAAGGAGCAGTACGGCTACCAGGTGGACAGCAAGAAGCTCTCCTGCGACCCCATCAAGAGCTTCGGCACCTTCACCGTCAAGTGCCGCCTGGGCTACGAGGTCAGCGGCGCCATCACCGTGGAGGTGGTGGAGGGCTGACCCCTCCCCCAAAGAGCCGAGCGCCCCGCCCCGGGCCCGCCCGGGGGCGGCGCTTTTCCCGATGCAACCCATTCCGACCCGATGAGGAGATGACATGATGCCCGCAGAAGAGGAGCTGCTCTCCCGCCAGATGCCCCACAGCGTGGAGGCCGAGCACGCGGTGCTGGGCGCCATTTTAATTGACGCCCGCTGCCTGCCCGAGGTGGTGGAGCTGCTCAAGCCCGACGACTTTTACCTGCGCCAGAACCGGGAGATCTTCCAGACCATCTACTCCATGTTCGCCCTGTCGAAGACCATCGACCCGGTCACCGTGCTCAACCAGATGCGCCAGGACGGCACCTATCAGGAGGGGGTCACCCGGGAGTACTTCTTCCAGCTCATGGACGTGACCCCCACCGCGGAAAACGTGATGGACTATGCCAAGATCGTCAAGGACCGCTCGGTGCTGCGCCAGATCGGGGAGGCGGCCGCCGCCCTGACCGAGATGGTCGCCGGGGGCCAGGGCACCTCCGGCGAGGTGCTGGAGGCGGCGGAACAGCGCATCTACGCCATCCGCCAGGGCCGCTCCGCCCAGGGGCTGTACCACATCACCGCCGTCATGCACGAGGTCTACGAGCGCCTGGCGGAGCTGGCCAGCAGTGAGAGCGCCATCCCCGGCATCTCCACCGGCCTGCCCGACCTGGACGCGGTGATCTCGGGGCTGAACAAGAGCGACCTGGTGCTGCTGGCCGCCCGGCCGGGCATGGGCAAGACCTCCCTGGCCCTGAACATCCTGCTCTACGCCGGCAAGCACTCGGGCAAGGCCTGTGTGTTCTTCTCCCTGGAGATGAGCCGGGAGCAGCTGGCCATGCGCCTGCTGAGCAACGAGTCCTTTGTGGACAACAAGAAGCTCACCACCGGCCGGCTCTCCGACGAGGACTGGGAGAAGGTGGCCCTGGCCACCTCCGCCCTGAACCACACCAACATTTTAATTGACGACAACCCCTCCCTGTCGGTGGCGGACATGAACGCCAAGTGCCGCCGGGTGGACAACCTGGGGCTGGTGGTCATCGACTACCTCCAGCTGATGACCTCCGCCGGGGGCAGAAACCAGTACTCCGGCGAGAGCCGCCAGCAGGTGGTCAGCGACATCTCCCGGGCCCTCAAGATCATGGCCAAGGAGCTCAACGTGCCGGTGCTCTGCCTGAGCCAGCTCTCCCGGGCCAACGAGAGCCGCCCGGACAAGCGCCCCCGGCTCAGCGACCTGCGGGAGTCGGGCGCCATCGAGCAGGACGCGGACATCGTCATGTTCATCTACCGGGACGACTACTACGACCAGAATGCGGAGAACCACAACCAGGCCGAGTGCATCGTGGCCAAGAACCGCCACGGAGAGCTGGCCACGGTGCCCCTCCAGTGGCTGCCCGAGTTCACCACCTTCTCCAGCGTGGACTGGAAGCACCAAGAGCCATGAGCGCCCGGCAGAAGCTGTACGCCAGGGTCAAGCCCCTGGCCGGGGAGTACGACATGCTCCCCTCCGGCGCCACGGTGCTGTGCTGCGTCAGCGGCGGGGTGGACTCCATGTGCCTGCTCCACTTCCTGCGCGCCCAGAGCGCCCAGTGGGGGTTCACCCTCCGGGCCTGCCACTTCGACCACATGGTCCGCACCAGCTCCGGGGCGGACGCGGCCTTTGTGGCCCACTGGTGCGAGATCTGGGGCATCCCCCTGGATACCACCCGCCGGGATGTGCCCGCCTGGGCGTCGGAGCACCGGGTGGGGACGGAGGAGGCGGGCCGGGCGCTGCGCTACCGGTGGTTTGAGGCCCTGGCCGATCGGTACGACCCCTGCGTTATCGCCACCGCCCACCAGGCCGACGACAACGCCGAGACCCTGCTGCTCCACCTGGTGCGGGGCAGCGGGCTGGACGGGCTGGGGGGCATCCCGCCCCGCCGGGGCCGGCTGGTGCGCCCCTTCCTGAACGTGCCCCGGTCCCTGATCCTGGACTACGCCGCCGAGGAGAAGGTTCCCTTTGTGGAGGACGAGACCAACGCCGACCCGGACTACACCCCCCGCAACCTGCTGCGCGCCCAGGTGATGCCCCTGCTGCGCCGGCTCAACCCCAACCTGACCGACACCCTCTCCGCCGCCGCCGCCTCCCTGCGGCAGGACGGGGCCTTTCTGAACGCCCGGGCCGACCACCTGGCCCAGGACGCCGCCACCGCCGCCGGCGGGGTGGTGCTCCCTCTCCACAGCGTCACCAGCCAGGGCGCCGCCGTGGGCGTCCGGGTCCTCCAGCGGGCGGTGGAGAAGCTGGACCCGGAGGTGGTCCTCACCGCTCAGCAGCGCCGCGCCCTGCTGGAGCTGTGCCTGTCCGGCGATCCCGGGGGCCACTGCGACCTGCCCCACGGCATCTCCGCCCAGCGGGTCTACGATACCCTGGTGTTCTCCTTCCCGGGCCGGGTGGAGGTACTGCCCCCCACCCCCCTGGACTTCACCGGGGAGCGGGAGATCGGCCCCTGGCGGGTGGCCGTGGAGCGGAAGGCCTGCCCCGAGGGCTGGCGGTGCGAGGGCACCGAGTTCTACCTGTCCGCCGGATCGCCGGTGCTGCTGCGGCCCCGCAGGAGCGGGGACACCCTGAAGCTGCCCCACCGCCAGGGCACCAAGAGCCTGAAAAAGTGGCTCATGGAGCTACGCGTCCCCGAGGCCCGGCGGGACCTGGTGCCCGTGCTGGAGCAGGGGGGGCGCTGCGCCGCCCTCTACGGCCTGGGCGCCGACGAGTCCGCCCTGCCCCCCGCCGGGGCGGACTGCCTGCATATCATCATTCGAGAAAAAGAGAGGAAGATTCCCACATGAGCATGCACGACGACGTCCAGGAAATCCTGCTCTCCGAGCAGCAGCTGAAGCAGCGGGTGGCCGAGCTGGGGGCCGCCATCTCCCGGGACTACGCCGGGCGGGAGCCGGTGCTGCTGGTCAGCGTCCTCCGGGGCTCCTATATCTTCATGGCCGACCTGAGCCGGGCCATCGACATCCCGGTGCAGATCGACTTCATGAGCGTCTCCTCCTACGGCAAGGGCACCAGCACCTCGGGCCAGGTGGAGATCAAAAAGGACCTGTCCGACTCCATCGAGGGGGTCCACGTCATTGTGGTGGAGGACATTCTGGACTCGGGCAACACCCTGAGCTACCTGCTCCACGTGCTCTCCGCCCGGCACCCGGCCTCCATCTCCCTGTGCACCCTGCTGGACAAGCCGGAGCGCCGGGAGAAGCCCATCACCGCCGACTATGTGGGCTTCACCGTGCCCAACGCCTTCATCGTGGGCTACGGCCTGGATTACGCCGAAAAATACCGCAACCTGCCCTACATCGGGGTGCTGAAGCCGGAGGTCTACTCCCACTGAGGGGATGCCCCCGCCGTCACAGCCTCCCCACGGGAGACAGACTGAAAAGATGAGGTAACCTGCCCAATGAACAAAAGCTTCTTACGAACCGTGGTCGTCTACGGGGCGCTGTTTCTGTCGTTCCTGCTGGCCATGCAGTACATTGCCCGCTCCAACGCCCAGGGGGCGCTGAGCTACAGCGAGATGGTCCAGCTCTTCGAGCAGGGACAGGTGGAGTCCTTCACCGTCCAGGACAACCAGGTCACCATGACCCTCTCCGACGGCACCACCCAGCGGTGCGAGATCACCGACGTGGCCCTGTTCCGGGAGGATCTGGGGGAATTGGTCCAGCAGCAGTGGGCCGACGGCACCATCACCGAGTACCGCTATGAGCCCGACTCGCCCCCCAGCTGGATCTCGGTCTGGGGCCCCAGCCTGCTGACCTGCCTGGTGCTGGCGGTGATGCTCTACCTGGTCTTCCTGCGCCAGAGCGGCGGCGGGAAGAACTCTATGGCCAATTTCGGCCGGGCCCGCACCTCCACCCCCTATGACAAGGAACACCCGGTCACCTTTGCCGACGTGGCCGGGGCGGAGGAGGAGAAGGAAGAGCTCCAGGAGATTGTGGACTTCCTGAAGGACCCCCGCAAGTACAACGACCTGGGGGCCCGCATCCCCAAGGGAGTGCTGCTGGTGGGCCCGCCGGGCACCGGCAAGACCCTGCTGGCCCGGGCGGTGGCCGGGGAGGCCGGGGTGGAGTTTCTGTCCATCTCCGGCTCCGACTTCGTGGAGATGTACGTGGGCGTGGGTGCCAGCCGGGTCCGGGATCTGTTTGACCAGGCCAAAAAGGCGGCCCCCTCCATCGTCTTTATCGACGAGATCGACGCCGTGGGCCGCCAGCGGGGCACCGGCCTGGGCGGCGGCCACGACGAGCGGGAGCAGACCCTGAACCAGCTGCTGGTGGAGATGGACGGCTTTGCCGGTAACTCCGGCGTTATCGTCATGGCGGCCACCAACCGCCAGGACATCCTGGACCCCGCCCTGATGCGGCCGGGCCGCTTCGACCGGCAGATCTATGTGGGTTATCCCGACATCAAGGGCCGGGAGGAGATCCTGAAGGTCCACGCCCGCCGTAAGCCCCTGGCCGAGGATGTGGATCTGCACACCCTGGCCAAGGCCACCGGCGGCTTTACCGGGGCCGACCTGGAGAACCTGATGAACGAGGGCGCCCTCCGGGCCGCCCGGGAGGGCCGGCCCTGCATCTCCATGGAGGATCTGCAGGAGTCCATCATCAAGGTCGTTGCCGGCCCGGCCAAGAAGAGCCGGGTGGTCACCGAGCACGCCCGCAAGCTGACCGCCTGGCACGAGGCGGGCCACGCGGTGGTCATGCACACCCTGCCCACCCACGACCCGGTCCACCAGATCACCATCGTGCCCCGGGGCCAGGCCGGCGGCATGACCATCAGCCTGCCCGAGGAGGACAAGCCCTTCCGCTCCCGCACCGAGCTGTACGAGGACATCATCGCCCTGCTGGGGGGGCGCTGCGCCGAGGCCCTGGCCCTGGGGGACATCTCCACCGGCGCCTCCAACGACCTGCAGCGGGCCAACACCATTGCCCGGAACATGGTGTCCAAGTACGGCATGAGCGACAAGCTGGGCCCCATGGTGCTGGACACCGAGAGCGACGAGGTCTTCATCGGCCGGAGCATGGGCCACACCCACACCTACTCCGAGGCGGTGGCTGCCGGGGTGGATCAGGAGGTCCGCTCCATCCTAGAGAAGGCTATGGCCGACTGCACCCGCCGGCTGGAGGCCAACCGCCGGGAGCTGAGCATAGTGGCTGCCTTCCTGCTGGAGCACGAGACCATGACCGGCGAGGAGTTCGAGACGGTCTTTGCCGCCCGCCCCTCCTGAATTGAACCGCTCCAGTAAAAACGGACAATAAGAAAACCCCCTGATGTAGGAAGAGCTGCATCGGGGGGTATTGCTATGCCGGGAAGGAAAGGAATGATCCACTGTTGGCGCTGCGCCATTCCTGGTAAAATCAATTTTCCTGCTCCTGCACCAGAGGTTTTTGCGCTGTCCACACGATCCGGGGTGGTTCGTTTTATCATTGGTCCCTGGTCTTTTCGGTTTTCTGGCGGATGCGAGGCGCAGCCAAATCAGTTCTCCCGGCCGGGGCGATCCAGCAGATTACCTGCCGGGTCAAAGCACAGATCATGATAGCTGCCCAGCGGCTGGACATCCGGGCGGACGGCAACCAGTTCGGCCAGGGCCCTAGACATGAGAACGTACCCGCCGTGGAGTGTGCTGTCGGCGATACAAAGTTTTAGACAGCGTCTACACGAGATCAAGCCAAAGCAGCACACCAAAGCGCAATGCAGCGGATTTGCACTGCGGCCAGAAACGATGATGTGTTTTTGGCGTATCGTGCGGCAAGTCTCGCCACGGTGCTCCGGTGCGCAGATCCCAGAAAACCCCGTTGATAAACCGGCGATTGTCTTCTGCAATGCCGCCCCACCGGCCTCGCCGCCCGGGTAAGCGGGGTCCCAACAGATTCCATACTTTGTCACTGATGTTGTGCCGTTGCTGCTCATTTTCAGAAAAATAGCATAATTGGCGTTCCAGGTAAAGTGCCGATTAACACCGCTGAGATGAAAAGCTGGGCTGAATGGGCGGGGCACTCCGCGCCCATTCGGCCCGCTCCTCGGGGAGACTGCCCTGCAGCGGAGCAGTTCGGCGGCCTCAGCGGATGAAGCCGTAGGGCCGGAAGCGCTCGTTGATCTCCCGCAGCTCCATCTTGCCCTCGATATAGGGCAGGTACATCTCGTAGGCGTCCCCCAGCCCGTAGACGCCGCAGCCGGAGCACTCGTCGCAGCCGCCGCCCCCGCAGCTCAGGCTGCGGCGCACGATCTCCTCCCGCTGCTGGCGGGTGGTGTTTTTGATCAAAAATTGTTCGCTCATGGGTCGTGACCTCCTTTTTTCGCCAGTATATGCCCCGGCGCCGGGTTTTATGCGCCCTTTTCTTGACAAGAAGGGGGGGAAAAGACTACAATGCGGATAAATCACCCTGTTTTTGCAATGTTGTAAATATGGAAAAATCTGCACAAACCTGCACAATGGAAGGGAGTTGTCCCCATGGAACAATTTTACGCCCAGCTGAAGAGCGTCTCCCCCTACCGGGCCCTGCTGCGCACCCCGGCGGGGGAACAGCTGACCGGTCTGTTCTCCGCCCTGGCGCATAAGGATGGGGAGGAGGCCATGGAGCGCTATGCCGCCCTGTTCGAGGCGGTGGCCGCCGCAGGCTGGGACAGCCTGGGGAACTGGCTGCTGGACCGGCTGCGCTATGAGGAGAGCCCCTTCGCCGCGGCTGCGGCACGGGGGGAGGAGAGCCAGGCCCTCGCCCGGGCGGCGGAGCACGACATCGCCCTGTTCGCCCGGCTGGCCGCTCTGCCCTGCGGGGAGCTGAAGGGGGCCATCGCCGCCCTGCTGCCGGCGGACTGGGCCGGGGCGGTGGCGGATCTGCCCGAGTGGCGGGCGGAGGCCCCCTTTGACTTCGAGGGGCTGCGCCGGTTTTACCGGGCCAACGGCACCGGCATGTTCGCCCGCTACCGGGCCTTCACCTGGAGCAGCAGCCAGCTGCGGCCGGTGGAGCGGCCCGACTTCGTGCCCGAGGAGGAGCTGTGGGGCTACCGGCTCCAGCGGGACCAGGTGGTGGCCAACACCCGGGCCCTGGTGGAGGGCAGGCAGGTCAACAACGTGCTGCTCTACGGCGAGCCGGGCACCGGCAAGTCCGCCACGGTGAAGGCGCTGCTGGGGGTGCCCGGCTTCGAGAGCCTGCGGCTCATCGAGGTCCACAAGGCCGACCTGGGGGACTTCGCCCAGCTGCTGCGGGGGCTGGCCCACCGGCCCCAGAAGTTCATCCTGTTCATCGACGACCTGGCCTTCGACCAGGACGACATGACCTATTCCGTGCTGAAATCCGTGCTGGAGGGGGGGCTGGAGCCCCGGCCGGACAACGTGGCGGTGTACGCCACCTCCAACCGCCGCAACCTGGTGCGCCAGAGCTTTTCCGATCGCCGGGGAGACGAGGTGGACGTCAACGAGACGGTGCGGGAGAAGACCAGCCTGGCCGAGCGCTTCGGGCTGCGCATCCCCTTCACCGCCCTGAACCGGAACCAATTCCTGGAGCTGGTGGAGGAGCTGGCCGCCCGGAAGGGCATCCGGTGGGACCGGGAGGTCCTGCGGGCCGAGGCGGTCAAGTGGGAGATGCGCCACCCCAGCCGCACCCCCCGCACGGCACTCCAATTTTTGGCGAATTTGAACACGAGATGACCGGCGCCCCGGGCGGGCCGCCGCCCGGCGGGCGGCGGACGCCCGGGGCCTTTCCCTGCCGGGGGGGGCGGAGAAGGGGCGAAGGTTAAAGCTGGATCAAAGGGAGTTGAAAGCCGGTTAAAATGTCGGTTTAAACACCCAAAGGGGGCTTTGGGAGTGTTGACAATATACGACGGATTCGGTAAAATCCTATCTATATTTAACCTGATTTAACTTATAAAAATAATCACCTCCCGGGGCCCTCCCGGCGCCCGGGAAGAGGGGAGAGAAGAGGAACCTATGGTGAAACGAGCGATCAGTTTGTTCTGCGCGCTGCTGCTGGCGGTGACGGCGGCCTGCCCGGTCTGGAGCGCCTCCGCCGCCGGGGAGACCCAGCGGCGCGTCATTGACGTGGTCTATGACGACTCCGGCTCCATGTGTTCCGACGACTCCGGCCCGGTGGACCGATGGAGCCAGGCCCTCTACGCCATGGAGGTCTTCGCTACCATGCTGGGGGAGTCGGATGAGATGAACGTCTTCCTGATGGCCGACTCCGGCGCCAGCCCCATCTCGGTCAGCGGCAGCGACCCGGGAAGGGTGGAGCAGATCATCAGCGGCCTGGGGACAACCGGCAACACTCCCTATGACACGGTGCGCTCCGCCGCCAGCCACCTGGCCGCCGCCGACCCCGCCGCCAGCCGCTGGCTGGTGGTACTCACCGACGGCGCCTTCCAGCAGCTTCCCTCCCAGGGGCTGGAGGCATCCCTGGCCGAGTACGCCGCCCAGGGCATCCAGGTGGTCTATCTGGCCATCGGCGCCGCCGAGATGCTCACCGGCGACCCGGAGGAGGGGTTCTACGCCTACAGCGCCGACACCAGCGATGAGATTCTGCCTTGCATTACCGAGATCGCCAACCAGATTTTCCAGCAGCAGGTGCTGCCCGCCAGCCACATCGCCATCTCCGGCAACACCATGACCCTGGACATCGACATCCCGGTGTCCCAGCTGCTGGTGTTCGCCCAGGGGGAGGGTATCCAGGTGGAGTCTCTGTCGCTGGACGGGGCCGCCCTCCGGCCCACCGAGACCCACACCGTGGAGGTCACCGAGGCCAACACCCCCGTGGGCTGGCAGGGACAGACCGTCCTGGCCGACGGGCTGTGCGGGGTGGTGCAGACCTACGCCGCGGAGGACACCCCCTACGCTAAGGGCACCTACACCCTTACCGTCAGCGATCCCTCCCATGTGGAGATCTACTACATTGCCGGCACCGACATCGACTGCCACCTGACCTACAACGGGGTGGAGGTCAAGGACGATGAGAAGCACTACGCCGGGGAGTACGGCATCACCATGCGCTTCCTGGACCCCCTCACCGGGGAAGAGGTGACCAGCGACCTGCTGGACGGGGCGGTGTTCACCGCCGAACTGGTCAACGGCGGCGAGGTGCAGACCATCGACAGCTCCACCACCAGCGTCTATCTGAAAGAGGGGGACGTGGAGCTCACCGCCTCGGCGGAGCTGCCCGGCCATGTGACCGTGACCAGCAGCCACACCTACACCGTCTACCCGGAGCCCATCCGGCTGGACGTGTCTGCCCAGATCCCCGGGGACTACAAGCTCTCCGCCCTGGGCCCCGACGCGGAGCCCATCCTGATCACCGTCACCAACTATGACACCGGCGAGCCCCTGAGCCAGGAGGAGTGGGACGCCATCGACAGCGGCGGCCTGACCGTCACCAGCGACGGCAGCGTGAACTGGCTGGTGGAGAAGGGGGAGGAGGTCTCCACCTGGGAGATCCGCCCCGACTATATCACCGACATGGGCGACACCGGCTCCGGCAGTATGGAGCTGACCGTGAAGGCGGAGTATGAGCTGGGCACCCAGGCCGCCTCCGGCGCGGGCACCTTCCAGGTGAATATCGCCGCCTACGCCGCCTCGGAGCTGAAGATCGAGATCCTGCCCCCGGAGGAGCCCATCCCCCTCAACAACCTGGCCGGGGCCCAGGGGGCCCAGGTGCGGGTGTACACCAGGGACGAGTACACCGGGGAGTATGCCCTGCTCACCCAGGAGCAGACCGAGGCGGTAGCGCTGACGGTGGAGGGCAGCGCCCTGGGCTGGCATCTGACCCCCACCGGGGAGGCCGGCTGCTGGACCCTGCTGCCCGAGGACGGTCCCCAGGCCATCTCCTTCAGCGGGGAGGAGATCACGGTGCTCATCAGCGGCACCCTGGAGGAGGGGGAGCTCCACTACCAGGGCAGCGGCAGCGAGCGGGTGCCGGTGCGGTGCCTCACCCTGCTGGAGAAGGTGCTGCGGGCCCTGCCCTATCTGGCGGGCTTCGGGGCGGCCCTGTTCCTGCTGATCGGCTACCTGGGCAAGAAGAAGCTGCGGCTCAAACATATGCAGCCCCAGGTCGTCAACATGAGCGTCCGGCCCCGGAAGAGCCTGAACGTCAAGTGCACCAAGGTGTGGTGGAGCTATCTGCTGCCCTACTTCGCCCAGCGGGCCACCTTCAGCAGCCGACAGCCCATCTTCAACTGCCGCTTCGCCAACGTGACCATCAAGGCCGCCGGCGGCAGCAGCTTCTACATCGTGAACCTGAAGGATTTCGCCGGCAAGGACACCCGCATCGACGGGGAGGAGATCGACCCCAAGGCCGACCGGCACAAAAAGTTCTATATCAGCACCGTCATCTCCAGCTACAAAAACAACAAGGCCGTGGGCGAATTCCACTTCGCCTGATCCCATACAATTACGTCAAATACGGATGCTTTCATCCAAAGAGAAAGATTGGAGGAACCTACTATGGCAGCACCTACCCTACTGGTGGGCCTGGGCGGCACCGGGTCCAAGATCGTCCAACAGGTCCGGCTCCTGGCCAAGAGCCACCACATGGAGAGCAATCTGAGCTACGTGGTGTTCGACACCGACGTCAACGAGCTGGCCGCCATCCGGGAGGACACCCCGGAGATCGAGGTGGTCCAGACCTCCACCAAGCAGACGGTGGGCGAGTACCTGGACAAGGACACCTATGCCCGGGACAACTGGTTCCCGGTGAATAAGATCCTCAACCGCAAGACTCTCTCCGAGGGCGCCGGCCAGGTCAGGGCCATCTCCCGGCTGGCCCTGAACACCGCCATCAAGGCGGGCAAGATGACCCCGCTCCATCGGGCCATTGAGCGGCTGTACAAGCTCAACGGCGAGGCCACCATGCAGGCCATGCGGGTCATTCTGGTGGGCTCCCTCTGCGGCGGCACCGGCTCGGGGCTGATCCTGCCGGTGAGCACGTACATCCGCAACTATCTGATCACCCGCTTCCAGCAGAACGCCGCCATCATGCGGGGGTTCTTCCTGCTGCCCGAGGTGTTCTTCGAGGTCATCCACGGCCAGGAGGAGCAGAACAACCTGAAGGCCAACGCCTACGCCGCCCTGCGGGAGCTGGACGCCTTCCTGATGAAGGGGGACGGGTCCCTGCCCGACCACTACCACCTCCACTTCATGGTCCCCCGGGCCGGCTCCGACGAGCTGGACGAGTACGACGTCTCCCCTATGGACTTCTGCTTCCTCTACGACGCCCAGAACATGGACGGCAACAAGCAGAACTCCTTCCAGGCCTATCTGAGCCACGCCGCCGGCTGCATCTACGCCCAGTCCATCGCCCCCACCAGCAAGCGCTCCAACTCCTCCGAGGACAACGTGATCCGGGACCTGTGCAAGGCGGGCGGCCGCAACCGCTACTGCGGCGCCGGCTCCTCCATGATCATCTACCCGGTGGACGACGTGAAGGAGTACCTGGCCCTGACCTGGCTGCGGGACAACATCTCCGCCGACTGGCTGAAGATCGACCGCCAGTACCGCAAGGAGCTGGAGGCCACCCAGAAGGCCCGGCGCAAGGGACTCAGCGTGCCCTCCATGAACCGGATGCGCCACTATATCACCGCCGTGGACACCGGCGCCGACGCCAACTCCGCCTTTGAGGCCACGGTGCGCCGCCAGTGCATGAACCTGGACAAGACCGGCTGTATTGAGACCGGCAGCCGCTGGGACTCCTATCTGGAGGCGCTGACCGCCCATGTGGAGGACACCGCCGTCTCCAACCGCCCGGACATCGACGAGATGGCCGAGCAGTGCACCACCGCCGCCGCCATCGCCAAGAGCGGCACCAGCAACTCCGACGAGCAGGCCTATAACGAGTGGTACGCCAACCTGCAGACCTACAAGGCTTTCGCGGTCCGGGCCGCCCAGGACTCCGCCAAGACCATCGCCTACACCCTGTTCCATGACGACGCCGACTACACCAACGGCAGCGACCCCTTCCGGCTGGAGACCTGGCTGCGTGACCAGGCCCGGGGGGTGATGGTCCACCCCAACGCGGTGCGCTATTTCCTGTACAACCTGGCCGTCAAGCTGGACAGCATGATTCTGGAGCAGGCCGCGGTGGTGGAGGACATCGACAACTTCTTCAAGAAGTTTGACCGGGAGCTCTTCGACGACAAGGAGACCGAGGACGTGGAGCACGCCGACGACTACATCGACATCCACCTGCAGGACGTCCGGGGGGTCAAGCGGCTGGTCAAGCGGGGCGCCCTGAAGGACGCCAAGGCCTTCCTGGAGGGCAACTTCGGCAAGTATTACGACAAGATCACCAGCTACCGCACCGACTATGTGCTGCTGGAGGTGCTCAAGGAGGCCCGCCGCTATGTGGAGGACCTGTGCGAGGGGCTGCACAAGTTCTACGCCATCCTCCAGCGCAAGCTGGAGAACGTGGACGCCCACCTGGGGCGGCTGGAGAGCAAGTACAGCTACATCGAGGGTGAGCCCACCCGCTATGTCTGCGCCTCCAAGAAGTGCCTGCGGGGGCTGAGCCAGGAGGTCGTCTTCATGGGCGACAACATGGAGCTGCCCGGCGGGCTGACCGCCCTGATCTTCAACCGGTGCAAGGAGTTCGCCCTGATGGACAGCAAGCCCACCAGCGACGACTTCTTCCTGAACATCTACGACGACGGCGGCGACGGCTCCGCCGAGGACGAGGACGGCACCGCCATCATCAACTCGGTCATGGCCTTCTGGCGCAGCGCCGTCATGGCCGACTACGGCAGCGTGGTGGATATGGACGTGCTGGAGGCCATGGAGGCCGAGGCCAAGTTCGAGCACGCCGGGGAGATCTACGACCAGAAGTCCCTGAAGCTCTATGTGGCCCGGATCATCGAGGCCGCCGGCGTCCTCAGCCGGCCCTTCATCGAGAGCCCCATGGGCATCGAGCCCCGGACCATCCCCGCCTGCTGCTACTCCACCGAGCTCACCCGCAACGCCGACCCGGAGCGGATCGACTTTGTCAACCACTACCTGGGCAATAACGGCGGCGTGGCCGACGAGGACATCGACAAGCACATGATCGTGTTCTACCAGGCCATCTACGGGCTGCGGGCCAACGACCTGAGCAAGTTCGCGCCCCCCAAAAAGGCGGAGACCTACCAGCGCTCCGGCGGCGAGTACTACACCGCCTACTTCGAGCTGGCCGGCAGGCTGCTGCCCGACACCACCAAGAGCCCGGCCATCACCCCCCACATCGACAAGACCTGGCACGTGATCACCGCCCTGCCCGACCTGGACGAGGGCAGCCAGCTGGAGCAGGAGTACAACATCCAGGCCGCCATGTTCTGGGGGCTGCTCACCGGCATGGTGGAGTTCACCCGCACCCCCTGCAAGGAGCTCTACTCCCTGCGCTTTGAGCGCCAGAAGGACGAGATGATCGTCTCCAACGGCACCGAGTGCGACAACCTCTACGAGGTGCTGGACTCCCTGACCATCTCCCCTGTGAACGTCAGCCGCATCCGTGCCCAGGTGGTCAAGACCATCGCCCGGGAGCGGGCCGAGAAGCGGCCGGTCCACCAGGCCCTGCTGCGCAAGCGGCTGGACAGCTTCGAGCTGCCCGAGTTCCCCCGGCCCGAGGGCACCGACCCCACCCGCACCATCTTCGACATCCCGATGCTGATGCAGCGCTCCAAGCCGGTGGACGAGTACCAGGTGGACGAGATCGTCCGGCTCATGGAGACCATCTTCAAGGAGATCCACAACTACCTGACCGGCTACTTCACCGGCGACGACCTGAGCGAGTACTACGGCAAGCTGATCTACCGCCAGTTCAAGACCTTCCTGGCCCACATCGCCGAGGAGAAGGAGCTCTCCGCCCAGGCCATCGCCCGCCAGGCCGAGCTGGACCGCTCTGCCGGGCTGCCCCTGAGCGAGGACGTGCCCCTGTGGTACAACATCTACAACGACGACCTGTTCCGCTCCCTGCTCCAGCTGACCCGGGAGGAGCTGGAGGAGAATTACATGAGCGCCCGGGCCGACGAGCTGGAGCGGGCCTGCAAGCAGCTCCAGGACTGACCGGGCCGGACCCATGAGGGAACGGCAGCATGAGAAAGCCCCGGGCGGCTCTGCCCGGGGCGGAGAGGGGGTGAGGGCGCGTGTACACCGTGATCATCCAGAGCCCGGAGACCGCCCGGCTGGGCCGGGACTGGCGCAGGCTCTTCTTTGAGGACTTTATCGACCGGGGGGAGCTGGACTTCTGCACCTGGATCAAGAGCGGGGACAGCGTGGACACCGCCCTGCCCGCCCTCTATGACCTGATCGCCGGCAAGCGGGAGTGGCGGGCGGTCGTTGTCCAGTCCGAGCAGGACCGGCTGGAGGGGCCGGAGAGTGCCCCCAACAACCCCTTTGACTTCGCGGCCAACAAGGGGCGCAGCCCCTATGAGGTGAGCGAGAGCGACATCCCGCTGATCCGGCTGACCCAGCTGCTGGGGGGCGTGCCCGAGCCCGAGCTGGCCTTTGATCCGGTCCCCCTGGAGGAGGACGGCAAGGCCACCCGGGTGGTCTACCGGCCCCGGCGCAGCGAGGAGGCCGTGCGGGAGCACCGGCGGCTGTCGGAGAAATATCAGTTTTTTGAGAACCGTCCCCGGGAGCTGCTGGTGATCTCCACCCGGCAGCCCGTGGACAACACCGCCCAGGAGATCGCCGCCGCCTGGGACCTGCGGCTGGAGTCGGAGAGCAGCGAGTTCTGGCACCGCAACCGCTATCCCAGCCTGTGCCGCTTCCTGGTCTGCGACGTGGTCAACCAGCGCCACTCCCTGTACTGCGGCAGCGTGTTCAAGCTGTGGTGCGCGGTGCTGCTGCTGGCGCTGAACCAGGTGGAGGCCAGCACCCTCCAGGCATACCGGCTCTACCGGATCTCGGTGGAGCTGGACCGGGAGAAGCTGAGCGAGGCCTTTTCCAACTATTACACCCGCATGGAGGCCATGCTCTCCCAGCTGGAGGCCGCCGAGGCCAACCGGGAGAGCGTGGAGAGCCAGACCCTGCGCCAGGCCCCCGGGGTGGAGGGGGAGGTCAGCGTCACCTTCCGCACCGGCCGCTCCAATGACCTGCTCATCGACACCCGGCACCTGGGCCTGACCCGGGACGCGCCCCGGGAGGAGCGGGAGCGCTGGAGCGAGGGCTACCGGCGGGCCACCGCCGCCCTGACCGAGCTGCTGCGCTCGCCCCTGCGGGCGCTGGACGTGGCGGCGGACGACACCCGCCGCCGGGGGGTGTACCCCCCGGACCAGGTGGAGCTGCTCAACCGCTACCAGCGCGCCGACCTGGAAGAGGAGATGGAGCAGACCTATTTTGAGGCCCTGGAGCAGCGCGCCAAGCTGGGCTTCCAGCCCAGGCGCTGCCAGGAGGAGCGGGCGGTGGTGGACCAGCAGGTGCGCCGCCGCATCGCCCAGCGGCTCACCCGGAAGCGGGCGCTGACCGGCGGCCTGGTCTGCCTGGGCGCCGTGGCGCTGGGGTCGCTGCCCTATCTGATCGGGGCGGGCCGCCGGGGGGCATTTCCCCTGCTGTGGGCCCTCCTGGCGGTGCTGGCCTGCCTGGGGGTGTGCGGCCTCTTCGGCCTGGCGGAGCTGATCATCCAGCGCCGGGAGATGGCCGACGCCATGCAGGACCACAACCGCTGCATGCGGGAGACCCTGCACCAGGTCCAGGCCAGCGCCCAGCACTACTCCGGCTATCTGACCGCCCTGTGCACCTATCTGCGGGGCCGCTCCTATCTGGACCGGGAGGCGGAGCTCCGCCGGGGCCGGGCCACCGAGGCCCAGCTCAGCCGGGGCCACCGGCGGGCCATTCAGAAGTGCTGCGCCCTGGTGCGGAATTGGGCGGGCGCCCTGGGGGCCACGGTGGAGACCGGCTCCTGGGAGAAGGCCGCGGCCTTTGACGCCGGGGTGGCGCCGGAGGAGAATCTGGCCTACCGTTTCTCCACCCGGAACCAGGGGCGGCGCATCCCCCTGAACCGGACCGGGGAGGAGCTGTTCTCCCCCTATGACTTCATCGGGAGCGTGACTATGGAACGAGAGGAGCTGTACGACGATGTCGACGGCCATCGGGATCATTAAATTCATCGCCGCCTGCCTGCCCTTCGCCGCGCTGCTCCTGCTGGTGCGGGCGGCCAACCTGAAAAAGGCCGACCGGGGCAGGCAGTTTCCCCTGCCCGGGGTGGCCCTGGCCTACTGCCTGATCTTCACCGCGGTGCTCTTCCGGCTGGGGGACGACCCCTTTGGGGTGCTGGACAAGGCGGTCTGGCTGCTGGAGCGGCTGCCCGCCCTGGCGGCGGTGGCCCAGGCGATCATCAATTTCCTGAGCAAATACCTGCTGTTTATCACCAACGCCCTGATTGTGCTGGCCTTCCTGCTGGTCAAGCTGGTCTGCCTGCCCATCGCCAGCGCCCTGTGGGGGCGCAAGGCGGGGCTGATGCAGTCCACCTCCGCCTGGTTCTACCAGTACGACGAGGAGTACCAGCGCTGGTTTTTACAGGAGCGCTGGCGGGACTTCCGGGGGCTGATGGGGGCCTTCTACCTGGCCTCCGCCCTGGCGGCGGTGGCCATGATGGCCCTGTCCCAGCAGTTTCCCGGCTGGGGTGTCTTCCGGGCCTGGCCCTACCCCTGCTTCGCCGCCCTGATGCTGGGGGAGGTGGCCTTCCTGCTGGGGGGCTATACCCGCAGCGAGTATGAGTCGGACATCCTGGGGGAGGACGCCAAGGCCCGGCGGGTGACCAACCTGTCCAAGCTGCGGGAGCTGCTGCGGCAGCTCTTCGGGGAGCGGCTGCTGCTGGAGGGCACCGAGCTGGAGAGCTCCGGCCGGGAGGGGGTCACCGACCTGCTGGAGGATATGGCCCTGGAGGAGGACCCCCAGCGCCGGGTGGCCTCGGCCTACTTCCGGATCCTCCAGGCCGACGGCACCGCCCTGGACGTGGACGACATCGTCTCCGCCGCCGCCCTGCTGGAGGGGAAGAGCGTGCTGTTCTGCAACCCCTTCTATCAGGACCTGACCCAGTACTTTCTGCTGCCCATGTCGGACACCCTGATGCACCGGCGCAAGTGCCTGGTCATCGCCGGGCGCAAGTCCACCGAGCCGGAGATCCGGGGCTGGATGGAGGAGGCGCTGCGGGAGCACCTGAAGATGGGCGGCCTGTGGCGGGTGGAGAGCCTGGGGGAGCAGGACCGGGAGTTTGAGATCGGCCTCCTGACCTTCTCCCAGCTCTACGACCTGGAGATGCTCAGCTCCCGGCGGGACTTCTTCCGCCAGGTGGGCTTCGTGCTGATGCTGGAGCCCTCCATGATCCTCTCCACCGGCCAGGTGGGGCTGAGTTTGGTGGTCAATTACTGCGACGAGGGGCCCGGCGGGGCGCCGGTCTACTGCATGTGCGACCGCAACTGCGACGGGCTGGTGGACACCCTGTCCCATATGATCAAGCAGAGCATCACCATCGTCTCTGCCACCCAGACCCCCACCTGCCTCCACTCGGAGATGTGCTGGCACAGCGACGGGCCCTACCTCCACCAGCGGATCATGCCCGACATCGCCCGCTATCTGGGCGTGGGCACCGAGCTGGCGGTGGCCGCCGTCAAGGACCAGGCCCCCCGGGTGGTCTGGCGCAGCGAGAAAAAATTCCCGGTGGTGGACATGAAGTGGTTTGCCGGCCAGTACTACCAGTCCATCTGCCAGTACGCCAACCTGCCCATGAGCCAGGAGAGCGTCTACCGCGCCATCGGCTTTGAGGCCGACCTCTGGGGCGCCCGGCGGGAGAAGAGCGCCTGCATCATCGTGGAGGACGAGTTCTGCAACCTGCTGGAGATGGTGCGGCTGTTCCTGACCCGGGCGGAGGAGGAGGCCTTCGTCAACGTGATCTCGGAGGACTATCTGCTCCGGGGCTACATGACCGACAACTGGCGCATCTTCTCCGCCGACCGGAAGGCCATCCCCACCATCGTGCCCGACTACGCCCGCACCGAGCGCAACGCGGTCATGCGGCTGATGATGATGCTGGTGATGAGCGACGCCGTCCCCGAGGAAACGGTGGAGAAGGAGCTGCGGCTGGTGGGCATCCAGAGCGGCCACCTCTGCGACACCCTGAACGAGCTGATCTGCAAGTACACCCTGGAGCACCGGCCTGTGGTGGTGCCGGTGGTCCGGGACGTGATCACCGGCTTCGAGCTGGAGAGCGGCACCGAGACCATGCTGCGCATCCGGGACAAGGCGGAGTTCCTCGCCCACGCCGGGCTGAGCTTCCAGACCGCCTACTTCATCACCGAGGACGACAAGGAAAACAGCTCCTACATGGACGCCAAGCTCTTCGGCCACATCTACCAGTACATCCTGCCCGGCCAGTTCTTCACCTACGACGGCAAGTACTACGAGGTGCGCTCGGTCACCCCGGAGAAGGGGGTGCTGGTCCGCCGGGCCGCCGACCACATTGTGGGCCGGCGCTACTACCGGCAGAAGCGGGCCTACCACCTGGAGGCCCGGGACGAGGAGAGCGGCCGCAGCCGGAACGTCAACGGCCTGGAGATCACCATCTGCGGCTACGAGATCAGCGTGGAGACCAACGGCTACCTGGAGCTGGACGAGAGCAATGACCTGCGCCACGCCCGGGAGGTGCGCATCGAGGACACCCAGGGCCAGGGCGACGAGCACTTCCAGTATGTACGCAACTACCGCCACAAGAACGTGCTGCGCATCCGGCTGCCCGGGGCGCCGGAGGAGGTGCGCTATACCATCTGCCTGCTGCTGATGGAGGTATTCCGCACCGTCTACGCCGACGCCTGGCCCTATCTGGCGGCGGTGACCGCCCAGACGGAGAAAACCCGGGAGGCCCTGCGGGGGATGCTCTACACCGTGGACGGCTCCGGCGACGCCGCCCGGGGCACCGCCTTGGTAGAGGAGGACTGCATCTACATCATCGAGGACAGCGACCTGGACATGGGGCTGCTGGAGTCGGTGGACCGGAATCTGAACCGGCTGCTGGGCATCGTCACCGACTTTCTGGACTGGCACCAGGAGAAGATGAACACCCCGGACCCGCCGCCCCCCGCCCCCGGGGAGGTGGAGCTGCCCCCCCAGGAGGAGAAGCACGGCCTCCTGTGGCACATCAAAAACTTCTTCCGCAAGATCGCCGGTTTCTTCAAGCGGCTGTTCCACATCCAATCCGACCCTGAGCGGGAGCGGGAAAAGGCGGAGCGCAAGGCGGAGAAGGCGCGCAGGAAAGCCGAGCGCAAGGCGGAAAAGGAGCGCAAAAAGGCGGAGCGCAAGGCCGGCAAGGGCGGGCAGCCCGAGCCCGCCGCCCCGGCCGAGGGGGATGAATTCCCCGACGCCGAAGCCCCCGCCCAGGAGGGAGCGCCCCCGGCGGACTGGGGCGGCATCGACCCGGCGGACCTGGCCGGGGCCTTCCCGGGCGCGAATGGCGCAGACGGCGCAAACGGGGACGGCGTCTTCCAGCGCCCCGGCGACAAGACCATCGACGAGGGGGAGGACGGCGGCCAGATCAACTACAGCGCCGCCGAAGGCCCCGCCCGGCCCGGGGCGGAGGAAATCCCCGGCGGGGAGGAGGACGTGGACGGCGCCGACGAGACCGTCGTCCGCCGCGGCCCGGCCAACCGCTACCAGCGCACCTGCTTTTTGCGCTACGGCTACGACTGCATCGACCCGGCCATCGCCGCCGGCGCCGCCCTGGAGTACCTGGACGGCCTGGGCTTCGGCGACAACGAGCTGCGCCAGGCCCGTAAGGGATCCTTCGCCCGCCAGCAGGAGGCCGAGGCGGTGGAGCAGTGCGACTTCTGCGGCCTGCCCCTCAGCGGGGTGGCCTACGACGTGCTGGGGGACGGGCGGGTGCGCTGCGTGACCTGCTCCGCCTCCGCCATCCACACCGTGGAGCAGTTCCGGGCCCTCTACCGCCGGGTGCTGCCCACCATGGAGACCTTCTACGACATCAAACTGTCCATGCCGGTGCGGGTGCGCACCGCCGACGCCCGGACCATTGCCCGGCAGACCGGGGCGGTGTTCAAGCCCACCCGGAAGTTCGACGCCCGGGCGGTGGGCTTTGCCCGGGTGGACAGGGACGGCTTTGCCATCTACATCGAGAACGGCGCCCCCCGGCTGGCCGCCATGGAGACCATCGCCCACGAGCTGACCCACATCTGGCAGTACGCCAACTGGGACGGCAAGGAGATGCGCCGCCGCTACGGCTCCAACCGGGACCTGGTTTACGAGGGCATGGCCGAGTGGGCCGCCATCCAGTTCCTCTATCTGATCGGGGAGACCGCCTTCGCCCGGCGCAAGGAGGAGCAGGCCCTGCAGCGCCAGGACGTCTACGGCCAGGGATTCCGGCTTTTCTGCCAGAGATACCCCCTCTCCCGGGACAGCAAGTGCCCGGAGGGGACCCCCTTCCACACCATGCCGCCCCTGTGACGGCCTTCCGAAAGGAGCGCGCCGGATGAGAGCGCACCGCCGAACGCTGACGCAAAAGTGCATATCCCTGCTGCTCCTGCTGGCCCTGGCGGCGGCGGCCCTGACCCCCGCCGCCCTGGCCGCGGAGGACCCGGTGGACGACTTCGCCGCCGCCCTGGGCAGCTTCCAGGAGGAGATCACCGTGCCGGTGCGGGACTTTGACGCCCTGATGCAGGAGACCTTCTCCCGCTACCCGGAGCTCTTCCTCTACTACGGCGGCTGCACCTACCTCTCGGTCCCCGACGGGCTGGAGCTGACGGTGACCTACCAGAACACCCAGGTGCCCCGGGAGGAGATCCGGGTGGTGGGCTCCGGCGATGAGCTGATGGCGGTGCTGGGGCTGGCCATGGCCGACAAGGAGCAGGCCGGGATCTATGTGGCCTACGAGCGGGGGCTCTCCCTGAGCAACGAGGAGATCAACGCCCTGATGGACCGGCTCTACCAGGACTACTACCTGCTCTGGATGGGGCTGTACAACTACACCTACTCCGGCCAGGAGAACCAGAGCTGGGGCATGCGCTGGCACGAGTTCACCCTGCGCTACTGGGAGGACGCCGACGCGGACACCCTGAGCCGGTGGCGTGACGGGACGGAGCAGGCCCTGCTCCAGCTCAGCTCCACCCTGTTCGCCCAGGATATGCCCGACTATTACAAGGCGCTGCTGATCCACGACTACCTGGTGGACACCTGCCGCTATGACCAGGAGGATCTGGTCCGGACCGACTGGGAGAACCACATTCCCTACGGGGCGCTGGTGGACGGCTCCTGCGTCTGCCAGGGCTATGCCGAATCCGCCCGGCTGCTGCTGGACGCGGCGGGGGTGGAGAACGTCTGCGTCACCGGCACCGCCGGGGGCGGCAACCACATGTGGAACGCCCTCCAGCTGGGGGGAGAGTGGTACATGATGGACATCACCTGGGACGACCCCACCACCACCGACGGCAGCGACATCAAGCGCTACGACTACTTCAACGTCACCTCCAGCCAGCTGGCCCAGGATCACCAGTGGGAGGCGGCAGACTTCCCCGACTGCACCGGCACCGACCTGAACTATGAGGCGGTGCGGGCCCTGGTGGACGGGGACTCCACCCAGTACACCGACTACTCCAGCCGGCTGGTGCGCACCCAGGCCATCGAGCGGGCCGAGCTGGAGGCCATCCTGGCCCAGGGGGAGGCTGAGGACACGCCGG
>CAZAIF010000002.1:0-4344 GCA_964485125.1 uncultured Oscillospiraceae bacterium | reverse complement strand
GCCGGAGGATACCACCGAGCCCGATGAAACGACTGAGCCTGACGACACCATCCAGCCCGACGATTCCACCGAGCCGGAGGAGCCCGATGAGCCCGAGGACGGGGAGGACGGCCTGGACCTGCAGCTGGTGATCCCCCTGCGGGAAGAGGACCAGCGCTGGCAGCCCGCCAGCCTGTCCGGCTGGCTGATCGCCGCCCTGATTGTGCTGGCGGTGGTGGCGGGGGTCTCCGCCCTGGCCTTCCACCTGGTCTCCGCCACCCGGGTCATGAACGCCCGGGAGCGGCGGGAGGAGCAGCGGGAGCGCCGGCTGGCCAGCGGCAAGGTCCGGCGGCGGGAGCGCTGAGTTCATTTCTACAGCAAAAAGGCTGCCCGATGCGTTGGCATCGGGCAGCCTTTTTGCGCTGGCGTCACGCCTCCGGGGGTGTGATGAACACCCGGCGGCGGTAGACCTCCTCGGGGAGCTGGAGAGCGTAGAGGGCGTCCAGGGTCTGGGCGGCCTGGCGGGCCGGGCGCTCCACCGGGCCGGGGGTCCAGAGGTGGACCAGGTAGTGGACGCGGAAGATGTCGTTGTCAAAGGGGCAGGGGACGAACCCCGATCGCTGATAGAAGCCGATGCGCCGGCGGCGCAGGGCGTTGACGGCCTGGGTTTCCGCCGGGTCCTCGGCCTCCACCTCTGCCAGCAGCCCCTGGGGGTACTGGTTTTTCAGCAGGGCCAGGCAGGCGGTGCCGGCGCCGCCGCCCCGGCGCTCCATGGCCAGGTAGTCCAGCAGCACGAAGGGCACCGCCGGGTGCTGGAGCACAAAGGCATAGCCCGCCCGGGCCCCGTCGGCCATCAGATGCCAGCCCACCTCCAGCCCCGACTCCATCAGGGCGCGGAGGTGGTCCTGCTTTTTCCGCTCGTCGGCGGGGAAGTCCCGCTCCAGCAGCGGATAGACCCGCTCCAGGTCCTCCGGGGGCATATATTCCAGATGGTATTCCATGGGGGTCAAACTCCTTTCGGCGTCTTGCCGCCGGGGGTCGTATAGACCAGGGTCACCTGGCGGCCGTCCCGGGCGCCGTCCTCCTCCCACCAGTCCCGGGCCTGGACAAAGCCGGCGGAGGCGTGGGCAGAGCGGCTGGCGGCGTTGGTCTTGTGGGTGTTGGAGACCAGCTCCACCCGCCCCAGCTCCGCCTCCAGGGCCCGGATGGTCCGGCGGAGCACTTCCGCCCCCCAGCCCCGGCGGCGGCTGTCGGGCCGGGTCTCCAGGGCCTCCA
This sequence comes from uncultured Oscillospiraceae bacterium, assembly GCA_964485125.1. GTDB lineage: Bacteria > Bacillota > Clostridia > Oscillospirales > Oscillospiraceae > UMGS1766. Next base: position 3,090 of record CAZAIF010000002.1, on the reverse strand, counting down.
CATGGAAGCGGTTGTGCCCCTCCAGCGGGTACAGCCGCAGGCAGCTGCGGTAGCCGCTCCCGTCGGCCAGCAGGGCCAGGATGCCTCCCTCGGCCCAGAAGGGGCCCCGCATATACGCCAGATAGGAGCGCTCATAGCGCTCCAGGGCCTGTTCCGGGGGCAGATCCGGGTACCAGCTGGGGGCGTTCTTCAGGGAGGACGCCCGAAAGACGGCCAGAAAGGCCGCCTCGTCCAGCCCCTCGGGGGAGCGCATCAGGTGCAGTTCCATATGGGTCCACCTTTTTGGACGGGCAGACCGGGGGTCGGATGGATAACGGGCTTGCCGCAGACGGGACAGCCGCATTGGGCCTATTGTAACACACAACGCCCGGGGACGCAAACCGGCCCGGCGGGGCGGACTATGGATGCGCTCCTGCGACAAAAACCGCCCCCGGCTCTCAAAAGGGAGCCGGGGGCGGCGCTGCGTTCCAATCGGCCTGTGGAGCTCACACCATCAGGCTGCACACCAGGTCGGTGTAGGCGCTGGGGTCCTCCAGGGGCAGGTCGGCGATGAGCAGGGCCTGGCAGTAGAGCAGCTCGGCGTACTTCTTGGCCTTCTCCGGGTCGCTCTCCATGGCCTGCTGCAGGGCGGCGAACACCGGGGCGTCGGCGTTGACCTCCAGCACCCGCTCGGCCTTCAGACCCTCCATGTCGGCGTTCTGCTTCTTCAGGTACTTCTCCATCTCAATGGACATGGGGCCGTCGGCCACCATGCACACCGGGTGGCTCTTCAGAATCTTGGAGATCCGGGCCTCCTTGATCTTGTCCCCTAAAGCCTCCTTCAGGAAGTCCAGCACCGCCTTGCCGGCCTCGGCCTTCTCCTCGGCGGCCTTCTTCTCCTCCTCGGTCTCGGGCAGGGCGTCCCCGGCGTTGATGCTCTTGATCTGCTTTTCGCTGTAGGTGCCCAGCACCTGCATGCAGAACTCGTCCACGTCCTCGGTGAGGAACAGGATCTCATAGCCTGCGTCCAGGATGCGCTCGGCCTGGGGCAGCTTGGCCAGCTTCTTGGCGTCCTCGCCGCAGGCGTAGTAGATATACTGCTGGTCCTCGGGCATCCGGTCCACATACTCCTTCAGGGTGGTGCCCTTCTCGGCGGCGGAGGAGACGAAGAGCAGCAGATCCTTCAGGCTGTCCTTGTCCATGCCATAGTTGGACACGATGCCGTACTTGAGCTGGGTGCCAAAAGCCTTCCAAAACTGCTCGTACTTCTCCCGGTCGTCCTTGAGCATCTTCTCCAGGGCGGAGCGCACCTTCTTGTCCAGGTTCTTGGCGATGACCTTCAGCTCCCGGGTCTGCTGGAGCATCTCACGGCTGATGTTCAGGCTGACATCGGGGGTGTCCACCACGCCCTTGACAAAGCGCAGGTAGTCGGGCAGCAGGTCGGCGCACTTGTCCATGATCAGCACCCCGGAGGAATAGAGCTGCAGGCCCTTCTCGTACTCCCGGGTGTAGAAGTCATAGGGGGTTTTCGCCGGGATAAACAGCAGGGCCTCGTAGCTGACGGTACCCTCGGCGGACACCTTGATGGTGTCCAGCGGGGCCTCGTAGTCGCCGAACTTGTCCTGATAGAAGTTGGAGTACTCCTCCTCGGTGACCTCGTCCTTCTTCCGCTGCCAGATGGGCACCATGGAGTTCAGGGTCTCCCACTCGGTGTAGTCCTCCCACTCGGGCTTGTAGTCGTCCCCGGCGTCCTCGGGGCGGGGCTTCTGGCGGGACTTGTGGAGCAGCATCTGGATGGGATAGTGAATGTAGTCGCTGTACTTCTTCACCAGCTGCTGGATCCGGTACTCCTCCAGGTACTCCTCATAGCGCTCGTCCTCGGTGTCCGGCTTGATGTGCAGGATGACGTCGGTGCCCACCCCGGCCTTTTCGCACTCGGTGATGGTGTAGCCGTCCAGGCCGGTGGAGTGCCACTTGTAGGCGGTGTCGCTGCCGAAGGCCTTGGTGATGACGGTGACCTCGTCGGCCACCATGAAGGCGGAGTAGAAGCCCACGCCGAACTGGCCGATCACGTCGATGTCCTCGCCCTTCAGGTCGCCGGACACCAGCTCCTCCTTGAACTGGAGGGAGCCGGACTTGCAGATGGTGCCCAGGTTGGCGTCCAGCTCGTCCCGGGTCATGCCGACGCCGTTGTCGCTGACGGTCAGGGTCCGGGCGATTTTGTCGGGGGTGACAATGATCTTGAAATCGGAGCGGTTCATGCCCACGCTGTCGTCGGTCAGGGCCTGATAGGCCAGCTTGTCCTCGGCGTCGCTGGCGTTGGACAGGATCTCCCGCAGGAAGATCTCCTTGTGGGTGTAGATGGAGTTGATCATCAGATCCAGCAGGCGGCGGCTTTCCGCCTTGAATTGCTTCTTTGCCATAAAAAAGGCCTCCTGTATGATAAAATCAAAATTTACAAAGAGAAAGTGTTAGCACTCATTTATTCTGAGTGCTAACACTATTATAGCCGTTTCGCCAGGAAATGCAAGGCCTTTCACAAAAAAGTTACATTTTGACCGGGTGCTCCAGCCGGCAGCTCTCGATGCAGTAGCTCATGGTGAGGGCCAGCCACACCAGAGCCGCGCACACCCCGGGGGCGGGGCCGATGAGCCCAAAGGGCACCTGGGCGATCAGGCAGGCCAGCGCGCCCAGGCCGCCGGCTTGGCCGGCCAGGCCGGGCAATACCTCCGCCCGCAGCCAGGCGGCCCCGCAGCCCCCGAAGAAGCCCGGCGCCGCGCCGGCCAGCACCATCAGCACGAACCGCAGCGCCACAAAGCGCCGCCTGCCGTTATTCTGTTTCAGCCGTTCTCTCCTCAGCGTTTTGCAATCTACGCTCTCTGCGGTCCGGCGGCCCATCTGCCCGCCAGCTTTGACAACTTTTCCTGTCATCATTAGTATGGCATTGACAAGGATCCTTGTCAGTGCCCGGCGCAAACTTTTTGCGCTGCCGCTCGGTTCTCTGCGGCAAAAAGCGGGCCGCCCCTTTCGAAGGGCGGCCCGCTGAAGGGCGGCAATCTTCTGTTTTGCTTAGAACTCCGCGTTTCCAACCGTCCTGGGATGGGGCAGCAC
>CAZAIF010000001.1:0-58071 GCA_964485125.1 uncultured Oscillospiraceae bacterium | reverse complement strand
ACTTCGCTCGAGCATCGGAACCCACAAAACAGGGCATCTGCAAAGCAGATGCCCTGTTTTGTGGTACGGGTAGTGGGGGTCGAACCCACACGGATCGCTCCACAGGAACCTAAATCCTGCGCGTCTGCCAATTCCGCCATACCCGCATATGTGTGAATTCTATCACACCCCCCTTTCCTTGTCAATCCACACCCGGCGGCCCTCCGCCGCTCCGCTCCCGGGGGGCGGCGATTGCAACCGGCGGCCAAATCCGCTATAATAGAACCCGCTGTACCCGCCCCGGAGGGCGGGTAAGGGAAGCTGACAGAAGGGCGGGCATCCGCCCCGGCACGGGAGGGGACCGGTTTGGAGACGGAACAGGCACGGCTGGAGCGGGCGGTGATCCCGCTGCTGCAATGGTACCAGGAGCACGCCCGGGTGCTGCCATGGCGGAGCGATCCCACCCCCTACCGGGTCTGGGTGTCGGAGATCATGCTCCAGCAGACCCGGGTGGCGGCGGTCATCGGCTATTTTGAGCGCTTTATGGCCGCCCTGCCCACCATCGGGGATCTGGCCCGGGCGGAGGAGGACCAGCTGATGAAGCTGTGGCAGGGGCTGGGCTACTACAACCGGGCCAGGAACCTGCAAAAGGCGGCCCGGCAGATCCTGGAGCGCCACGGGGGCGAGATGCCGGCGGACTACGGCGCCATCCGGGCCCTGGCCGGCATCGGGGACTACACCGCCGGGGCCATCGCCTCCATCGCCTTCGGCATCCCGGTGCCGGCGGTGGACGGCAATGTGCTGCGGGTGCTGGCCCGGATCTTGGGCGACGGGCGGGACATCTCCCGCCAGGACACCAAGGACGCCGCCCGGGCTCTGCTGCTGCAGGTCATCCCCCGGGACTGCCCCGGTCAGTTCAACCAGGCCCTGATGGAGCTGGGGGCCATGGTCTGCCTGCCCAACGGGGCGCCCCTGTGCGGGCAGTGCCCGGTGCGGGAACTGTGCGCCGCCCGGCTGGAGGGCAGGACCGGCCAGCTGCCGGTCAAGGCCCCCAAGAAGGGGCGGCGGGTGGAGGAGCGCACCGTCTACCTGATCTTCCACGGCGGCAGGGTGGCCCTGCGCCGCCGCGGGACCAAAGGGCTGCTGGCGGGGCTGTGGGAGTACCCCAACGAGCTGACGGAACAGGGGGATGCCCTGGCCGCCTGGGGCATTGTCCCCGCCGCCCAGACGCCGGCGGGACGGGGCAAGCACATCTTCACCCACATCGAGTGGCGCATGGAGGCCCGGGCGGTGGAGTCCGCCGGGGCGGAGCTGCCCGAGGGCTGGGTGTGGGCGGGAAAGCGGGAGCTGGAACAGGTCTACGCCGTGCCCAACGCCTTTCAGAGCTTCCGGGCCGCCGTGGAACAGCGGCTGGACAAATGGGAGGTGCTGCCATGATCTGCAATCTGTGCCCCCGGCGCTGCGGAGCGGAGCGCACCGAAAAATCCGGGGCCGGGATGTGCCGGATGCCCAGCCTTCCGGTGCTGGCCCGGGCCGCCCTCCACCGCTGGGAGGAACCCCCCATCTCCGGCATCCGGGGCTCGGGCACCATCTTCTTCTCCGGCTGCCCCCTCCGGTGCGTCTTCTGCCAGAACGACCAGATCAGCCACCGCAACTACGGGAAGGCCGTCTCCCTGGAGCGGCTGCGGGAGATCTGCCTGGAGCTGATCGCCCAGGGGGCCCACAACATCAACCTGGTCAACCCCACCCACTACGCCCATGTGATCTATCAACTGCTCCGGGACCCCCTGCCGGTGCCGGTGGTGTGGAACACCGGGGGCTATGAACGGGTGGACACCCTGCGGGGGCTGGAGGGGAAGGTGGACATCTATCTGCCCGACCTGAAATACGTGGACGCCGCCCCGGCGGGGCGCTACTCCGGCGCCCCCGACTACCCAGAGGCGGCCAAGGCGGCCATTCTGGAGATGTTCCGCCAGACCGGCCCCTGCCAGTTCGACGGGGACGGGATAATGACCCGGGGGGTCATCATCCGGCACCTGGTGCTGCCCGGCCAGGTGGAGGCGGCCAAGCAAGTCATGGACTGGGTGCGGGACACCTTTGCCCCGGGGGAGGTGCTCTTCTCCCTGATGAGCCAGTACATTCCCTGGGGCCGGGTCTCAGATTTCCCCGAGATCGACCGCCCCCTGCGGAGGGGGGAGGCCCGGAAGGCGGAGGAGTATATGGCCCTGCTGGGGCTGGAGGGGTTTACCCAGGAGCAGGCTGCCGCTTCGGAACAGTACATCCCGCCCTTCGACCTGACGGGGGTGTGAACGGCTCCATCCCTCTGACGGGCCACCAAATAGGCGCAAAAAAAGCCTGTCCGTTGGAAAACGGGCAGGCTTTCGCGCTGTGGTTTTTCTCAGTCCAGCACATAGGGCAGCAGGGCAACCTGACGGGCCCGCTTGATAGCGGTGGTCAGCTGGCGCTGGTGCATGGCGCAGGTGCCGGTGGTGCGGCGGGGCAGGATCTTCCCCCGCTCGGAGATATAGCGGCGCAGCTTGTTGGTGTCCTTGTAGTCGATGGTCTGGATCTTATCCACGCAGAACACGCAGACTTTTCTGCGCTTACGGGAGCGATTGCGGTCAAAAGCCATAACGGAACCTCCTATCTATGAGATATTTGAGCAAACCGGGGCCTGTCCTGGCCCCCGGTCAGAAGTCTTGTCCGGGCGGCGGCCCTCAGAAGGGCAGCTCGCCGTCGTCGTCGCTCAGCTCAGCGAAGTCGCTGACCGGACCGGAGCCGAAGCTCTGGTTGGCCGGAGGCGCATAGCTGGAGGGAGCGGAGGAATAGCCGGAGGAGGAGGGGGTATAGCCGCCGTCCTGGCTGTCGCCGTCCCGGCGGGAGTCGCCGAAATAGACGTTGTCGGCCACCACCTCGGCGCTGCGGCGCTTGTTGCCGTCCCGATCCTGCCAGTCGCGGATCTGCAGCCGGCCCTCCACCACGGCCATGCGGCCCTTGGTGAAGTACTTGGAGACGAACTCGCCGGTGGAGCGCCAGGCGACGATGTCGATGAAGTCGGTGGCCCGCTGGCCGCTGGCCTTGTCCCGGAAATCCCGCTCCACGGCCAGGGAGAATGAGGCCACCGGGGTGCCGCTGCCGGTGTGGCGCAGCTCCGGGTCACGGGTCAGACGGCCCATCAGGATAATTCGATTTAACATGGAAAACGCTCCTTTTTACTCGTCCTTGCAGACGACCAGGGAACGGATCACGCCGTCGGTGATGTTGGCGATACGCTCAACCTCAGCGGGCAGATCGGGGGCGGAGTTGAAGCTGATCAGCACATAGTAGCCCTCGTTGATGTGGTTGATCTCATACGCCAGACGGCGGGTCCCCCACTCATCAACCTCGGCCAGGGTGCCGTTCTTCTCGATCAGAGACTTGAAACGCTCCACCACAGCGGCGATGGCCTCCTCACCCACGGCGGGGTTGATGATCAGCATCGCCTCATAGTTTGCATTGACCTTAGCCATTGATTTGCACCTCCTTATGGACAAATGGCCTCCGCACTCAGTCAGAGGCAAGGATAGAATCGGCATAGCGGCCCCATGGGCGCACTAGCTTTTTTATTATACCGGAATCCGGGGGAAAGTCAAGAAAAATCTGCCTTTCTGAAAAAGTTTCGCCCAACCCGCCCTCACAGGTCCCGGTAGATCCGCTCCTGGAGCTCCCGGGGCAGAAAGAGCTTGTTCTTCTTCAGCCACTTGTAGTAGCACAGCAGCTGGTCCCGCACCGCCGTCCGGTGGGGGACGTCCTGGAAGGAGTCGTTGATCAGCATCCCCCAGTCCAGCATGAAGTCGAACAGCAGGATGGCGTGGGAGGTGAAGTTCTGCCGTTCTTCGGCGGTCACCCGGCCGCCGGGTCCCCCTGCGCCGGCCTTCCGGCTGTAGTAGTTGGGCCAGGCGGTGAAAGCCAGGGGGATGCAGCTGGTAAACTGTTCCCGCATCGCCTCGCCGCAGGCGGAGGTCATTTCACCGTACCGGTCTTCGGGCCAGTCGATGCAATAGCACAGCACATGCCGCAGCCCCAGCGGCGAGGCCCGCCGGAGCAGCTCCCCGGAGAGGGTGGTCAGGCAGCCGTAGGCATACTGCACCGCCTGGGCGTAAAAGCAGACGTCGTCCTCGCCGTGGTTCTGGTAGCGCCTGAGCTGGGCGGCCTTCTCCCTCATCCCCTCCAGCCGCCCCCGGTTGGCCCTGTACCAGCCGGGCTGGGGGACGAAGGGGGTGTATTCCAGCAGCTGCTCCAGGGTGTCCCACCCCTCCTCGGGCCGCCAGGACTGGCCGCCGCCGGCCCGGGCGAAGTAGGCCAGCACCCCCATAAACACCCCGGGGGTGTCGGAAGAGGACTTGTAGCGCTGCTTCCAGGGGGTCTTGATGGGATAGTACTCCCGGTCCGCCAGCCGGTACTGGTAGGTCCCGGCTGGCCGGGACTTCAAAAACCGGTTGCAGATCCGGGCGACGGAGGCGTCAATGTGCTCCTGGCTGGAGGTGCGGGAGAACTCCTCGCACTCGTACTGGGGCAGCTGGGCGATGGAGGCGGGCAGCTGGGCCGGCCAGGTGAAATCCCGCATGAGGATGGGCAGGATGTTTTTCTGTTTTTGCATGGCATAGCTGATCTCGCTGCACACCCAGTCCCCGGGGTTGGCGCACCGGTCCAGGGCGTGGGGGGACAGGATCAGCAGGAAGTCCTGGCACTGGTCGATGACGCTGTACAGCTGGGTATTGAAGGGCCCGGAGCGCATGGACTCCACGTCAAAGAACACCTTGTAGCCCTTGGCGTTCAATTTGTCGTAGAGGATCTTCCCGAAGAACTCGCCCCCGTCCCGCCGGTAGCTGATAAAAATCTGATAGGATTCCAAATCCATCCCTTCCTTTCCCGCCCCGCTCCCCTGGGGAACGGGCTTCTCCTATTATAAATCCCCGGACACAAAAGCACAATCTCTTTCCACAACAGACGCGGCCCGCGCACTCCACTGCGCGGGCCGCTGTAGCGACTGGTTCTATCGTATTCTCTATTTGGCCGCGGCGGCGCCCCAGCCCCCGTCCAGCCGGGCCAGGCGCCCCTCGGGCATCATCTGGCGGAAATAGGGGATCCGGGGCAGCAGATTGACCAGGATCATCCCCAGGATATAGCAGGCCAGCAGTTCCCCCAGCCCCACGGTAACGGCGTTATAGGCCCAGGCGGGGAAGAAGGCGGCGGTGAAGCCCCCCTCAAACCAGGCGATCTCCGCCCCGACGATGACCATATTGCAGATCACCGGAGGCATGGGGGCCAGCCATCTGTGCCGGAGCTTGGACGTCCAGAGGGCGGCCAGCAGGGTGGCCAGGGTGCCCACCATCCAGTCCAGGGCGTAGGGGGAGCCGATCAGGTTGGCCACAAAGCAGCCCACCGCCAGGCCGGGGATGGCCTCGGGCAGGAAGAAGGGCAGCACGGTCAGGGCCTCGGAAAAGCGGATCTGGACCGGTCCATAGGACAGCATGGGCAGGGCCAGGGTGAGCACGGCGTAGAGCGCCGCGATCACGCCGCCGGTGCACAGCCGGCGGGTCAGGTTGTTTCTCATTGCGGGATACCTCCATTTTTCATATTTAGAGTACGGCGAAACATAGACCGCACAGCGGCGCGGAAGGGCTCTGATGTCCCATGCCCGCGCCGGTTGGACCGGTGTGGAGAACCGGTCAGCGGGTATCCTACCATACCACGGGGCAAATTGCAATCCCATTTGCCCTGTAAAATGAAGCGATCAGCAAACCATATGGCAAAACAATTGCACATCCAGCCGGGTTATGATACACTAAAGCGACAAGGCAAAAGGAGCTGAGGCCATGAGCCGGGAGTCCATCCTCTCCATATTGAAACAGCACGCCGGGCAGTACTGCTCCGGCGAGGACATCAGCCGCGCCCTGGGCATCTCCCGGGCGGCAGTGAGCAAGGCGGTGGCTGCCCTGCGCCGGGAGGGCTATGTCATCCAGTCCGCCACCAACCGGGGTTACCGGCTGGTGGCGGGGCCCGACCGGCTCAGCGAGGGCACCATCCGCCCCTGGCTGCGCGCCCAGGGGCTGGGGGGGCAGCTGATCTGCCTGGAACAGGTGGACTCCACCAACAACCTGCTCAAGCGCATGGCCCTGGAGGGGGCCTTGGAGGGCACCGTGGCGGTGGCCGACGAGCAGACCGCCGGCCGGGGCCGGCTGGGCCGCTCCTTCCAGTCCCCGCCGGGCGCCGGGATCTACATCTCCTTCCTGCTGCGGCCCCAGGCGCCCCCGGAACGGGCGGTCAATCTGACCGCCTGCGCGGCGGTGGCCGTGTGCGACGCGGTGGAGGCCGCCTGCGGCCTGTCCCCCCAGATCAAGTGGACCAACGACGTGCTGCTGGAGCGGCGGAAGATCTGCGGCATCCTCACCGAAATGAGCGTGGAGGGGGAAACCGGCGCGCTGCAGTACATTGTGCTGGGCATCGGGGTCAACGTCAACCAGGCCCTGGAGGACTTCCCCCAGGAGCTGCGGGATATGGCCGGAAGCGTGGCCATGGCCGCCGGCCACAGGGTGGATCGGGGACGGCTGGCGGCGGAGCTCATCAACGCCGTGGACGAGATGTACAACCGCTGGCAGCAGGGGGGCTGGAGCGTGGAGCGCTACCGGGCCCGGTGCGCCACCCTGGGCCGCCCGGTGCGGGTGATCCGGGGCGGCCGGGAGGAGAACGCCTTCGCCGAGGACGTGGACGACAACTTCGGCCTGGTGGTGCGCTATGAGGACGGCCGCCGGGAGACGGTGATCTCCGGCGAGGTGTCCGTCCGGGGCCTGGAGGGCTACGCCTGAGACGATCTGAAACGAAAAAAGGAGGAGACACAATGGGCAAACCGCGCATCGACACCCCCGCACCCGGCCTCTGGGTGCTGTGGGACGAGGGAATCAACCTGTATCTCATCGCCGGGCGGGACCGGGCGGTGCTGCTGGACACGGGCTTCGGGGCCTTCGAGGGGCTGCGGGGGCTGTGCCGGGAGCTGTGCGGCCTGCCGGTGGAGCTGGTCCACACCCACACCCACGGGGATCACACCGGCGGGGACGGGGAATGGGCCGAGGCCTGGGTCCACCCGGCGGAGTGGGAGAGCTACCGCCGGGACCGGGGGGATGCCCTCAAGCTGCGCCCCCTGGAGGACGGGATGTCCCTGGAGCTGGGCGGGCGGGCGCTGGAGGCGCTCCACGTGCCCGGCCACACCGCCGGCTCGGTGGCCCTGCTGGACCGGCAAAACCGGCTGCTCTTCTCCGGGGACACGGTGATGACCCAGCCCGTCTTTCTCTTCGGCCCCGGCGCCTCCATCCCCGCCTTTCAGGCCAGCCTGGAGCGGCTGCTGGCGCTCTCCCCCGCCTACGATGCCGTCTACCCCTCCCACCAGCGCTGGCCCCTGGAACCCCGCCCGGCGCTGGAGGCCCTGCTGGACTGCGCCGGTCAGGCCCTGGCGGCGGACGAGGGCGGGCTGGTCCCCATCGACCTGGATATGGGCTTTGCCCAGATCCGCTTCGACTGCTACGCCAGGGGGGAGTACGCGGTGGCGGTGCGGGATCTGGGGCCGGTCTCCCCCGCCGGCGAAGGCTGAACCCTCCCCCGGCGCCCCGTTTTATTTCATTTTCATCATACGGAGGTCAAATATCATGCTGCAACCAGGAATCAAGGGCCGCGAGAGCGTCACCGTCTCCCCGGCCAACACGGCAAAGGCCATGGGCAGCGGCACCCTGGAGGTGTTCGCCACCCCGGCCATGATCGCCCTGATCGAACAGGCCGCCTACACCAGCGTCGCCCCGGAACTGGAGCCGGGCTGGGGCAGCGTGGGCACCGCCCTCAACGTCCAGCACCTGTCCGCCACCCCGGTGGGGATGACCGTCACCGCCGAGACCGAGCTGGTGGAGGTGGACCGGCGGAAGCTGGTCTTCTCCGCCCGGGTCTACGACCAGGCCGGCCTGGTGGGCCAGGGCACCCATGAGCGCTTTCTGGTGGAAAACAATAAGTTCCAGTCCAAGGCAAACGCCAAGGCAAACTGAAGCTGCCCGCAGGGCCGGACACGCCCGGCCCTGCGGGTTTTTCCGCTCCAGCGGTCCGGACAGGCGGAAAATCACAGTTCCCACAACAAAATGCACCTGTCCATCCCGCAAATTGATGTGAAATTCCAAGGAAAAACTCTGGTATTTTGTTTTTCTATACTTTATAATATCCATATTGCCTGTCCCCCCTGGGCACAGGTGAATTTCTCTACGAAGGGAGATCGAGAATTGATGAAAAAACACCTGCACCGCATTGTCGCCATGCTTCTCGCCCTGTCCCTGGCCCTCTCTCTGGCCGCCTGCGGCGCTTCCGGCACCGCCCAGTCCGGCGAAAACGGCAGCGCCAATACCTCCTCCGGCGACGGCGTGGTCAACATCGGCTGCACCTCCAGTATCAGTTCGCTGAACCCCACCCTGGTGGATGCCACCTGGAGCAGCATGTACGCCATCTCCATGTCGTTCCTGCCCCTGGTCGCCATGGATGAGAACGCAGAGTTCGAGTACATCCTGGCCGACAGTATTACCACTGAGGACAACATCCATTACACCATCCACATCAACGAGGACGCCGCTTGGAGCGACGGCGAGCCGGTGACCAGCTCCGATCTGGCCTTTACCATGCTGCGCCTGGCCTCCCCGGTCATCGCCAACCCGGCCATGATGCTCTTCGCTCTGGTGGGCACCGACGATGAGACCGGCTATGTCGCTGAAGGCGCCGAGAGCATCGAGGGCGTCACCATCGTGGATGAGAAGACCGTGGAGTTCACCTTTAAATACGAGATGAACATGACCAGTTTCCTCAACGGCTACGCCCAGTACATCTTTGTCATCCCTGAGCACGTCCTCTCCGATGTGCCCGAGGAGGAGTTCGCCGCCTACGACTGGTTCAACCACCCGGACGTGGTGGACGGCCCCTATATGGCCACCAGCTTCGACAGCGATCACTATGTGACCTATGAGGCCAACCCCAACTTCTGGCGGGGCGAGGTCAACATCCCCTACGCCAACATTCTGGTGGTGGACAGCGCCAGCCTGTACGCCGCCCTCCAATCCGGGGAGATCGACATCGTCCCCCCCCTGCTGGGCACCATCGACCAGGAGGACTATGAGAGCGTCCAGGCCCTGGAGAACGTGACATGCGTCTACGGCGACGCCTACTCGGTGGAGGGTGTGTTCATCAACACCGAGATCGTGGACAACGAGAACATCCGGCAGGCCATGCTCTACGCCCTGGACCGGCAGCAGATCATCGACGGACTGCTGGATGGGGAGGGTGATCTGGCCGACGGCTTCGCCGTGCCCGACGGGCCCTACTGGCGGGATCTGACCCCCACCGCCACCGACACCGACCGCGCCGCTGAGCTGGTGGCCGCCGCCGAGGCCGAGGGCTGGGACCCCAACACCACCTACACCCTCTATGCCAACAGCGGAGAGACCCAGCTGAGCTACGCCATCCAGCTGGCCCAGCAGGCCTGGCAGGCCGTGGGCATCAATGTGGAAATCCGCAGCGTGGATCTGGACACCCTGATGACCCTGGCCGGCACCGAGGACGCGGCCATGATCGCCGTCCAGTACACCTATCCCCCGGTGGACCCCTCCTGGGACATCCAGTATGTGCTGGGCTCCTGGTGCCACGCCCTGACGCCCGAGGTGGAGGAGAACCTGAACGTCCTCTGGTCCACCAACGACTCTGAGGCCTACGCCGACGCCCTGTACGCCATCGACAGCTATGTCCAGGAGAGCGTGCCCGTGATCAACCTGTATATCAACGCCCCCCTTGGCGCCGTGAGCAACCGGCTCCAGAACGCCACCCCCAGCATGTACGGGTGCCTGAACCATATCGAGGAGTGGACCCTCGCCGAGTAACGCCGGGTTCCCCTGCCGCGCCGTGACCGGGCGGTACGCCGCGCATGCGGCGTACCGCTCTTTCCCGGTTTTTGGGACGGCGCTCCTTTTGCCCTCCCGGCGCCCCGGCGGCCCGGGAGGGCCAGCATACTATCACGCGAGGAAGTGAGGCACTATGGAACCCATCCTCTCCGTTCAACATCTGGAGACCACCTTCACCGGCGACTTCGGCTCCGGGGCGGTGGTGGACGACGTGAGCTTTGACGTGCTCCCCGGCCAGACCCTGTGCATTGTGGGTGAGTCGGGCTGCGGCAAGAGCGTCACCTGCCTGTCCATCATGGGCCTGCTGAGCCGGGGCGGCTCCGTCACAGGCGGGCGGGTGGTCTTTGACGGCCGGGAGCTCACCTCCCTGACCGAGAAGGAGCTGGACCAGGTCCGGGGCAGCAAGCTGTCCATGATCTTTCAGGACGCTCTCAGCAGCCTGAACCCGGTGTTCACCGTAGGCAACCAGCTCACCGAGGGCATCCGCGCCCATATGAAGCTCTCCCGCCCCCAAGCCAGGGAGCGGGCCATCCGGCTGCTGGGCAAGGTGGGGCTGCCCGACCCGGAGTCGGTCTTCCGCTCCTACCCCCACACCCTCTCCGGCGGCCAGCGCCAGCGGGTAATGATTGCCATGGCCCTGGGCTGCGACCCCAAGCTGCTCATCGCCGACGAGCCCACCACCGCCCTGGATGTGACCATCCAGAAGCAGATTATGGCCCTGTTGAAGCAGCTCCAGCGGGAGAACGGCATGAGCATCCTGCTCATCACCCACGACATGGGGCTGGTGGCTCAGGTGGCAGACCAGGTCATCGTCATGTACGCCGGCCAGATCGTGGAGCGGGCCCCGGTGCGGGAGCTGTTCCACGCCCCGGCCCACCCCTATACCCGGGCCCTGCTCAAGAGCGTCCCCAGTATCCGGGACACCCGGGAACGGGTGCTGGAGTCCATCCAGGACACGGTGCCCGAGCACTACGAAAAAATGACCGGCTGCAGGTTCCGCTCCCGCTGTCCCTATGCCGTCCCGGCCTGCGAGCGGGCCCAGACGGCCTGTGAGGTGTCGCCGGAGCACCGGGTGCGCTGCGGCCGGTGGAGGGAGGCGAGCCAATGAGCCAGACAGAACCCCTGCTCCAGGTGGAGCACCTGAAGGTCTATTACCCGGTGAAGGGGGGCGTAATCACCCACGTCACCGGCTATGTCCACGCGGTGGACGACGTGAGCTTCTCCATCGACGCGGGCACCACCCTGGGCCTGGTGGGGGAGTCGGGCTGCGGCAAGAGCACCATCGGCCGCCAGATCGTCCGGCTGGAAACCCCCACCTCGGGCTCCATCCGCTTTGACGGCCTGGAGCTCACCCAGGCCAAGCCCCGCCAGCTCGCCCAGGTGCGCACCCAGCTGCAGATGGTGTTCCAGGACAACTACTCCTCCCTGAACCCCAAGAAGCACGTCTTTCAGATCCTGGCCGACCCCATGATCCACCACGGGCTGGTCACCCGCCGGACCGCCGAGGCGGAGGTGGACCGGCTGCTGGACCTGGTCGGCATGCCCAAGCGGGCCAAGAACCGCTATCCCCACGAATTCTCCGGCGGCCAGCGCCAGCGGGTGGCCATCGCCAAGGCCCTCTCCCTGCGGCCCCGGCTCATCGTCTGCGACGAGCCGGTATCCGCCCTGGACGTGTCCATCCAGGCCCAGATCCTCAACCTGTTCCGGCAGCTCCAGCGGGAGCTGGGGCTGGCCTATCTGTTCATCGGCCACGGCCTGGGAGCGGTGAACTACGTCAGCGACCGGATCGCGGTCATGTACCTGGGCCAGATCGTGGAGATCGCCGAGGCCAAGGAGCTCTTCCGCGACCCGATGCACCCCTACACCCGGGCCCTATGCGACGCGGTGCCGGTGCCCGACCCGGACGTGCGGGGGGAGGAGGGCATCACCCTGAGCGGCGAGGCCGCCTCCCGCATCCAGCCCGGGGAGGGGTGCCGGTTCCGCCCCCGCTGTCCCTTCGCCTGCCCGGAGTGCGACGGATACACCGGCGAGCTGGTTCCTGTGGCCCCGGGGAGCGGCCACCTGACCACCTGCCGCCGGGGCCGAAAGGAGGAGGCGTGATATGGCAAAGTACATCCTCAAACGCATTTTGATCGCCATTCCGGTGCTCTTTCTCATCACGGTCATCGACTTCGCCCTGATGAGCCTGTCGGGCAACCCGCTGGAGATGATGACCGGCGCCCGGGTCAGCGAGGCCGCCCTGGCCCAGCGGGCCATTAACTGGGGGCTGGACAAGCCCCCCTATATCCAGTACTTCGTCTGGCTGCTGGGGCTGCTCCAGGGCAACCTGGGCACCAGCTACACCACCTTCCAGCCGGTGACCCAGATGATCGGCTCCCACCTGGGGCCCACCCTGCTGCTGATGGGGGCCGCCCTGGTGCTCAGCCTGATCTTCAGCCTGATCGGCGGCATCTTCTCCGCCACCCACGCCTATTCCAAGGGGGATTATACCGTGGTCTCCCTGTCCTTCCTGGGCTCCAGCATGCCCAGCTTCTTCCTGGCCCTGCTGCTGATCTACCTGTTCACCGTCAAGCTGGGCCTGCTGCCCTCCAGCGGCATGGTCACCCTGGGGGTGGGCGGCGGCGTGCTGGACGTGATATGGCACATGGTGCTGCCCACGGTGGTGCTGGCCTTCGGCATGGCGGGCACCAACATCCGATACTTCCGCTCCGCCGTGCTGGAGATCCTCCAGCAGGACTACCTCCGCACCGCCAAGGCCAAGGGCATCGGCCGGCGGCTGGTCATCTACAAGCACGCCCTGCGCAACGCCATGCTGACGGTCATCACCGTCATCGGCATGGAGATCCCGGTGCTCTTCGGGGGCGCCGTGGTGGTGGAGCAGGTGTTCTCCTGGCCCGGGCTGGGGCTGATGACCATGAGCGCCATCACCAGCCGGGACTATCCGGTCATCATGGGGGTGTGCCTGTTCACCGCCGTGGTGGTGCTGCTGGGCAACCTGGTCACCGACATCCTCTACGCCGTGGCCGACCCCACCATCTCCTTCCAGAAGGAGGGCAAGAAGTGAACGGCAAGAAATTTCTGAAACAGAAGGCGGCCCGGCCCCGGGTGGTGCTCTCCCCCCAGGAGAGCGAGACCTACCGCCGGACCGTCTGGCGCCGGTTCCGCCGCCACCGGCTGGCCATGGTGAGCTGCGGGGTGCTGCTGTTCATCGTGCTGGCCGCCCTGGTGGGCCCGCTGCTGTGCCCCTATGCCCCCAACGAGACGGTGGGCGCCTTCTCCGAGCCCCCCTCCCCGGCCCACTGGCTGGGCACCGACCAGATCGGCCGGGACCAGCTCAGCCGGCTGCTCAGCGGCACCCGGGTCAGCCTGCTGGTGGGCATCCTGGCCGCCGCCATCTCCACCTGCGTGGGGGTTGTGCTGGGGCTGGTCAGCGGCTTCTTCGGCGGGGTGGTGGACATGGTCATCATGCGCCTCACCGACGCCTTTATGAGCTTCCCCTACATCCTGCTGGTGCTGGTGGCCGCCGCCATCTTTGACCCGGGGCTCTGGTCCATCATCCTGATCCTGGGCCTGGTGGACTGGCCCGGGGTGGCCCGGCTGGTGCGGGGCAACACCCTCTCCCTCCGGGAATCCAACTTCGTCAAGAGCAGCCAGCTGTCCGGCATGTCCCGGCGGTACCTGCTCTTCAGCGACATCCTGCCCAACACCATCGCCCCGGTGCTGGTCTACGCCACCAGCGTGGTGGCCATCAGCATGCTGGACGAGGCCGCCCTGAGCTTCCTGGGCATGGGGGTACAGCCCCCCACCGCCTCCCTGGGCAGCATGCTCAACGGGGCGGAGAACCTGACCATCTTGACCAGCAAGCCCTGGCTCTGGGTGCCGCCGGGGGTGGTCATCATCCTGCTGGTGGTGGCCATCAACTTCATCGGCGACGCCCTCCGGGACGCCCTGGACCCCACCTCCCTCTGACGCGCCATCGGCAAGGCCCCCGGCCGGAGTTCCCCTCCGGCCGGGGGCTTGACATCTCCCTTCCCCTGTGCTGTTTTAATGCGGAACCTGTCCACCGCTGGGCGGACAGGTGGCGTTTCCACTCTCATCGTCAGGCCGAAGCAGATGAGGGGCGGGGACGCCTTTCTTTTTTGTCCAAAAGGAGGTAAATGCGACTATGCCATGGGTCTTTTTAGATGGAGGTCTTCTGGGCCACCTTTCTGAAGCTGTCCCACGGGTTCACCAAGCTGGGATTCTCGGTGCTCACCATCGCCGGGATGCCGGCGGGCATTGTGGGGCTGAAGCTGACGAGCTGACCCCGCCCGCCGGAGCCTGTCGCAGCGCCTCAGCCCCGGCACGGGCCGGGCGGGGCGCAAATGGCTTGTTTTTCCCCCGGAGGCATGGTACAATT
Source organism: uncultured Oscillospiraceae bacterium (assembly GCA_964485125.1). Taxonomy (GTDB): domain Bacteria; phylum Bacillota; class Clostridia; order Oscillospirales; family Oscillospiraceae; genus UMGS1766. The sequence goes on along the minus strand of CAZAIF010000001.1, from coordinate 43,737 downwards.
TTCACGAAAAAGGAGGGAGCGGACTGTGCAGTTTGAACTAGCCCCCATGGAGGGGGTCACCACCTGGGTCTACCGGCAGGCCTACCACCGGCACTTTGTCCCGGCAGACCGGTATTTTTCCCCCTTCATCTCCCCCAACATGAACAAGGGGCTCAACACCCGGGAGCGCAGCGAGGTGCTGCCCGAGCACAACCAGGGCATGGACCTAGTGCCCCAGATTTTGACCAACCGGTCGGACTATTTCCTGACCACCTGCCGGGAGCTGGCGGCCATGGGCTACGGGGAGGTCAACCTGAACCTGGGCTGCCCCTCGGGTACCGTGGCCGCCAAGGGCAAGGGGGCCGGTTTCCTCAGCCTCCCCGAGGAGCTGGAGCGGTTTTTGGACGAGATCTTCTCCGCCTGCCCCCTGAAGATCTCCATCAAGACCCGGGTGGGCCGCACCAGCGAGGAGGAGTGGCCCCGGCTGCTGGAGCTCTTCCGGCGCTACCCCTGCACGGAGCTCATCATCCACCCCCGCATCCAGAAGGACTACTACCAGGGCTCCCCCCGGATGGCCGCCTTTGAACAGGCCCTGGACGATCCCCCCTGGCCGGTCACCTACAACGGCGACCTGTTCACCCGCTCCGACCTGGAGCGCTTTCAGGCCCGATACCCCCAGGTGAAAACGGCTATGCTGGGCCGGGGCATCCTGTGCAACCCCTGGCTGCTGGGGGGCACACCGGACAAAGGGGTGCTGGAGGACTTCCACGCCCAGCTGCTGGAGGGCTACCGGGGCATACTCTACGGGGACGGGCCGGTGCTGTGCAAGATGAAGGGAGTCTGGGCCTACCTGATCCAGAGCTTCACCAACTACCAGCCCTACCAGAAGGTCATCCGCAAAACCCGGCACCTCAGCGAGTATGAGAGCACTGTGAACGCCCTGTTCCACAACGAGGCGCTGATCCCCGGCGCCGGATACCGGCCGGAGAAGTGAGGAGGGAGGCCACCCTCCAGCACTTCAGCCTCTGCGTCCCCCGGGCGGGGTACATCTCCAACGCCTTCATGATGGTCTATCCCCTCTGGAACAGGAGATGCTGGACCACTACGGCCTGGTCCAGCGGCCGGCGGAGGACTTCTCCGAGCCCTGCTGGGCATCGTCCACTCCATGGCCACAAGACCGGCTCCACCCCCCCGCCAGCCCTCTCAGGAGGAGATGGAGAAGCCGCTCAAGTGCGGCTACTACGACACTGAGGTGGATTTCTGAGTTTCCCTATCCTACCCTCTATACATTACAAGGCCCCGGCCGTCTTCCGACGGCCGGGGCCTTGTCTCCTGTTACAGGCACCGCGCCCCGGACCGGCGGTCCGAGGCGCGTTTGGGGGCAGATGTGGTTGTCCGGGTCAGGCCTGCTCAAACTGGTCCTTGCCCACGCCGCAGAGGGGACAGGCGAAATCGTCAGGCAGATCCTCCCACTTGGTGCCGGGGGCGATGCCGTTGTCGGGATCTCCCAGGGTCTCATCGTACTCATAGCCGCAGATCGTGCAGATATACTTCATGTCGATTCACACCGTTCCTTTCCAAAGTCCGTGCAGGTTGCAGTAGGCATAGGCGGCCGCAACCTCATCCCCCTCGCAGATCATAAACTCCGCCTGGGGCTTCTGTCCGGGAGCGAGGGACTTGCGTTGGTTGCCCTGGCGGGTCTCCAGAGCGATCCACTCGATAAAGTGCTCCTCCACCATGGGATGCTCGGCGGTGCTGACGGTAACGGTGACATGATTGCCCTCCACCTGGATGACCGGCACGTGCTTCTCCACCGCCGCGTCGGTGGTGTTGGGAACCAGCTCCCGCATCTTCTGCCCGCAGCACATCACCGGCACGCCCTTGTCCTTGACATAGGCCACGATGTTGCCGCAGTGGTCGCAGATATAGAATTTCATCCTCTGCCGCTCCTTTCTGTCGTTGGATTGATTCTTGCCCTCTATAGAATACACCTTATTTTGCCCACGTCAATTCTCTTTTTCCCCTTTTCACAAAATTTTTACGGCCCCCGGAATCACAGTCCGGGGGCCGCGTACAGTTGCGCTCCGGGACACGCTCCGCCAGCGCCGCGGGAGCTCATTTCACCAGGGCGTACTTCTTCGCATACTGGTTATAGTACTCCATATACTGGGGGTCCTCGGTGCGAATGCCGGTCAGGTACTCATGCAGATCCAGGCTGGAGTGGGCCATCTCGATGACGCAGCCGGCGATGTTGGAGCAGTGGTCGCTCACCCGCTCCAGGTTCGTCAGGAGGTCAGACCAGACAAAGCCGTCCTCAATGGAGCATTTCCCTTTTTGCAGCCGGAGCACATGCCGGGAGCGCAGCTGGCTGCGCAGGGTGTCGATGACCTCCTCCAGGGGCTCCACCTGGCCGGCGGTCTTCAGGTCGTCCTCCATAAAGCTCTTCAGGGCCAGGGAGAGGCACTCCTCCACGGCGGAGCTGATGACCCGCAGCTCCTGCTCCGCCTCGGGGGAGAACTGGATGTGCTTCTCCCGGATCTCCTCGGCGGACTCCAGGATGTTCACCGCGTGGTCGGCGATCCGCTCGAAGTCTCCGATCACATGGAGCAGCTTGGCCGCCTCATGGCTGTCCTGATCGCTCAGGGAGCAGGTGCTCAGCCGCACCAGATAGGTGCCCAGGCTGTCCTCACAGTGGTCGGTCTCCTCTTCCTTCTCCCGCACCCGGGCGGCCTGCTCGGCGTCATAGCTCCCCACCATCTGCAGCGAGGTGTTCAGGGCGTCGGCGGCGTCGGCGGCCATCTCGCCGGTGACCACACGGCAGCGCTCCAGGGCAATGGAGGGGGTGGCCATCAGCCGCTCATCCAACTGGATCTTGCTCTCCTCGGTCTTGGCATCGGGGATGATCTTGCAGGACAACTTTTCCAACAGGCCGCTGGCGGGCAGCATCAGGCAGGTGCACAGCACGTTGAAGACAGTGTGGACGATGGCGATGCCCAGCTGGTCGGCGGGCTGGGAGACAAAAGCAAAGCGGAAGATGCCGTTGAGAATGCAGAACACGCTCAACCAGACAATGGTGCCGATGACATTGAAGCACAGATGAACCACGGCGGCCCGGCGGGCATTCTTATTGGTGCCCACCGAGGAGAGCAGGGCGGTAACACAGGTGCCAATGTTCTGGCCCATAATGATGGGGATGGCGGTGCCGAAGGTGACCTGGCCGGTGGAGGACAGGGCCTGCAGAATGCCCACCGAGGCCGAGGAGGACTGGATGATGCCGGTCAGAATGGCGCCGGCCAGCACCCCCAGGATGGGGTTGGAGAACATCAGCAGAATGTTCTGGAACTCGGGCACGTCCTGGAGCCCGGACACCGCGGAGGACATGGTGTCCATGCCGAACATCAGGGTGGCAAAGCCCAGCAGGATCATGCCGGTATCCTTCAGCTTGCTGGATTTGCTGCCCATATAGAAAATGATGCCGATCAGGGCCAGGATGGGGGTAAAGGCTGATGGATTCAGCAGCCGGACAAAAATATTGTCCCCTTGGATGCCAGTCAGGCTCAGAATCCAGGCGGTCACCGTAGTGCCCACATTAGCACCCATAATCACGTTGATGGCCTGCTTTAGAGTCATCAGCCCCGAGTTGACAAAACCCACCACCATCACAGTGGTGGCGGAGGAGGACTGGATCACCCCGGTGACCCCCAGTCCGGTCAGAAAACCTGTCATCTTGCTGCTGGTAAGCTTGCCCAGCAGAGTCTTCAGGCCGCTGCCCGCCCGCTTCTCCAGGGCGGCGCCCATCACATTCATGCCGAACAGGAACAGACATAGTCCGCCGATCATCGTCAATACATCAAACAGATCCATAAACTCGTCCTCTTCTCCTCTTTCCGATTGGGAAGCAATGGCGTGGAATTAACCTATTCTTTTCTGAATCCTTCCCTTTTTCTCTATTTCATAAGCTCCGCAGACAGCATAAGGAGAATACATTAAATCTGAAACCATGTTTTTGTTAAATCTATATTAAATGTAAAAATACGTAAAAATTACCCATTTTAGTGCAACGCAATCGCCCTGTTTTCAGGGATTTCAGCCATGTCTTCCGGTAAAAATCGATGGTTTGTGTGAAGTAACTTAACAGAGGTCGGCAAAAAACAGCCCCGGGTCTCTGCGGCCCGGGGCTGTCAAATACGATTGATCAAACTGTTGTTGGGTGCTGCCGGGGACGGAATCTCTCCCGCCCGGGGATCACTCGGAGATAACGCCGTCCTTGGAACGCTTTCCCAGGATGGAGTACTCCACCCACTCGGCGATGTTGGTGGCGTGGTCACCGATGCGTTCCAGGTACTTGGCTACCATCAGCTGGTCCAGGTAGTACTCGCCCCGGGTGTTGTCCTCGGAGATGGAGGCGATCAGGTCGGTCTTGATCCGCTCAAACCAGCGGTCCACCACCGCGTCGTAGGCGATGACGCTGCGGGCCGTGACCAGGTCCTTTTTGACGAAGGAATCGATGCTCTCGTTGACCATCTTGACAGCCTCCTTGGCCATCTCCCGCAGGTCGGAGGCGCATTTGTCATCCCCGCCGGCGGTGAACCGGGACATCTCGGCGATGTCGGAGGCCTGGTCGCCGATGCGCTCCAGGTCGGTGATCATCTTTAGGGCGGAGGAGATCACCCGCAGGTCGGTGGCCACCGGCTGCTGCTGGAGCAGCAGCTTCAGGCACAGGGACTCGATGTCCCGCTCCGCCTTGTCGATCTTGCCGTCCACCTCGTAGACCTGGGCGGCCAGTTCGGTGTCCCCCAGGGTGACGGCCTGGACCGCCAGGCTGACCGCAGTCTCGCACATGGCGCCCATCTCGGTCAGATCCCGGTGCAGGGTCTGGAGCTGCTCGTTGTATGCATTTCTCATGGTTATCCGAACCTCCCGGAAATGTAGTCTTCCGTCTTCTTGTTCTTTGGCATGCTGAAAATCTGCTCGGTCTGGCCGAACTCGATCAGCTCGCCCAGCAGGAAAAAGGCGGTCATATCGGAAATACGCACTGCCTGCTGCATATTATGCGTGACCATAATGACAGTATATTCCTTTTTCAGCTCGCCAATCAAGTCCTCGATTTTGGAGGTGGAGATGGGGTCCAGGGCGCTGGTGGACTCGTCCAGCAGCAGGATGTCAGGCTGAACCGCCAGGGCACGGGCGATGCACAGCCGCTGCTGCTGGCCGCCGGACATGCCCAGAGCGCTGGTCTTCAGCCGGTCCTTGACCTCGTCCCAGATGGCGGCGTCCCGCAGGGCCTTTTCCACGATGCCGTCCAGTTCGCTCTTGGCCCGGACGCCGTGGGTGCGGGGGCCGTAGGCCACGTTGTCGTAGATGCTCATGGGGAAGGGGTTGGCCTTCTGGAACACCATGCCGATCTGCTTGCGCAGCCAGGTCACGTCGGTGGAGGGGCTGTAGATGTCGGTGCCGTTGTAGCTGACCAGGCCCTCGATGCGGATGCCCTCCACCAGATCGTTCATCCGGTTCAGGGTCTTCAGGAAGGTGGACTTGCCGCAGCCGGAGGGACCGATCAGAGCGGTGACCTGATGGTCCGGGATCTCCACATTGATGGAGTGCAGGGCCTGATGGTCGCCATACCAGAGGTCCAGATCTTTTGTCTCTATCATTCCAGGCATAGTTAAGAACCCTTTCGTTTCAGTTTCTTGGCGGCGAGGTTGGCCGCGAAGTTCAGGATGAAGGTGAGGATCATCAGGATGGCGGCAATGGCGAAGGCCACGCCGATCTCGCCCCGCTCGCTGGCAAAGACGTACAGGGCCACCGTCAGCGTTGCGGAGGAGGAGGTCAGGGAAGCGAAGAAGTCGTTGAGCACCAGACCGAAGCCGGCGGTGAACAGCAGGGCGGCGGACTCGCCCACGATGCGGCCGATGGCCAGGATGCAGCCGGTGACAATGCCGTCGATGGAGTTGGGCAGCACCACGGTGCGCACCATGTGCCACTTGCCGCTGCCCAGGGCCAGGGAGCCCTCCCGGTAGGAGTCGGGCACGGTCTTGAGGCTCTCGGTGGTGTTGCTGATGATGGTGGGCAGCACCATGACCACCAGGGTCAGGCCGCCGGCCAGGATGCCCTGGCGGATGCCCAGGATCTGGATGAAGAACAGCATGCCCACCAGGCCGAAGATGATGGAGGGAATGCCGGTCAGGGTCTCGGTGGCGAAGCTGATGAGCCGAACGATCTTTTTATTGGCGGCGTACTCCGTCAGATAGATGGCGGCGCACACCCCCAGGGGGACCACGATGACCATGGAGACGATGATAATATAAATGGTATTCAGGATGTTGGGCAGGATGCCGATGGTGCCCTGGAGATAGCTGGTCTGGGTGCTGAGCAGCTGCCAGGTCAGATGGGGGATGCCCCGGTAGAAGATATAACCGATCATAAAGATCAGCAGGGCGCAGGTGATGCCGGCGCAGAGGTACATGATCCCCTGGAGCGCCCAATCCTTGGCCTTGCGGCCGAGTGAACGTCCTTCCTTCATATTAAGCACGCTCCTTTTGGATCACGAGATTCAGAAACGCATTGATCAGCATGATGAACAGGAAGAGGACCAGGCCGATGGAGAACAGGGCCTGGCGCTGCAGGCTGCCGTAGGCGGCGTAGGACATCTCGGAGGCAATGGCGGTAGTCAGGAACCGGACCGATTTGAACAGCCCGGGCATATTGGCCACGTTTCCGGAGACCATGATGATGGCCATGGCCTCGCCGATGGCCCGGCCGATGCCCTGGACCACGGCGGTGGCCACGCCGCTCCGGGCGGCGTGGAGGGAAACCCGGAAATAGGTCTCAGTCTTGGTGGCCCCCAGGGCCAGGGATGCCTCCTCGTACTCCCTGGGGACGGCCCGCAGGGCGGTCTCAGAGACGTTGACGATATAGGGCAGAATCATGACGGTCAGCACCAGGATGGCCGCCAGCAGGCAGGCGCCGGAGGCCAGATGGAAGGCCCGCTGGATGGCGGGCACCAGCACCACCATGCCCACCAGGCCGTAGACCACCGAGGGAATGCCGGCCAGCAGCTCTACGGCGGTGTGGATCACCCGGGAGATCTTGGGGGGCGCCACCTTGGCCAGGAAGACCGCGGTCATGATGCCCAGGGGGACGCCGATGATCACGGCGCCGGCAGTGCCGGAAATACTGGTGAGAATGAACGGCAGAATGCCAAAATCCTCAGTGCCCGCCGCCCACTTCTGGCCGAACAGGAAGTTGATGGGCCCGATCTGGAACATCGCCGGAAGGCCGGAGACGATCAGGTAGATACTGATGAACAGCACAAAGCCCACCGAGAGGATTCCGCAGATCAGAAAGAAGATGTGTATCCCTCGTTCCAGGGGGTTGATCTTTGACTTCATTTCAATCGCTCCTCCGTTTTGCGGGAGGCCCCTGCACTGGGCAGAGGCCTCCCCGGACTCGGTTTGGGTTTTGTCTGAATCAGGCCACGGGAACCGCGCCGGCGCTGCGGATCAGGTCAGCGGCATCGGCGGAGGTGGCGAAGTCGAAGAAGGCCTGGGCAGCCTCGCTCAACTCGGCGCCTTCCTTGGTGACCAGGTTGAAGGGACGCTGGATCTCATAGGTGCCGTCCAGGACGGTCTCCTCGGAGCACTCCACGCCGCCCACGGTCAGGGCGATGATGCCGTCCTGGCCCTCAACTGCGGACAGGGAGGCATAGCCGATGGCGTTGGGGCTGCTGGCCACGGCGGAGATGACGGCGCCGGTGGAGGTCAGCTCCTGGGACAGGACGCAGGCGTCCTCGGTGCCGGTGACGGACTCGAAGCCGTCCCGGGTGCCGGAGCCGGACTCACGGCCGATGCAGGCGATCTCCAGATCCTCGCCGCCGACCTCGCTCCAGTTGGTGATCTCGCCGGTGAAGATGGAGGCGATCTGCTCCACGGTCAGGTCGGCCACGGGGTTGTCGGCGTTGACGATGATGGCGATGCCGTCCAGGGCCACCGTGGTGGCCGCCAGGCCGTTCTCCACCTCGCTGTCCTCCAGAGCGCGGGAGGCCAGGCCGATGTCGCAGCTGCCGTTGGAGACGGACTCAATGCCGGTGCCGGAGCCGGTGGGGTCATAGGTGACAGTCACGTTGGGGTTGTCGGCCATAAACTGCTCGGACAGGATGCCGATCACGCTCTCCATGGAGGTAGAGCCGTTGGCGGAGACGGTGCCGGACAGCTCGGAGCCGGTGTTGCCGCTGGTGTCAGCGGAATTGCTGGCGTCGGTGTTGGTGCTGCTGCCGTCGCTGGCAGCGCTGCCGTTGTTGCTGCTGCCGCAGGCGGCCAGGGCGAAGACCATGACCAGGGCCAGCATCAGGCTGAATACCTTTTTCATGTTTTCTTTTACCTCGTTTCAGATTTTAGATTGTCGTACCGAGTACGATGCATATTTAACTGCGGGCGGTTTAAATCTGAAACCAAAGGTGTGTTAAATAAAAATAAAACTTTTTTACATTGTCTGTTCTTTTGTTAAATGGCTTTGCAAAAAGAGACACAAAAAGCCGTGTCCAAAGCACTTTTCAGCACTTTGGACACGGCAAATCGTCAAAGCTTACAAAGAGAGGACCGTTAAATCCGGGAGGCGCTGTTCACTTTTCCCAAGCAAACACCACTGCCCTGAAAAGGCTGTTTTTCCTCAGAGCACCTGCTGGTCGTTGATGGCCAGTTTAAAGCGCAGGCCCAGCTTTTCCGCCGCCTTGCGGCACAGGATCATCCGGTTCAGGAAGATCTCGAAGTAGTCCATCACCGAGCCGTAGCGGGTGTTGATGCGCAGCTGGAGCTGGATCTGGGTGCGGGCAGGGTCGATGGTCAGGTTGGACTCCTGGACCGAGTAGTTCACCCGGTCGTGGATGTCGAAGGTGGACTCGTCGGTGTTGCGCACCCGGCTGCGGCGCACGTCCGACTTGTCCGCCAGGATCAGGGCGGCGGCCATGGGGGACACCGGGGTGCCGGTGCCCTCGTCGTGGTTGCCGATGGCGGCCACGATCTCGGCGATCTCCTCCGGGTCCATGCCCAGCTTGTCCAGGATGCGGAAGGCCATCACCGCCCCGCTCTGGGAGTGGTCCACCCGGTTGACCAGGTTGCCGATGTCGTGGAGATAGGCGGCGATCTGGGCCAGCTCGATGGTCCGGGCGGGGAAATCCAGCGTCTCCAGGATATAGCGGCAGGTGGAGGCCACCATGCCCACGTGGGCGAAGGAGTGCTCGGTGAAGCCCAGGCAGACCAGGGCCTCGTCCGCCTTGCGGATATAGGTATTGACCGCCTCGTTGCGGCGGATGGAGTCGTAGGTCACCATAGAACCGACCTCTTTCCCGGAACTACATTGTAATTAGTAATTTAGAATATGATCGAGATGGCGCTGCCCTTGCCCGGCTCGCTCTTCAGCTCCAGCTGGGCGTTATGGTACTGGGCGCCGTGCTTGACGATGGACAGGCCCAGGCCGGTGCCCCCCACCTCCTTGCTGTGGCTCTTGTCCACCCGGTAGAAGCGCTCAAAGACCCGGGACTGGTCCGGGTAGGGGATGCCGATGCCGGTGTCGCTGACGGTGAGCCGGACCCGATCCCCCTGCCGGGCCACGGTGACATCCACCCGGCCGCCGGGCCGGTTGTACTTGATGGCGTTGTCACACAGGTTGTAGACCATCTCGTTCAGGATCTGCCACACCCCGGAGATGCGGATGTGGGCGCCGGACAGGTGGAGCGACACCTGCTGCCGGTCGGCCACCGGCTTCAGGTTGGCCAGGATCTCGTCGGAGAGCTCGTAGAGGTCCACGCTCTCCGGCTCAAAGGGCTTGGTGTTCTCGTCCAGCTTGCTCAGCCGGATGATGTCGTCCACCAGGGCGATGAGCCGCTGGGACTCCCGGTAGATGTCCCCGGCGAACTCCTTTACCTTGTCCTCCGGCACCATCCCCTCCTTCATCAGCTCGGCAAAGCCGGAGATGGAGGTGAGGGGGGTCTTCAGCTCGTGGGAGACGTTGGCGGAAAACTCCTGGCGCAGCCGCTCCCGCTGCTCCCGCTCGGTGACGTCCATGACCAGCACCGCCACGCCGGCCACCTGGCCGCTGGAGACCACTGGGTTGGCGATGATCTGCCAGGAGACGCCCTCCACCTCCTGCACCGTGTCGGTGCGCACCCCGGCCAGGGCGGCCTCCACCGTGGTGAGGATCTGGGGCATGCAGCCGTCCCGGCGCAGGTTGGTCACCTGCCCCCCCTTCCCCTGGGTCAGCAGCCGGAAGGCGCTGTGGTTGCAGGCCAAAATGTTGGTGCGGTAATCCACCAGCAGGAAGCCCTCGCTCATGTTGTCGGTCAGGGCGGCGAACTCCCGCTGGCGCTGGCCCAGCTCGTCCATCTGGTGCCGGATGGTCCGGTTCTGCTCCTGGATCCGGGAGACCAGGGGGGCCAGCTCGGCGTAGGTCTCATCCACCAGCGGGTGGTCCAGGTCGATCTGGTTGATGGGGTCCACGATGTGCCGGGCCAGCCGGAAGGCCAGCAGCACGCACACCAGCAGCACCGCCAGGGCGATGGCCAGAATGGGCCAGAAAATCATCAGCATCATGGAGATGGCCGTCCCCTGGGCGCAGGAGACCCGGAGCACGGTACCGTCCCCCAGCCGCACCGCGTAATAGAGGTTGCGCTGGAGCATGGTCTCGGAAAAGCGCACGTCCCGGCCCGCGCCGTCGGCCAGGGCGCCGGCGATCTCCGCACGGTCCAGGTGGTTCTCCATCTCCGCCGGGTCGGCCTGGCTGTCATAGAGCACGTTGCCGCTGCCGTCCACCCAGGTCACCCGGGCGGTGCCGCTCTCCAGGGTGTCCAGATAGTCGGCGCCGGACAGCTCCATGCCGTGGGCGATATAGCCCGCCTCCGACGTAAGCTGCTCGAAGGCCTGCTCCTCGTAGTGCCGGAACAGCACGCCAAGGAACAGGCCGCAGCAGAGCACCATGACCAGAACGCTGACCAACAGATAATTTTGAAAGATCTTTTTTCTCATAATTCCTTCATTTCATCGCTTCCGCGCTGCCCTCGATCTTATAGCCCACGCCCCGGACGGTCTCGATGCAGCTGCCCGCCTCCCCCAGCTTGGCCCGGAGGGTGCGGATGTGCACGTCCAGGGTGCGGTTCTCCCGCTCGAACTCACAGCCCCAGATCCGGTCCATCAGCACACTGCGGGTGAGCACCACCCCCTCGTTCTCCAGCATCAGGCACAGGATCTCAAACTCCTTGTAGGTGAGGGTGACGTCCTTGCCGTTGACCCGGACGATGTGCCGCTCCGGGGAGACGTACAGGGGGCCGATCTGGTACTCGGTGCTGGCGGCGGCCGGCTCCGTCCGGCGCAGCACCGCCCGCACCCGGGCCACCAGCTCCATCATGCCGAAGGGCTTGGAGATAAAATCGTCCGCCCCCTTGTCCAGGCCGATCACCCGGTCGTATTCGGTATTCTTGGCCGTCAGCATGATGATAGGCAGCTTTTTGGTGGCGCTGGCGCTGCGCAGCTTCTGCAGGATAGACAGGCCGTCCTCCTCCGGCAGCATGATGTCCAGCAGGATCAGCTCGGGCAGGTGGTTGTTCATGGCCTTCCAGAATGCAGAAGGAGCTTCAAAGCCCTGGGCCTCGTAGCCCTGGCTCTCCAGACCGTAGATGACCAGCTTGCGAATGCTGTCGTCATCCTCCAACAGATAGATCATGTCATTCAGCTCCTTGTAATTTTCGTTTTACCCTTACAATAGCCGCAACATGTAAAATACAAAACCAAGCATATGTTAAATCTATATCAAATCGATCATATCACGCTATTTGTGCCTGTTTTTCCACATTTCGCGTTTTTTTGCGCCGCGAGAGGCGGCGGAGATACGACAATATTATAATACATCCCCACCGGCTTGAAAAGACGGCATTTAAATTTTACATATGCCGGCTGGAAAACGCAAAAAATGGGCGGCCAGGCCGTCCATTTTTGTCCGTCATTTTTCTGTACAGCCCAGCTGCCGCCGGGCGTCCCGCCGCTCAGACGGCCGCGTCCTCCCCTTGGACCGGGGCCTGGGTGCGGATGGCCGCCTCCACCCGGCTGCGGGTCTCCTCCAGCGGGAGGCCCAGGGCATAGGACAGCTCACCGCAGAGCAGCCGCATGGCCTGCTTCCAGAAATTATTGTCCACGTTGTACTGCTGCTTCTCCCGGAAGTTCCGCTTCTTCTGCTCCACCGCCTTGATGATGCCCACCAGACTGTCGCAGCTGTTGCGGTGCAGGGCGGCGCTGAAGGCGTCGGTGCGCTGCTTGTAGTTGAAGTTCTGGATCTCACAGGGGGCAATCTCCGGGATGCGCTCCAACAGCCGCTCCGCCTCCTGACTGGAGAGCGGATAGCGCATCCGGGCACACTTCTCCCCGTCCGCCGGGACATAGACGGCCCCCTCCTGGTACAGGGGCTGCAGGGTGTAATACCGGCGCTTCCGGTCCACGCCGTGCATGCTGAGGGGACCCAGGGCAGAGATCTTGCACACCCCCGTGGTGCCGTAGACGACGGACTCCCCGATCTGGAACATTCTGACCGCTCTCCTTTCTGTTCAGCGCGTGTCCACATTATGTAATCCATTTCATATAAAACCAACTCTATTTTTTCCTGTTTTGCCCGGCACAATACGATAGACCGGAGTTTATTTTAATTTTTACCGACGATGAAAGGATATGCCGTCCCGCCAAATATGTTTTATGTTAACACATGGGGCATAAAATCACCTGCGGACAGGGGGCGGCCACAGGCGGTTGACAGGTCTTTCAATATATTTAATTATACCATCTTTGGGAAATAAAGTCCAAGGAAAATTTAAAAAAATTTACTTTTTTATGCGCCCTCATCTCCGCAGTCTGTCTGATTCCAAGGGCTGCGGGGATGGGCGCGGCGGGTTTGCCCCCTCCGCCCTCACACCAGCGGTATGACCTCCAGGTCGTCGGGCACGTGCAGGTTGCCGGTGCAGAAGGCCCGGCCCTCGGCGGTGTAGAGGGCTTTGCGCTGGGAGAGGTGGGGCTCCTGGGAAAGACCTCCTTTGATTTTGTCTCCGGCCCCCCGGGACTCACTTCTCCTCCCGGGTGGCCTCCATCCAGTGGTAGGCGAATTTGGCCGCATAGGCCAAAATCAGGATCAGGGGCAGCAGTCGTATCAGGTGTCTCATCGCGTTCCCTCCTCATCTGTGGTGCCCGCCCTTCCGGGGCGGGCGGGTGGATGGCTTCTCTCCTCTGCCGGGGCGGCCGTTTTTCCCGCCCTCCCGGCTCCGGGCGGGACGCCGGTCCCCCCTGGGGCCGGATGTCTTCCCGCCCCGCCCTCCGGCGGCCTGGGCGCGGCGCTTCTCCTCCCGCTCCCGCTCCCAGGGGGCGGGGCCGGGCTTGGGCCGGATCAGGCAGCCGGGGGTATAGCCGATCAGATCGGTGCGCCCCGCCTTCCGCAGGGCCTCCAGCACCAGGGCGTGCATCTCCGGGCGCTTCCACTGGAGCAGCGAGCGCTGGAGGGCCTTCTCGTGGGGGGAGCGGGCCACATAGACCGGCTCCATAGTGCGGGGGTCGATGCCGGTGTAGTACATGCAGGTGGACAGGGTGCCGGGCACCGGGTAGAAGTCCTGGACCTGCTCGGGCTGGCGGCCCAGTCTGTTCAGATACTCCGCCAGGGCCACCGCGTCCTGGAGGGTGGACCCCGGGTGGGAGGACATCAGATAGGGCACCAGGAACTGCTCCTTGCCCATCCGCCGGTTGAGCTGCTGATACTTGCGCTGGAAGCGCTCGTAGACCTCGATGTGGGGCTTGCCCATGTAGTCCAGCACCGAGTTGATGCAGTGCTCCGGGGCCACCTTGAGCTGGCCGCTGACGTGGTACTCCACCAGCTCCCGGAAGAAGGCGTCGCTCTTGTCCAGCAGCATGTAGTCAAAGCGGATGCCCGAGCGGACAAAGACCTTCTTCACCCCGGGGATGCCCCGCAGCCGCCGCAGCAGGTGCAGATAGCTGGAGTGGCCGGCGTCCAGGTTGGGGCAGGGCTCCGGGGCCAGGCAGTTTCTGCCTTTGCACATGCCGCGCTTCAGCTGCTTTTGGCAGGTGGGGTGGCGGAAGTTGGCGGTGGGCCCTCCCACGTCGTGGATATAGCCCTTGAAATCCGGCAGCTTGGTCAGCGCCTCCACCTCCCGGACCACGCTCTCCTCACTGCGGCAGGAGATCATCCGGCCCTGGTGGAAGGCGATGGCGCAGAAGGAGCAGGCCCCGGCGCAGCCCCGGTTGTGGGTGACCGAGAAGCGGACCTCCTCGATGGCGGGCACGCCCCCCGCATCGTCGTACATGGGGTGGGGCTGGCGCAGATAGGGCAGCTCCGCCACGTGGTCCAGCTCCGGGGTGGTCAGGGGCATAGCCGGCGGGGTGACCACCAGCACCCGGTTCCCGTGGCGCTGGAGGATGGCCCGGCCCCGGATGGGGTCGTGCTCGTCGTACTCCACCCGGTTGGCGCGGGCATAGGCAGTCTTGTCCGACTGGACTGCCTCGAAGGAGTCCACTTCCACCCAGGGGAACGCGCATTCGGACGGATCTTTCGCCGCGAAGGCCGTCCCCCGCACATTCCGGATCTCCCCTACCGGAACCCCCCGCTTCAGGGCCCGGGCGATCTCCAGGGTGGAGCGCTCCCCCATGCCGTAGGAGATCAGGTCGGCCTGGGCGTCGAAGAGGAGGCTGCGGCGCACCTTGTCCTCCCAGTAGTCATAGTGGGCGAAGCGGCGCAGGGATGCCTCCAGCCCGCCGATGATCAGGGGGATGGGGCCGAAGGCCTCCCGGACCCGGTTGGCGTAGACAATGGTGGCCCGGTCGGGCCGCAGGCCGGTCCTGCCCCCGGGGGAATAGAGGTCCTGGCTGCGGCGCTTCCTGGCGGCGGTGTAGTGGGCCACCATGGAGTCCAGGTTGCCCCCGGAAATGAACACCCCCAGCCGGGGCTTGCCGAATTGGACGAAGTCCTCCACGCCGCGCCAGTCGGGCTGGGGGAGCATGCACACCCGGAAGCCCGCGTCCTCCAGCACCCGGGAAATCACCGCCGCCCCGAAGGAGGGATGGTCCACATAGGCGTCGGCGGTGATGAACAGAAAGTCGTACCAGTACCAGTCCCGCGCCAGCATCTCCTCCCGGCTGACCGGCAGGAACCGGGGCGTCCGCTCCCGTCTCGCCACGGATCTCCCCTCCTCTCATTTCATCACTGTTTTCATTTATACTTTACCAGAAAACCCGCCGGCAGGCAAGGCGGAGCGGCACCGCTTCCCGGCTGGACCGGCGGTTTTTTCGCAAATTGGCCCTTTTCTCCCCCGCCATTTTGCCGTATAGTATAGGCTCAGAGTTTATTTTTCCGGGAGGGGATGCCCGTCATGGATCACAACCGCCAGAACAAGATCGCCGTCATCAACGACTTCAGCGGCTTCGGCCGCTGCTCCATCGCGGTGGCGCTGCCCATCATCTCCGCCATGGGGGTGCAGTGCTGCCCCCTGCCCACCGCAATCTTCTCCAACCACACCGGATTCGACAGTTTCTACTGGACCGATTTCACCGACCACATGGAGCCCTACGCCGCCCAGTGGGCCGGGCTGGACCTGCGCTTTCAGGGCATCGCCACCGGCTTTCTGGGCTCGGTGCACCAGATCGACATCGTCTCCCGCTTCCTGGAGCGCTTCGACCGGCCGGAGACGGTGGTGCTGGTGGACCCGGTGATGGGGGACAACGGGGCCCTCTACCCCACCTACACCCCGGAGCTGGCCGCCGAGATGGGTCGGCTGGTGGCCTACGCCGGCATCCTGACCCCCAACCTGACCGAGGCCTGCGTCCTCACCGGCACCGAGTACCGGCCCATGTTCCCCGAGGAGGAGCTGCTGGAGATGTGCCGCGCCCTCTCGGCCCGGGGGCCGGAGAAGGTGGTCATCTCCGGGCTGGACTTCGGGGACCAGCTGGGCAACTTCATTTATGAGGCGGGCCGGCCCGCCCGGCTGCTCAAGGTGCCCAAGGTGGGCGCCTGCCGCAGCGGCACCGGGGACGTGTTCGCCGCCATCCTGATCGCCGACGCGGTCAACGGCGGCGCCTTCCCGGGCAGCGTCCAGAAGGCGGCCACCTTCCTCTCCCACGCCCTGGAGCGCACCGACGCGCTGGGCATCCCCCCCACCGACGGCATCGCCTTCGAGGGGCTGCTGGGGGAGCTGATTCCAGGGAACACACAGTAAAAAACCGCCCCGGAGCGTCTTTCCGCTGCGCTCCGGGGCGGTCTCAAGCTGGAATTCAGGAAAAGCAGTCCACGATGAACAGCCCCGCCCCGGCGGCGCGGGCGGCGGCCACCCCGGTGGGGGAGTCCTCAAAAATGATGGTCTGCTCCGGCGTGACGCCGAAGCGCTCCATGGCCATCTGAAAACCCACGGGGTCGGGTTTGGCCCGGGGGACGTCCTCCCCGGTGAGGATCAGATCGAAGCTGTCCGACTCCCCGAACCGGGCCAGGATCTCCCCGCTGTTGGCCCGGGAGCCCGCCGTCACCAGGGCGGTGTGGTACTCGGGGCGCATCAGGTGGATCAGGGAGAACAGGTGCTCGTTTTTGACGGCGTGGCCCAGGAACTGGCCGTAACAGGCCATCTTCTCCCGGTGGATGGCCTCCAGCTCCCGGACGTCCGCCCCGGGGGCCAGCAGGGGGCCGAAGTAGCCGAAGTCGTGGCCGAAGCACTCCCGGCGGAAGAAGTCCCAATCCGGGTGCAGCCCCCTGGGGGCCAGCACATGGGCGTAGGACAAAAAGTTGACCCGGGCGGTGTCAAACAGGGTGCCGTCCAGGTCGAAAATGGCGAGTTTTTTCACGTCCGCTCCCTCCTCTTCCCTCTCTGATGCATTGTAGCATCCCCCGGGGGACAAGGCAAGGGCGGGATTTTTCGCTTGTATCCCGCCCCCGGCCGTGTTATAATTATCGATAAGCGTATCAAACGCGGACCTATGCTCAGAGGAGGCGTTCAGCATGGCAATTCACAAGTCCGGTGAGGACTATCTGGAGGCGATCCTGATGATCCGTATGGAGAAGGGGTACTGCCGCTCCATTGATGTGGCCCACCATCTGAACGTCAGCAAGCCCAGCGTCAGCGTGGCCATGGGCCATCTGCGCCAGGGCGGCATGATCACCACCGACGAGGACGGGCTGCTGGATTTCACCGAGGCCGGGCTGCAGCTGGCCACCGACGTGTACAACCGCCACTGCCTGCTGACGGATTTCCTGCTCTTTCTCGGGGTGTCTGACCAGGTGGCCCGGGAAGACGCCTGCAAGATCGAGCACGACCTGAGCCGGGAGAGCTATCAATGCCTGAAGAAATTTATGGAACAGCACTCAGAAAACGCATAAAGAGGGCGCCGGGCGGCAGTTTTGACTGCTGTCCGGCTTTCATTGACTTTTTTGCCCGTTTTTCTCCCCTGACGCAGATTGAATTGTCCCGTGAGATATGCTATAATTCCACCTAATTTAACCCAATGCCGCAATCTAAAATCTGAAAAAGGAAAAAAGGAGTTTGAATTTCACATGGACCCCCTTATATGGCAACTGATCCTACAGCTTTTGTTGATCCTGATCAACGCCTTCTTCGCCTCGGCGGAGATCGCTGTGGTCTCGTTGAATGCGACTAAGCTCCGGGCGGACGCGGAGGAGGGCGACAAGCGGGCGGCCCGCCTGCTGCGCATGGTGGAGTCCCCCACCGCCTTCCTGTCCACCATTCAGATCGCCATCACCCTGGCCGGCCTGCTGGGCAGCGCCTTCGCCGCCACCAACTTCGCCGAACGGCTGACCACCTGGCTCATCCAGAGCCGAGGGTTCACCGCCCTGCCCGCGGACGCGCTGAACACCATCATCGTGGTGCTGATCACCCTGGTGCTCAGCTACTTCACCCTGGTGCTGGGCGAGCTGGTACCCAAGCGCATCGCCATGCAGAAGCCCATGCAGATCGCCCGGATTACCACCTCGGTCATCTCCGGCCTGGCGGTGATCATGCGGCCGGTTATCTGGTTCCTGTCCGTCTCCGTCACCGGCGTGCTCCGGCTGCTGGGCATGAAGAACCAGGCCAAGGCCGAGCTGGTCACCGAGGAGGACATCCGCATGATGCTGGATGAGAGCGAGGAGGAGGGTCTGATCGAGTCCTCTGAGGGGGAGATGATCGACAACATCTTCGAGTTCAACAACATCCAGATCTACGACGTGATGACCCACCGGGTGGATGTGGAGTCCATCAACGTGGAGGACAACCGGGACAAGATCACCGAGCTGATCCGCTCCACCGGCTACTCCCGCTTCCCCGTCTATGAGGACGACCAGGACAACATCATCGGCATCCTCTACGTGAAGGACTTCTTCCTGAACCAGGATAAGCCCCTGCGGGAGCTGCTCAAGGAGCCCCTCTTCGTCCCCGACTCCATGATCTGCGACGACCTGTTCCGCAAGATGCAGCAGGAGCACACCCACTTCGCCATCGTCACCGACGAGTACGGCTCCTTCCTGGGCATCATCACCATGGAGGACCTGCTGGAGGAGATCGTGGGCAACATCTACGACGAGTACGACGAGAAAGAGGACTACATCATCCCCAACCCCGACGGCAGCTGGACCATCAGCGGCCGGGCGGAGCTGAAGGATGTGGAGAAAGCCCTGGACATCGAGCTGCCCGAGCGGGAGGAGTTCAACACCCTCAGCGGCCTGATCCTCAACGAGACCGAGGAGATCCCCAAGGAGGGGGACCAGTTCGAGGTGAAGGTGGACGGCCTGCGCATCCAGGTACTCCGGGTGGTGGACCGGCGCATTGAGGAGACCCGGGTCTCCCTGCTGCCCACCGAGCCCGCCGAGGCGGAATAATCTGTCGTAAATACACCAACTGCCCTGCCGCGCTGCGGCAGGGCAGCTTTTTCTTTATTCTTTGGATGCCTCCACCGAGCAGACGGTCAGGGTACAGCCGTCCACCGTGAAGCGCACCTCCAGGCCGGCGAAGGGCAGGCCGTAGACCCGCTCCGGGTCCCTCTGATAGGGGGGCCTGGGGTCGTTGGCAAGCACCCCGATGAGGGAGTTCCGCTTGTCCTCCGGCACCCGCTCCAGCAGCTCCGGGGGGAACGCCACCTCCAGCGTCCGCTCCCAGCCGGCACTGGTGAAGCCCTCCCGGGCGTCGGGATGGCTGTCGGTATAGGGGATATAGGGCTTGATGTCCAGGATCGGGGTGCCGTCCATCAGGTCGGCCCCGGACACCTCCAGCACCGGCCCCTCCGGGGTGTGGAGGCGGATCTCCTCCAGCCGCACCGAGGACAGGCCGATGGCGTTGGGCCGGAAGGGGGACCGGGTTGCGAACACCCCCATCCGGGTGTTGCCCCCCAGCCGGGGAGGCCGCACCGTGGGGGACCAGCGCTCCCGCACCGCCTGGGAGAACTGCCAGATCAGCCAGAGGTGGGAAAAGCCCTCCAGCCCCCGCAGAGCGTCCGGGTTCCGATAGTCCGGCGCAAAGACGATCCGCCCCCGCAGCGATTCCACCACCCCGCTCTGGCGTGGGATGCCGAACTTCGTGGGGAAGTCGGTGCGGATGCGGGCGATGACGCGCAGTTCCAGCTTCTCATCCATCTCATCCATCTCAGGTCTCCTCCTTATGCCCCCGGCGGCGGCCCTTCCCGGACCGTCTCCGATTTCTCAGATAGGCCAGCAGGGGGAACAGGATCAGCAGGTCCAGCTGGACCGCCGCCCTCACTGCGGGCACCAGCGCCCCCGGGCGCAGCCGGTAGGCCACCAGGATCCCATTGGTCAGGGCGAAGAAGGCCGCCAGAGCCGCCGACAGGGCGCAGGCCGTCTCCTCGCTGACCGGGACGTTTTCCGCTCCGCCCTTTTGCAGATCGCGCCAGGCAAACACAGACAGGGCGCTCATCAGGGCAAAGGCACACAAGATCCACTTCCCCGCCAGCCCCACGGGCTCTCCTCCGCCGCACCAGCGGATAACCAGGGGGCCGTCTATGCTCACCGTCCCCGCCAGGGCGAAGGCTATCCCCAGCAGGGCAAAGGCCGGCGCCACCCCGTTCCACGGCCGGACGGGCGGCAGGCGAAATCTGGAACGGAACACAGGCCCACTCCCCTCTCTGTCCCAAGGATACCCGGGGCCGGTCCCCCGCCCCCCGGCAGCGCCTGGGCGCTCCGGCACGAGCCGCCAGGCGCGCCCCTTTGCCGTCTATGATACCACAGGGAAGAGCTGGGCGCAATCGCCGCCCCGCCTCTGCCATCGGAGCCGCCGCGCCTGTCTCAGCACACACCCCGGTGCGGGAAATAGAACAAAAAGTGACTACCAAGTCTTTTATAAATAATATTCATAAAAGTGATTGACGAATCCACCGGGGTGTGCTATCTTATAGTTGCAGAAAGGAATGAGTCCAATGATCTGAGAACTCACCCCTAAAAGATGCAACAGGAGCCAAGTCAAATCCAAATCGGTAGAAAAAAGCTAGCCCAACTGTGAGTACAGAATTCGCGCTGAGAGCGCCCCTAGGGAATCAGGAATTTGAACCGAAATATGGAAATTTGGCGACAGGTTCCAAGCAGGTTGCAAATCTGTAGAAAGAGAGGTAAACAATTGATGTTAGATACTAAGAACCATCAGAAGTGACCCCCATCCGCGTTGGACGGATGGGGGTCTGTGGTTTCTAAAGCGCTAAAACAAGGATCTCGCCGCCGGTCCCGGCGGTTTTTTTGCGCCTGTTTGGGCCCGCCCCGCCCGGCCATGCCCGGCCCGCTCCCGGAGAACACCCCGCCGCGGCGCCTCTGCGCCGGCCGATTTTCATGGGAACGGATTTGGGGGCTGAAAAACGCCGCCGGGTATGGTACACTATGGGGGAAAGAAATCTGCGAGACGGGAGCAATCGACATGGACAATCTGGTGGTGGGCATACTGGCCCACGTGGACGCGGGAAAGACCACCCTCTCGGAGGCGATGCTCTACCGCAGCGGCGCCATCAAAAAACTGGGCCGGGTGGACCACCGGGACGCCTTTCTGGACACCGACAGCCTGGAGCGGGAGCGGGGCATCACCATCTTCTCCAAACAGGCGGTGATCCCCCTGGAGGGGCGCACCATCACCCTGCTGGACACCCCGGGCCACGTGGACTTCTCCGCCGAGATGGAGCGCACCCTCCAGGTGCTGGACTACGCCATCCTGGTCATCAGCGGCACCGACGGGGTCCAGGCCCACACCGAGACCCTCTGGCGGCTGCTGGAGCGGTATCAGATCCCCACCTTCCTCTTCGTCAACAAGACGGACCTGGCCGGCTTTGACCGCCCCGCCCTGGAGGGAGAACTGCGCTCCAGGCTGGGGGAGGGCTGTCTCCCCCTGGAGGGGGACGACGCCCTCCGGGAGGAGATCGCCCTGTGTTCCGAGGAGCTGATGGGGGAATTCCTGGAGGGGGGCGGCTTCTCCGACGAAGCCCTGGCCCGGGCCATCCGGGAGCGGAAGCTGTTCCCCTGCTGCTACGGCTCCGCCCTGAAGCTGGAGGGGGTGGACGCCTTTCTGGAGGCGCTGGAGCGCTATACCCTGCTCCCCCGCTACCCGGACCAGTTCGGCGCCAAGGTCTACAAGATTTCCCGGGACGGCCAGGGCAACCGGCTGACCTGGCTCAAGGTCACCGGAGGCGAGCTGCGGCCCAAGACCTTACTCGCCGGCCGGGATCCCAAGGGCGAGCCCTGGGAGGAGAAGGCGGACCAGCTGCGGCGCTACTCCGGGGCGAAATTCACCCAGCCCGACCGGGCGGCGGCCGGGGAGATCTGCGCCGTCACCGGCCTGACCCACACCTACCCGGGCCAGGGACTGGGGTCGGAGCCAGACTCCCCCCTGCCCGCCCTGGAGCCGGTGCTCACCTATCAGGTGCTGCTGCCCCAGGGGGCGGATTCCCAGGTCACCTTCCAGAAGCTCCGGGAGCTGGAGGAGGAGGACCCCATGCTCCGCCTGGTGTGGAACAGCCCGCTCCGGGAGATCCGGGTGCAGCTCATGGGAAAAGTGCAGCTGGAGGTGCTCCAGCGGCGCATCGCCGACCGGTTCGGCCTGGCGGTGGAGTTCGGCCCGGGCAGCATCGTCTACAAGGAGACCATCGCCGCCCCGGTGGAGGGGGTGGGGCACTTCGAGCCCCTGCGCCACTACGCCGAGGTCCACCTGCTGCTGGAGCCCGCCCCCCGGGGCAGCGGCCTCAGCTTTACCACCGCCTGCAGCGAGGACACCCTGGACCGGAACTGGCAGCGGCTCATCCTGACCCATCTGACGGAAAAGGAGCACCTGGGGGTGCTGACCGGTTCGCCGGTCGCCGACCTGCGGATCACCCTGCTCTCCGGCCGCGCCCACGTCAAGCACACAGAAGGGGGCGATTTCCGGGAGGCCACCTACCGGGCGGTGCGGATGGGGCTGATGCGGGCCCAGTCGGTGCTGCTGGAGCCCTGGTACCGTTTCCGGCTGGAGGTGCCCGCCGAGTCGGTGGGCCGGGCCATGGCCGACCTGCAGCGCTTCGGCGGGGAGATGGACTCCCCGGAGGCCGGCCCGGCGGGCAGCGTACTCACCGGTCAGGCCCCGGTGGCCCAGCTGGCGGACTACCCGGAGGAGGTGGCCGCCTACACCCGGGGCCGGGGCCGGATCACCCTCCAGCTGGCAGGCTACTACCCTTGTCACAACCAAGAGGAGGTGGTCGCTCAAATCGGCTACCAACCCGAGGCCGACCTGGACAACAGCCCGGACTCGGTGTTCTGCGCACACGGGGGCGGATTCGTGGTCAAATGGGACCAGGTGCCCGAGCACATGCACCTGCCCTGGAGCTGGCAGCCCCCGAAAGAGGAGGCCGGAGCCGCCGCGCCCCCCATCCGCCGGGGCGGGGCCACCTACTCGGGCTCCCGGGCGGAGGAGAAGGCCCTGGAGGCCATCTTCCGGCGCACCTACGGGGATGTAAAGCCCAGAGCCTTTCTACCCCAAGCGGAGCTGCGGCGGAGGAATGAGCAGCTCTTTACCGCCCAGACGGAGATCGGGGATACCTTCCTGTTGGTGGACGGCTACAATATCATCTTCGCCTGGGACGAGCTGAGCAAGCTGGCCCGGGAGGATCTGGACGCCGCCCGGACCCAGCTCATCCACATCCTCAGCAATTACCAGGGGGTGCGCCGGTGCAAGGTCATCCTGATCTTTGACGCCTACCGGGTCAAGGGGGGTACCGGCAGCGTGGAGCGGGTCAACAACATCTTTGTGGTCTACACCAAGCAGGCGGAGACGGCGGATACCTACATCGAGCGTACCAGCTACCAGCTGAGCCGGCACTACCGGGTGCGGGTGGCCACCTCCGACGCCATGGAACAGACCATCATTCTGGGCCACTCCTCCCAGCGGATCAGCGCCCGGGCCTTTGAAGAGGAGGTCAAACTGGCCCAGCGGGAGCTGGAGGAGCGCATCCGGGCCAACAACGAGAGGTGATTGAGATGGATCATTTGAAAAACGGCATTTTATCCGCGGCGATCAGTCCGAAAGGGGCCGAGCTTTACAGCTTGCAGCTGGACGGGCTGGAGCGCATCTGGGGCGGCGATCCCGCCATCTGGGGCCGCCACGCCCCGCTGCTCTTTCCCTTCATTGGCAGGCTGAGACAGCAGCAATACGAGCTGGACGGCCAGGTCATCTCCGCCCCCATGCACGGCTTCTGCCGGGACCGGGTGTTCCAGCGCACGGAGTTCACCCCCACCCGGGTGTGCTACTCCACCCAGGACGACGGGGAGACCTATGCTGTCTATCCTTTTCACTTTACATTAGAAGTGGAGTTCGAATTGGAGGAGAACACCCTCATCAAGCGCCACCGGGTGACCAACCGCTCCCAGCGGGTCATGCCCTTCGAGCTGGGCGGCCACGACGCCTACCGCACCACCCTGATCCCCGGGGAGACCATGGCCGATTACGCCATCGCTTTCGAGGGGCTGGACCACCTGGAGCCCTTCGCCATGGATGAAAACGGGATACTGGATCTGCCCAAGGGGAATATCCCCCTGGAGAATGGGCTGCTCGACAAGCTGCCCCAGCAGGTGGGGCTGGACACCATCGTGCTGGAGGGGCTGCCCGTCCGGCGGGTCTCTCTGGTCAGCCGGAAGATCCCCCGCCGGGTGACGGTGGAGTTTGACGACTTCCCCTATCTGGGCATCTGGACCGCCCAGAAGGGGGCGCCCACCAACTACATCTGCATTGAGCCCTGGTCCACCCTCCCCGACGGCCACTTTATGGGCCGGCGGCTGGAGGACAAGCCGGGGATCGTGCTCCTGGCCCCAGGGGAGACCAGGACCCTCACCTTCCGCACCACCTTCGAATAAATCAAAAACCAAAACAGCCGGGGCCGCCCAGAGGGAAAAGGGCGGCCCCGGCATTTCTTGTTGTACAGGGGGAGGCTTCACTCCAGATTCAGATTCAGCTCCTCCGCCAGGCAGTAGGGACACCCCACACCCCCCAGCTCCCCCAGGCTGACCACGCACTCCGCCGGGGCGCCGCCGGTCTCCTCGGGGCAGCGGTGTTTGCCCCGGGCCTTCAGCCGGAAGGTCCAGGTCACATAGCGGTCGGGCAGCTTGGCCATGTGGGCCCCGGCCAGCTCCACACAGGCCAGCAGGCCGTTCTCCTTCTGGGGCAGGTTGAGTCCCCCGATGCGCAGCCCGTAGCGCCGCTCCAGCACATCCCGCAGGGTGACCAGCTGGGCCCAGTACATATAGGTGTGCTCCAGCGTCACCGTCTCATCCCCGCCATGCAGGCTGTGGATGTGGAGGATCTGGGGGTCGGCGGGGGCGGTGCCGGCACTGAAGATGTCCACCACGTCCAGCCCCGCCCTGCGCCGGGCGGAGGCGTCGGCGATGTCCTTCTGCCGCAGCAGCAGCAGCATGGACCCGTACCGGCTCCGGTCCATAAACTCCGACAGCAGCCGGTAGCTCTTCCGGTGGAAGCCGGCGCCGGACTTGTCTATCCCCCGGGAATAGTACGCGCACATGGTCTCCGCCCCTCTCTCAATGCATGCCCACCCCCGTTGGGCGGCGGGCCCTGTCCCGGCTATCATACCACGGTTTCGGAGAGAGGACAAGGGTTTGGCCGTTCCGGGTTCGCCCGATATTCTTAACCACAATTTTATTTGATTTTCCCCATCGATCCGGTATAATGGAGGGGCAAGACACCGAAAACCCACCTGAAACCGGAGGAACCATCGTGCTTTGGGACTCGCTCAACAAGGAACTCATCTGCGCCGCCTCGGCCTGGCTGGCCGCGCAGCTCATCAAGTGCATCATCTGCCTGGTCATGAACCGCTCTCTGCCCCTAAATGTGGTCTTCAGCAGCGGCGGCATGCCCTCTTCCCACTCCGCCACCGTCTGCGCCCTGGCGGCGGCGGTGGCCTTTGACTGCGGCGTGACCAGCCCCCTCTTCGGGGTGTGCTGCATCGTGGCCTTTGTGGTCATGTACGACGCCATGGGGGTGCGGCGGGAGACGGGAGACCAGGGCAAGGTCATCAACGACATCCTGCGCATCTTTGAGGACATGGGCAAGCCCATCTCCCCGGAGAAGAAGTTCAAAGAGCTGGTGGGCCACACCCCGCTGCAGGTGGTCTGCGGCGCCGCCCTGGGCATCGCCATGGGCGGCGCCCTGATGCAGCTCTGAGCCATGAAACAGCCGCCTTCCCCGGGGGGCGCAGCCGTTTTCCTTTCAAAGAAGGTGACAAGGAATGAAGGTTTACAAGACCGCCTGCCGGGGCTGCCACGGGGGCTGCCTGTTTGACATCACGGTGGAGGGCGGAAAGGTCGTCCAGGCCAGGCCCGCCAAGGACGGGCCGCTGAACCGGGGGCGGGGCTGCGTCAAGGGGATGTCCATCATCGAGCAGATGTACCACCCGGACCGGCTGACCTACCCCCGGCGACGGATCGGGCCCCGGGGCAGCGGACAGTGGGAGCGCATCTCCTGGGATGAGGCCTATGACCTGATCGCGGACAAGATGAACGGGCTGATCCGGCAGTACGGCCCCGAGTGCATCTCCTCCCTGACCGGCACTGGGCGGCACCACCTGCCCTACTTCTTCCGGCTGGGCAACGCCATCGGCACACCCAACTTCAGCTCCGCCGGGGCGCTGATCTGCCTGGGCCCCCGGCGCACCGCCGCTGTGCTGACCGCCGGGCTCTTCGCCGGGGTGGACTACTTCGGCGCCACCCGGCCCGGGGGCATTCTGGTGTGGGGGGCCAATCCGGCCATCAGCGGCGCCGACGGGGAGCTGCAATGGTTCATCAAGGACGCGGTCCGGGAGGGCATCCCCATTGTGGTCATCGACCCCAAACCCACCGAGCTGGCCAAACAGGCCAAGCTCTGGCTGCGGGTCCGGCCGGGCACCGACGGCGCTCTGGCCCTGGGCATCCTGAATCTGCTGTTTTCCGAGGATCTCTACGACCACGACTTTGTGGAACAGTACACCTACGGCTTTGACCAGCTCCGGGAGCGGTGTAAGGAATATCCCCTTGACAAGGTATCTGTCATCACCGGCATCCCGACGGAACAGATTTTAGCCGCCGCCCGGTGGATCGGCACCACAAAGCCCCTGGGGCTGGAGCAGGGCTGCGCCTTTGAGCAGAGCGTGAACGCGATAGACACCTGCCGGGCCATCTTCATGATCCCCGCCCTCACCGGCAACTACGACGTGCCCGGGGGCTTTGTGGAGAGCATGGAGATCGCCCCCGCCGGGCTTCCTCCCTGCAACCAGATCCCCCAGGAGCGGCTGGACCGGGCGCTGACCGGCGGCCTGCCCTTCCTGAAGCGGGACACCATGGCCCACCCCTACCTGGTGCTGGAGGCCATCCGCACCGGCAAGCCCTACAAGATCCGGGGCATGTTCATCCAGGCCAACAACACCCTGCTCTCCATGGCCGACGCCCGGCACAGCTATGAGTGCCTGCGTCAGCTGGACTTCCTGGTCTACATGGACCTCTTCATGAACCCCACCGCAGAGCTGGCCGACGTGGTGCTGCCGGCGGCTCTGTGGCCCGAGGTGGACTGCGTGTTCGCCATGCCGGAGTTCGGGGACCAGGTGCTACTCTCCCAGCAGAAGTGCGTCCAGGTGGAGGAGTGCAAGACCGACGAGGAGTTCATCATCGAGCTGTGCAGACGGGCCGGGTGGAACTACGGCTTCACCGACCAGCGCTCCATGATGGAGGGGCAGATGGCAGAGCTGGCCCTCCGCCGCCCCGAGTACCGGGATTTTACTCTGGACGACCTGCGGGAACAGGGGTATCTGGCCCCCCGGCGCACCTACTACAACTACAGGCGGGCGGGCTTCCACACCCCCACCGGCAAATTCGAGCTCTGGTCCACCGAGATGGCCCGCACCGGAGTGGACCCCCTGCCCTCCTGGCAGGAGCCCCCGGAGACCCCGGTCAGCAACCCGGCCCTGGCCCAGCAGTATCCGCTGATTCTGACCACCGGAGGACGGCAGCAGCCCTACTTCGTCTCCAACAACCGGCAGATCAAGTCCCTGCGCCGCCGGGAGCCCTTCCCCCTGGTGCGGATGCACCCGGACACCGGCCGGCGCTTCGGCATCGCCGAGGGGGACTGGGTCTGGATCGAAAACCAGCGGGGCCGCATCACCCAGAAAGCCAAATTTGAACCGGAGATGGACCCCTGGGTGGTGAGCTGCGACTTCGGCTGGTGGTACCCGGAGGCCGGAGCCCCGGGCTACGGCTGGGAGGAGTCCAACGCCAACATCCTCACCAGCGCCGCCCCGCCCCACGACCACTATATGGGCTCCTACCAGCTCCGGGCCCTGCTGTGCAAGATCTACCCCAACCCCGGCTGTACCATCGAGGAGCGCTACGAGCGCTGGATGAATGGTGAACAGTAATTACCCTTTACGGTTTTTTCATTGAAAAAAGGGCCGCGATTTCAGAGAAATCGCGGCCCTTGCCGTCTTTTCGCTTATCGGATCTGGCCAGTGCCCCGGATGACGTACTTGTAGCTGCACAGCTCCTCCAGCCCCATGGGGCCCCGGGCGTGGAGCTTCTGGGTGGAGATGCCCATCTCGCAGCCCAGGCCGAACTCGCCCCCGTCGGTGAACCGGGTGGAGGCGTTGTGGTAGACCGCCGCCGAGTCCACCCCGGTCAGAAACCGCTCCGCCGCCGCCTGGTCAGAGGTGACGATGGCCTCGCTGTGACCGGTGGAGTGGAGGGAAATGTGCTCCATGGCCTCCTCCAGGCTGTCCACCACCTTGACAGCCAGGATGTAGTCCAGGAATTCCGTATCGAAGTCCCGCTCCCCCGCCGGGGTGCCCGGGATGATCCGGGCCGCCTCCGGGTCCAGCCGCAGCTCCACCGGGGTCTTGCCCTGGGAGACCCGCTCCGAGGTCAGCCGGGCCTGGAGCCCGGGCAGGAAGGCCGGGGCGATGGCGCGGTGGACCAGGCAGACCTCCTCGGCGTTGCATACCGAGGGGCGGCTGGCCTTGGCGTTCTCGATGATGTTCACCGCCATATCCACGTCCGCTGCCGCGTCCACATAGATGTGGCAGATGCCGGTGCCGGTCTGGATGCAGGGCACCGTGGCGTTTTCCACGCAGGAGCGGATCAGCCCCGGGCCGCCCCGGGGGATCAGCAGGTCCACATAGCCCACCGCGTGCATCAGCTCGGTGGCGCTCCGGCGGGTGGTGTCCTCCACCAGGTTGACAAAGGTGTCCGGCAGCCCCAGGCCGGTCAGGCCCGCCTTCAGGGCGGCCACAATGGCCCGGGCGGAGCGGTAGGCCTCCTTGCCCCCCCGGAGCACGCAGACGTTGCCGCTCTTCAGGGCCAGGGCCGCCGCGTCGGAGGTGACGTTGGGGCGGCTCTCGTAGATGATGGCCACCACCCCCATGGGCACCGCCCGCTTCTGGATGACCAGCCCGTTGGGCCGCTCCACGGTGCGGAGGATCTTCCCCACCGGGTCGGGCAGCTCCGCCACCTGGCGGATGCCTTCGGCCATGCCCTGGATCCGGTCTTCGTCCAGGGCCAGCCGGTCCAGCATCACCTGGGACACGGTGCCCTGGGCGGCGGCCAGATCCTGGGCGTTGGCCGCTAAAATCTCCCCGGCCTGATCCACCAGGGCCTGGGCCATGGCCAGCAGCGCCCGGTTTTTGTCCTCAGATGACAGGGCGGCCAGCTCAGCCTTGGCCGCCTTGGCCCCCCGCAGCAGTTCCTGTGTAGTCATAGTGCTTACCTCCCCCAAAATTTTGTGCCCACCGGCCTGCCCTCCACGATGTCGTAGAGGCGCTCCGGTGCGGCGCCGTTGGTAATGATCATGGTCACGCCCTGGGTAGTGGCGATCTCGGCGGCCTGGAGCTTGGTCACCATGCCCCCCACCGCCAGCTCCGAGCCCTTGCCCCCGGCCAAGGCGTAGAGCTCTGGGGTCAGGGCGGCCACCTCCGGGATGATCGCGGCATCGGGATGCTCCTTGGGATTGGCGGTGTACAGCCCGTCGATGTCGCTGAGCACCACCAGCAGATCCGCCTTGCAGCAGGCGGCCACAATGGCCCCCAGGGAGTCGTTGTCCCCCACGGCGATCTCCTTTGTGGCGATGGTGTCGTTCTCGTTGACGATGGGCAGCGCCCCCAGCTCCAGCAGCCGGTAGAGGGTGTTCTGGAAGTTCTCCTTCCGGTCCTGGTGCTCCAGGTCCTCGCCGGTGAGCAGGATCTGGGCCACCACATGGCTGTACTCGGCGAAGAGCCTGTCATAGGTGTACATCAGCTCACACTGGCCCACCGCGGCGGCGGCCTGCTTGCCGGGCATATCGCTGGGCCGTCCGGGCAAAGACAGCTTGCCCACCCCCATGCCGATGGCCCCGGAGGAGACCAGGATGATCTCATGGCCGGCGTTTTTCAGGTCACTGAGCACCTTGCACAGCTTTTCCACCTGGCGGATGTTCAGCCGGCCGGTGGCATAGGCCAGGGTGGAGGTGCCCACTTTGACGACAATTCTCATGGCTGTATGCGTTCCTCTCCTCCGCGCCCCACAGGGCGCGGTTTCTCTCGCTCACTGACGGCCCAGATCCACCGTCTTCTGATAGGCGGCGATGACCGCCTCCAGGACGGCGGAGCGGAAGCCGTTCCGCTCCAGGGCCCGCACCCCCTGGATGGTGGAGCCGCCGGGGGAGCAGACCGCATCCTTCAGCGCGCCGGGATGGCTGCCGCTCTCCAGCACCAATTTGGCCGCCCCCACCAGGGTCTGGGCGGCGTAGCGCTGGGCCTTGTCCCGGGGCAGGCCGCAGGCCACCGCCCCGTCGGCCAGGGCCTCGAGGAAGGGATAGACGAAGGCGGGGCCGCAGCCGGAGACGGCGCTGCCCGCGTCGATCAGCCCCTCCGGGAGCGGGTCCAGGCTGCCCGCCTCCCGCATCAGGCCGGTGAAGGCGGTCACCTCCTCCTCGGTCGTCCCCTCGGCACAGTACAGGATCATCCCCTCCCCGATGGAGGCGGGGGTGTTGGGCATGATGCGGATGACCGGCCAGTCCGCCCCGGCCATCTGCCGGATGGCGGCGATGCTCAGGCCCGCCGCCATGGTGACCAGCACAAAGCGTCCGCTCCGCCCCTTGAGGACCGGCTCCAGCTCCGAGAGCAGGCCGGCCATGGCCTGGGGCTTGACGGCCAGGAAGATCAAATCGCAGGCGGCGGCCACCTGCCCGTTGTCCACCGCCGAGGCCCCCAGCTCCCGGGCCAGGGCCTGGGCCTTGGCGGCGGTGTGGTCCGAGAGCAGCAGCGGCGCCGCCGCCCCCTTCGCCGCCGCCCGGGCCAAAGCAGAGCCCATATTCCCACAGCCCAAAAAGCCGATTTGACAATATTCCACGCGAAAATCCCCCTTCTGCCCTCTGCCCCCGCTCCCCGGGAGCCCCCCGGCGGGGCGCAAATCAGATATATCACCATGATAAGTCCCCGCCGGGGGAATGTCAAGCGGGGACGGGTACTTTTTCGCTTTTATGCGTCGATGTGAGAATTTGCCCGGACCCGGTCATAGGGTCTCAGGTCCGGGGGCGGAAAAACTTCCGGGCGGAAAAGCGGGCACAAAAAAACGGGAGACGCGGCGCGTCTCCCGTTTTGGTTGGCAGTTGGCAATGAAGGGGAATCAGAACTCGCCCTTGCCGATGTACTCATCCACATTATCAGCGGTGATGTAGACCAGAGGAGTGTAGTGATAGTACTCGGTCTCACCGGTGGTGAAGTACTCGTACATGGCCACGCAGGTCTCGGCGGCGATGTCGTCGGCCCGGTTCATAACGGTGAGCTCCATCTGGCCGTTGGCAACCGCCTGGATGGCGTCGTTCTGGCCGGTCAGGGAGTAGACCTTGATCTGGCCGGTCAGGCCGGCCTCCTCAATGGCGGTCACAGCGCCCATGGTCAGGTCATCGTCAAAGCCCATGACGACGTCGATGGCGTCGCCATCCGCCTGGATGTGCTGCTCCATAAAGGTCTTGGCTTCGGCGCGGTCGGAGTAGGCGTAGTCGGGCTCATACAGGTTGTAGTTGGTCGCCTCCATGGCCCGGGCGAAGCCGGCCTCCCGGAGCTGATAGTCCATCAGGAAGGGCACGCCGGAGATCTGGACTATGTTGATGCCGGCATCCGCGCCGAACTCCTCAATGATGTACTGCCCGATCTGGTAGCACATTTCCTCCTGGTCGGGGCCGATGCAGGCTGTGGTATACTCCTGGCCCTCCTCGGCCACGTCAAGGGCGCACAGGAACAGGGGGATGCCCGCCTCGGAGCACTCCTTTGCGATGTCCACCATGGCGGTGGGGTCGCCGCCGAAGACGCACAGGGCGTCCACCGCGTTGTCGATCATCTGGCGGCAGTAGTTGGTCACATCGTCAGCAACGGTGGCGGCATCCAGGCTGAGGACGGTGGCGCCGGCCTCAGTGGCCATACGCTCCAGCTCGGTGCCCACGCGGCCGCCCCAGGGAGCGGAGGAGTTGATGGTGACATAGCCAATGGTGTAGCCGGTCAGGTCCACGCCGGACACGTCGATGTTGCAGCCCTCCTGGGCGCCGGTGGAATCGTCAGCCTCGGTGTCATCCGAAGTGTCTTCCGAGTTGGCGTCCGAACCGTCGTCTGTGCTGACTCCAGCGTTTACGGATGAATCGTCAGAGGTGTCGCTGCCGGTTCCTACAGTGACGCTTCCGCAGGAAACCAGGGCCAGGGCCATGGCCAGAGCCAGGACCAGGGCCAAAAGCTTGCTGATTTTTTTCATTTTCTTCCTTCCTTTCGATACGCATCGAGGGATGTTCTATGACAAGCCGCCAGAGCGGACTGTCAACAGGGATAGGTCAGTCAACCTCCTTGTTGGAGGTGAACCGGTCTATGATCAGCACCACAATAAGCAGGGCGCCGGTAATCATGTTGACCCAGGACTGGGCCAGGTACAGGGCGGTCATCATCTGAGAGATGACCCGCATGATCAGCACGCCCAGCAGGACGTGGATGGCGGTGCCCTTGCCGCCGGACATCTTGATGCCGCCGATGACGCAGCAGGAGATGGTCAGGGTAGACAGGCTGTTGCCCTGGGTGTAGATGGCGTAGCCCGCGTTGGACACCATGACAAAGCCGCAGACGGCGCTGAGCAGGCCGCAGAGGACATAAGAGACCCACACGGTATTCCGGACGCTGATGCCGGCATAGGCGGCGGCCTCCGGATTGTCGCCC
This sequence comes from uncultured Oscillospiraceae bacterium, assembly GCA_964485125.1. GTDB lineage: Bacteria > Bacillota > Clostridia > Oscillospirales > Oscillospiraceae > UMGS1766. Next base: position 11,035 of record CAZAIF010000001.1, on the reverse strand, counting down.
ACCACGTGGAGCCGGTTGCCGAAGCGGGTCTTGTACATCCAGAAGAAGACCGCCGCGACGATGAGAACAAAGGCGATGGCGGACGGGGTAAACCACCGGAAGCCGAAGAGCCGGGTGTTGGCAAACAGCTTGACAATGTCCGCATCCTCCGGGGCGAAGGAGCTCTGGGCAAAGTAGAACACAAAGCCCTGATAGGCGTAGTTGGCGGCGATGGTGGCAATCAGAGAGGGGACTCCGACCTTCGCCACGAAGAAGCCGTTGATGATACCGGTGACAATGCCGGTCAGCAGGCAGCCGATAATGCTTACCACCAGGGAGAGCACCGGGCTGCCCGAGGCGTTATAGACCGCGTTGAAGCAGATCACCGAGGTGACGCCGGCCAGGCCGGCCTGGAAGCCGGCGGACAGGTCGATGTTGCCGGCGATCATCACCAGGGCCAAACCCAGGCAGACGGGGCCGTACATGGCGGTGTAGCGGATCACGTTGTAGAAGCCGTTGCCATAGCTGTCCACAAAGACGAAGGCCACAAACAGCATGATCGCCAGGATCAGCACGGAGTTGTTGTCTTTGAAGCGCCGCACCAGGCGCTTTTTGCGCTCGGCCTGGCTGACCATCACTTTCTCTTCCACAGTTTGACCCCCTTTCCTTTCAGCACGTCAAGCGACAGGGCGAACAGCATGATGGCGCCCATGACCACCCACTGCAGATACTGGGACATATGCAGGCTGGTGAAGCCGGCGGACAGGATGCCGTAGAAGAGCACGCCGATGACGGTGCCCCAGACGGAGCCCTTGCCGCCCTGGACCGCACAGCCGCCCAGCACCACGCACAGGATGACCTCCATCTCCGCGCCGGAGGAGGACTGGGGATTGGAGCTCAGGACGTTGGACATCCTGATCAGGGCCGCCAGGCCGACGCACATTCCGGTAATCGCATAGGCGATGGTGATATTGCGCTGATATCGGATGCCGGAGAAGCGGGCCGCGACGGGATTGGATCCGATGGCGTAGAGCTGCTGGCCGTAGACGGTGCGGCTGAGCAGGAAGCCCAGAATCAGGGCCACCGCCACAAACCAGAGCACCAAGATGCTGACCGGACCGAAGCGGAGCTGGCCGATGGCCCGGAATCCAATGGCGCAGTCGTTGGGAATGACCAGCACGGTGCCGGCGGAGACGAAGATAGCCAGGGCGCTGTAGATGGAACTGGCGCCCAGAGTAGTGATAAAGCTGTTCAGCTTTACATAGCTGACCAGCACACCGTTGAACAGGCCGCAGACAAGCCCCATGCCCAGGGTAGCCAGCACCGCCAGCGCCGTATTGTCGGTGTTCATCATGACGGCCGCCGCAATACACGAGCAGAAGGTGAGCATATTGCCCACGGACAGGTCGATGTTGCCGGTCATCATGACCAGGGTCATGCCGAAGGCGATGATGCCGATGTAGACCATCTGGCGGAAAATCATCATCAGGTTGCTTGGGGTGATAAACACCAGTCCGCCGGTGCCGCCCCGGGAGATTTGGAGGATCACCTCAAAGATAATCATGGCGGCGATCATAGCCAGGAAGAGAGAGCTGCCGTTCAGGGCCTGGAATTTGGACCAGTAATACTTGAAGCCCTTGCGCTCCGCAGCTGTCTTTTGCTCAGACATGCTCCTCCGCCTCCTTTCTCGCTCCCAATTCCTCGTGGAAGTCCGCGTGGAAATTGCCGCCCAGGGCGTTGGCCAGCACTTCCTCCCGGGTCAGGGCCGGGGTGATGTCCAGCTGGGCGGTCTTTTTGCCCTCGAAAATGGTGACCACGCTGTCGCAGATGCCCATAATTTCCTCGATCTCGGAGGAGACCACGACGATGGCCATCCCCTGCTTGGCCAGATCACTGAGCAGGCCGTAGATCTCCGCCTTGGAGCCCACGTCAATGCCCCGGGTGGGCTCATCCACGATGAGCACCTTGGGGTTCATCATCAGCCATTTGGCCACAACCACCTTCTGCTGGTTGCCGCCGGAGAGGTTGCCCACCAGCTGGTTGACCGAGGGGGCCTTGATGGAGATGGATTTCATGTACTCGTCGGCAGCGGAGCGCTGGGCCTTGCGCTGGATGACGCCCAGCTTGCTGAGCAGGGGCATCCGCACCAGAGTCATGTTCAGCAGGATGGTCAGCCGCAGGGCCAACCCCTCCTTCTTCCGGTCCTCGGTGCAGAAGCCGATGCCGGCGGAGATGGCGGAGGCGGGATTGCCGCCCCGGAGCTTCCTGCCGTCCACCAGCACCTCGCCGGAGTCATACTTATCGACGCCGAAGACCGCCCGCATGATCTCGCTGCGGCCGGCGCCCACCAGGCCGAAGAAGCCCACGACCTCGCCCTTGCGGACGGTGAAGGAGACGTCCTGGAAGACGCCCTTGCGGGTCAGGTGCTTGACCTCCAGCATGGGGGTAGTGATCTCGGCGGGCTCCTTCAGGTAGAGGTTCTCCAGGGGGCGGCCGATCATGTTGGCGATCAGCTCATCCTGGGTAAACTCACTCTTGGACTTGCTGATGATGTTCTTGCCGTCCCGGATGACAGTGATCCGGTCGGAGAGGAACATGACCTCGTCCAGCTTGTGGCTGATGTAGATGATGGAGATGTTCCGGTCCACCAGCTTGCGGATCACGTTGAACAGGGTCTCGGTCTCCGCCTCGGACAGGGACGAGGTGGGTTCGTCCATGATGATGACCCGGGCGTTCCGGGTCAGGGCCCGGCCGATCTCGATCATCTGCTGCTGGCCCACGGACAGGTCGCCGGCGATGGTCCGGGGCGAGATGTTCATGTCCAGCTCTTTCAGAATCTCCGCCGTCTTGGCATACAGGGTCTTGTGATCCACCAGGCCGCCCTTCATGGGCAGGTTGCCGATGAACAGGTTCTGGGCCACGTCCAGCTGCGGCGCGATGGACAACTCCTGATACACGCAGGACACGCCGGCGGCGATGCCCTCCGTGGTGGAGCTGAAGTTGACGGACATTCCGTCGATCAGGTAATCGCCCCCGTCCCGCTGGTGGACGCCGGTCATCACCTTGATCAGTGTCGATTTGCCAGCGCCGTTCTCGCCGCACAGAGAATGAACCTCGCCCTCTCGAATGTCGAAAGAGACACCGTCCAGCGCCCGCACGCCGGGGAACAGCTTGACAATGTCTTTGAGCTCGATAAACGTATCGCCTTTACTCAAGCTCAAGCACCCCCTTTTTCCCTTTCAATGCTTCTTGCTAAAAGCAGTTTGTGGAATGGGTTTATTATAACCCCTCCCGGTGGTAATTGCAAGAAAAATGTACAGTTTTTATACCTATTAGTCAGGCCGTTTTGTACAATGTTACATGATGTGAAGAAAAATTTCTAACTTTTTCGAAAAAAAACCGGTTTAACGCATTCTATTCACAGAAATTTAAAACATTAATCGTCAAAAATAACATACTTTTACTGTATAGTAGAATATAATTATTGATACAACTCAGTTCAGTCTTTTTTGAACAAAATCAGATCTTTTTCATAGTTTTGTCCCCTTCATCCGGAATCTTTTGTGCAGATAGACGGCGCGGCGCACAGGGAAAAGTTCCCCGTGCGCTGCACGCCGTTTACATGGTTTCCATTTAATTACATCGCCGAGAAAGCCCAGAGGTTCATGATCCGGCCGCTGAGCTCCTCGAAGCTCCAGGTCCTGGCGCTGCGCTGGGGCTGTTGGGATCACGGATGGAGAAGCCCTCCCCGTCATAGCCGGTGACCACGATGAAATGACCGTTGCCGGTGAAGTCCCCGGGGCCCATGGCGCAGATCAACGGCACCCCCGCCGCCAGGGCCGCCGGAAGCAGCCAGCGCAGGAAAATCTTCTTCGCCTTCACGGTGTCGCCTCCTCCGCTGTGTCGCCCCACTGTCCCAGTTTCCAGCGGCGCTCCGCCGTGTATCTGTTCTACAGATTCTCGTTGAAAAAGTGTTCCCTTACAATGGTGGCCAGCAACTCTGCGGTTCCTGACACACCGAACAGGCTGCTGTCCAGCATCACATGGGCGTGCTCCGGATCAGACGGTAGATGCTTGGCATATTTCATCCAGTAGCGATTTCGCGACTTGTCCACCTTTTCAATCATCTGTTTCGCCTCCGTGGGACTCATCCCCAGGGAGTTGACACAGTTCAGATAGCGCTTGGCCTTGGGCGCATAGATAAACACATTGAGGCAATTATAGTTCTGAAGAATATAATCTGCGCAGCGACCCACAAAAATTGCGGATCCTTTGGCCGCCAGGTTTTGGATAATTTGAGTCTGGACGTCAAACATTTTCTCTTGACTTTCACTGCTGCCACTGCCCAGGGGAAAAAGCATGTGGCCGAACTTGGACGCCACGCTCTCATCCTGGTCACTGGCCTGAGAGAGGGGAATGTTCATCTTCTTGGCCGTTTCTTCCACGATGTCCCGGTCATAATACTCGATCTGGAGTATTTCCGCCAGTTTGATGGCGATGGGGCGACCCAGGCTTCCAAACTGCCGGTTGATGTTGATATAGCAATGTTCCATACAGGGCACTCCTTTTTTTAGTAATTTTTTGCTGCCTTACGACCTGAGTGGAAGCTCCATTAACACTTCCTTCATTGCGATGAGAAACGCCTCGTTCTGCTCCTCTCTGCCAACGGTCACACGGTTAAAGGTATCCGGCGCTCCGATCAGGATTTTCCGCTCCGCTAGCTTTTGTGCCACAGCTTTAGCATCCCTGTGCGAATCAAAATAGATGAAGTTGCCCGCAGGTTCGACCACAAAGCAGCCCAGCTCTCTCAAACCCTGACTGACTATGGTGCGGTTTTTGATGTTGAGCTGCTTAATCGTCTGGACGTAGTCCTCATCATCCAGGGCGATTTCGGCGGCAAGGGTGGCGATGCGGCTGACGTTCCAGGCCTGGCACGCCTTCATCATCTCGTCGATGATAACCGGATCCGCCGCCGCGTAGCCGATACGCAACCCTGCTAAGCCATAGATTTTTGAAAAGGTGCGCAGGACAATCAGCGGTTTGTCGTAGCCCGACCGCACCATGTCAATCAGGCTATAATGCCCGGGAGCGTCCACATATTCAAAGTATGCCTCGTCCACTACGGCCAGGACATGGGCGGGAAGCTTGCGCACAAACTCCTCCACTCGCGCGGAGGGGACATACGACCCGGTGGGATTGTTTGGATTGACTACAATGACCATCTTGGTTCGATCCGTAATGGCGTCCAGCATCTTGTCCAGATCAAATTTATAGTCCTTGGTCAGCGGAACTTCCACCCGTACCCCTCCATTGTCGCTGATCATGTCGGGAAACGCCTCATAAGAGGGAGCGCAGTAAACGATCTCATCGCCGTAGTTGATGAACACCTCGCCCAGCATATCGATCACCGCGCTGGAACCGGAACCGACGAGGATATGATCCGGTGTGAGCCCGTAACGGGAGGCCAGCTTCTTTCGAATCTCCACCGCATAAAAATCCTGATACATATAATTGTCCGCCAGATTTTCCAACAGAACCTGCTTGACTCGGTCGGACATACCATAGGCGTTCTCATTTAGGTTCATCCGGGTAACCCCTTTGGGCGTTGAGGTCTTTTGCCGCGCCCCCCGTTTGCTGGTAGGCTTCTCCTGAATGCTCCTACGTAATAATTCTTTGATTTTCACTGGAATTTCCTCTTTCTCTACAGTATTTTAGAACGTGTGCCATTCTGCATCAATTGATCCTGGAGCAGGGCTTGCCCTCCAAGTAAGCCGCAAAGTTGTCAATGGACATGTCGATGGCCCGAAGGCGGGCTTCACGGGTTAGCCAGGCGATATGTCCCGTGATCATTATATTGGGCGCGGACAGAAGAGGCGACCCGTGCCGGGGCGGCTCCTCCGTCAGCACGTCCAGTCCGGCAGCCCGAACCTTACCAGTGTACAGAGCTTCGGCCAGCGCCTGCTCGTCCAGCAGCGCCCCCCGTGCGGTATTGATGAGGATGACTCCGTCCTTCATTTTTTCGATGGCCCGACCATCGATTATGCGCTCAGTGGCAGGCGTATGGGGCATATGCAGAGAGATAACGTCGCTGCGCTCCAGCAGCTCATCCAGGCTGTCGGTCTGCTCTACAAACCGATATTTCTCTCCCTGCTTCCTATGAACACTGTGCGCCACCACGTGCATTCCGAAACCATATGCCATCCGGGCCATGGCGTATCCGATCTCCCCCAGCCCAACAATCCCCATAGTCTTGCCGAACAACTCAATCTGCGGGGTGACCGCCAGGCAAAATTCCTCCCGGTTCTCCGGCCGGCTCCAATCCAGCGTCTTCACCCGGCGGTCATGGACAGACACATGGTGGCACACCTCCATCAAAAGGGCAAAAGCATATTCCGCGATGGTCTGCCCGCCATAGATGGTGTTGGAGATAGTCAATCCGTGCCGCCGGGTCAGCTCTACGTCAAAGGGTTCCCAGCCGTGTCCCAGGGTCGCGATATACCGCAGCTTTGGATGATCCGACAGGAATTTAGCGTTCATCAGATCCGACCCGATCCAAACCCCAAACAGGGCATCGGCGCCGGCAGACAGATTGCTCAACTCTGCCACAGATGGATAGCGCTCCGGAGCCACGATCCGCACCTCGCCGACACCCGGAAGGCTCTTGAGCCGCTCCCATCTCCGGGTCAGCTCCCCGGTGGTGATGTCCGGCTGGGCAATATTCTCCTCTATCACGACAATGTTCATTTGTGCGCTACACTCCTTTTCTGATACTGAATTTTCTGCCGCTGTATTTGTTCTGTCCTGCGCAACTGCCGGCTATACCGAAAGAACATCCAGACCGCCACGATGTTGAGCATCAGCTGAGTCACCACGGCAGTCAGCCAGATTCCGTCCAGACCCCATAGCCGGGGTAGAATCACCAGCATAAGAGGCGTTGACACCAGTGGGTCAAAGTAGATCATGAACAGGGAGTAGTTGATCTTTCCCACAGCATAGAAAAAGGAATTTGTTACCCGAACCAGGCCGGTGAAAATGAGCTGAGCCGAGGTAAGCAGCACCGCATGGAGTCCCAACTCCGCAGACTCACCCACATAACCGTACAGGCTGGGATAAAACCGGGCTGTGCATACGGTAAACAGGAAGAGCAGCACGCTGACGGTCACAGCGCATAGGATGGATTTGTTGCGAATCCGTCGTAGCCCGTCGTAGTCCTGGGCGCCGTTGGCATAGCTGGCCAGAGGCTGGATGCCGTCCGCTACTCCGATGAGCAAAATCCGATAGGAGCCTACGGTGGAGGTGATCAGGGCATATGCGTTTACCGCCAAATCGCTGCCGGAGCTCATACACGCCACATTGTGATAGAGAATGAGAAGGGACGGGGTCAGGGAAATTCCAAAGGGAGAGATTGCATTGAAAAAAATACGCAGCCAAAATCTGCGGCGCGGCCGCAGCTGTCCAGGCCGGAGCGGATCCTCCCGTTTGCCCGCCAAAATGGTCAGGCAGGCAATTACGGTAAAGAACTGTGCGCACAGGGATGCGGCGGCGGCTCCTTCGATTCCCCACTGAAAGATCGCCATAAAGATAAAATCCAGCCCCAGGTTGCACAACAGACCGCCGATCATAATCATCATGGCCGTGACAGCCCGGTTGTTGTTGCGCAGCAAAGGAGTCAGTCCACAGGAGAGCACCTGCACCGTTCCGCCGACCAGCATGATCCGGCCATAGGCAATGGCGTAACGCAGCAGCTCATCCTGCGCCCCCATTAGCCGCAGCACCGGCTTCAGCACAATCAGCGCCACCCCGGAGCAAAACACGCCCGAGGCCAGCAGGGCCACAATGACATTGCCTCGAACCAGGTTGGATTCCTCCTGATGGCCGGCCCCTTGCTGGGTGGACATGATAACTGCACCGCCGCATCCGATTCCCGTTCCAATAGCAGTGATAACGGCAATGATGGGCCAGGCCACATTGATGGCAGACAATGCAGTATCGCCGATCAAATTGCTGACAAACAGGCCGTCTACAATAGAATAGGCACTCTGCAAAAACATGGTGACCATGGAAGATAAGACATATTTCCCAAAATTTCTTTCCACGGACTTGATATGGATCATTCCCCTCTTTGCTCGCGGCTCGCGCTGAGAGTTCCGACCAGGGCAATGCACCGGCTTTCCGCCCTCTGCGCACCGCTCTGCTTCAGTGTTTGGATTCCGCTCAGGAGAGCACCGAGGCAGGCTGGGCTTCCACTGCCTGATCCATCAGCGCATCCCGCTCCTCCTGACTTAGTTCTGCCAAAATCGCGTTGATTTTCTCCACCAGATCGCTGCCCTGCTGACAGGCGATGCCCAAATCAGTTTCCTCGGAGCTGACCTCAAAACCGTCTCCATCGGCAAAGTCCAGAATCACCAAATCGGGGTTCGTGATTTGCAGAGAGAGTGCGGAGGGATAGTCACAGGTGAATCCGTCGATGATGCCCGCATTCACGGCGGAAACCATGGCAGCAAAGGTATCCAGGGCCGTGCCCTTGGTGGCAAATTCTGTGATCTGATCCAGCACATCGTACCAAACCGTATTCAACGCAGAGGTAAACACTCCGCCCTCAAGATCCGTCAGGTTCGTGGCCGAAGCGTAGACACTGTCCCCGCTGACCACGGCCACGATATCCGCATTGTAATAGGGATCTGTGAAATCCACTGACTGAGCTCGCTCACTGGTGATGCTCATTCCTGCGATGGCACAGTCTACCCGATCCGAGGTGACGGACATAATCAGGCCGTCCCAGTCAATCTGCGTAATCTCCAGATCCATGTCCAGCTCATCTGCAATCAGTTGGGCGATGAGCACATCATAGCCGTTCATGTACGATCCGTTGGTGGTGAGCACCGCCCCATTGGAGTCGTCCTCCTGAATCCAGTCAAAGGGTGCGTAATCGGCGGACATGGCAACCCGAAGCACTTCCCGCTTCTCTTCGTCCGATTCTTGGCCGGATGTGCTGGAACAGGCGGTCAGGGTAAGCACAAAAGCGAAACTCAGCATTAAGGCAATGATCTTCTTCATAATGTCCTCCTTTTCTTATCGTCCGGCGCGGAATGTGCGCTCTCAGCCTGAGATGAACCGGGACAAAAACATACGGGTTCTCTCCTGGATCGGATCGTTGAACAGCTGCTCTGGCGAACCCTCCTCCACAATATACCCATTATCCATAAAAATGGTTCGGGTGGAGACATCTCGGGCAAAGGCCATCTCGTGGGTAACAATAATCATCGTCAGCCCCTCTGCGACCAAAGTATTCATGACCTGAAGCACTTCCCCAACCATCTCCGGATCCAAAGCAGAGGTGGGCTCGTCAAAGAGGATCACTTCCGGCTCCATGGCCAGAGCCCGGGCAATGGCTACCCGCTGCTTCATTCCTCCGGAAAGCTGATGCGGCTTCGCCTTTCTGTATGGCGCCATCCCCACCTTGGTCAGATACCGCATGCAGATCTCAGCGGCCTCATCCTTGTCCACATGCTTGACCAGCCGAACCCCCGCCATGCAGTTCTCCATCACCGTCATATTATTGAACAGGTTAAAGTTTTGGAACACCATTCCCACCTTAGCACGAAATCGATTTAATGCTGCCGTGCCGGATGGAATCTCTTCTCCGTGATAGAGAACCTGACCTGAGGTCGGAACCTCCAGCCGGTTAATGCACCTCAGAAGGGTGGATTTTCCCGATCCGGACGATCCGATCACCGAAACTACATCCCCCTGGTTCAAGTCAAAAGAGACATCCTCTAGCACCAGGTGGTCGCCAAAGCGTTTCTTCAGGTTCCGAAGCCCGATCACTGGGCCATCATAAGGGATCTCAGCCCGTGTTCTTGTCTCCTTTTCCATGTCAGATCACTCCTTCTTTTCCTGAGCCGCCGTCAGTTGTTCGATGGAAATAATTTCATAATCGCTTCTGCCTGCCAAATAGGACTCCAGAAGCCTCAACAGGAAGTTGAATACAATGGTCAGCGTTAGATAGATCAGCGCAGTGATCGTAAACGCTTCAAACATACGGAAATAAGTGCCCGCCACCGCATTGGTAACATAGAACAGCTCGGTAACGGCGATGACGTTCAGCACCGAGGTATCCTTGATATTGGACACAAAGGTATTGCCTAACTGAGGCGCGATGATTCGAATGGTTTGAGGCAGGATAATATGCAGCATCATGGTGCAGTAATTCATACCAAGTGCCTGGGCTCCCTCCACCTGTCCAGGATCGATGGAGTTGATTCCGCCCCGCACGGTCTCCGCCATATAGGCACCGGTATTCAGCGTAATGATCAGGATGGCCGCCTGAAAAGAGCCGATATTGATGCCGCAATACTGGGCAAAGCCGTAGTAAACCAGCATAGCCTGAACAATCATGGGGGTCCCGCGGAACACCGTGACATAGATTTTGACAATGCCTCGAGGAATCATCAGCAGAACTCTTTTTATGAGTTTAGTCTCCTTCCGCACGTTCACCGACTGAACGATCCCTGTCAGGAATCCCAGACAGCACCCCAACAGGGTACCCGTGAGGGAGGTCTCCAGTGTGGTAATCAGTCCCTGGAGATAGGAGTTGTGGTATTGCTGGATCAGGAAAATAATCCATTCAAAAAAATTGCTTGGCGACTGCATCTGGCATTCCCTCTTTCACGCTTGTTTCATAAAATGACAAAGGCGTCGGATTGAAAACATCCCAACGCCTTTGTCAAAAATGCAATTTATACAATTCTAAAAATTCATTTTTATTGCTCTTTTTCCTTCTGGGCACATATTACTCCTTTATTTTTGCAATGTCAATGATTTATTTCTTGCAAATCAAGCTTTGACAGAAAGAGAGAAAGTTCCTCTGTCTGATCCGCTTAATTCTCCAGTTATCACAAAACAACTCCTCCTATTTGCTCTAACCGCATGGGGGTGTACCTTGCAATGGTTTCCATTTCTGAAGAAGCTGGCAAGCCGGGAGTTGTTGTCTAAGCCTAGCAACGCACAGCTGCTGGCGATTCCGGCATACTGCTTTCTTATGACCCCCGGCCAT